>NZ_LT707064.1:4424450-4757600 GCF_900156465.1 Pseudomonas sp. 7SR1
ATGGCCAGCAAGACCCTCGACGACTACAACCGCATGCGCGATTTCGCCGCCACCCCGGAGCCGGCGGCGAAGCGCTCGCGTCGAGCGAAGAAGGCGGCCCACGCCCTGCAGTTCTGTATCCAGAAGCACGACGCCACGCGCCTGCATTACGACTTCCGGCTTGAACTGGACGGTGCGCTCAAGAGCTGGGCGGTGCCCAAGGGCCCGTCCCTGGACCCCAAGGCCAAGCGCCTGGCGGTGCATGTCGAAGACCACCCGCTGGACTATGCGACGTTCGAGGGCAGCATTCCGGAAGGGCACTACGGTGCTGGCGATGTCATTGTCTGGGATCGGGGCGTATGGATTCCCCAGGGCGATCCCCACGAGGCCTACGAAAAGGGCCGACTCAAGTTCGAGTTGCAAGGCGAGAAGCTCGCCGGCCTGTGGAACCTGGTGCGCACTCACATGCCCGGCAAGCAGGAGCAGTGGTTCTTGATCAAGCATCAGGACGAAGCGGCCCGCCCGCAAAGCGAATACGACGTGGTGCAGGCCGAGCCCGACAGCGTGCTCAGCGACCGTACCATCATACCCAAGCGCCGTGGCAAGGCCGCCGCTGCCAAGGCCGTGAAACAGCCGGAAAAAGCCTCCCCGCAAAAGTCGTCGAAAAAAGCTTCCGGTACCACTCTCAGTGGCGCGGTTCCGGGGCCGATCCCGAAGACTCTCAAGCCGGAACTGGCGACGTTGGTGCAAAGCGCTCCCGACGGCGAATGGCTCTACGAGATCAAGTTCGACGGCTACCGGGTCATGGCCCGTATCGAAGACGGCGACGTTCGCCTGATCACCCGCAACGGCCATGACTGGACCCATAAATTGCCACGCCAGGCCGAGGCCCTGGCCGGGCTGGGGCTGGAGTCGGCCTGGCTCGATGGGGAAATGGTGGTGGCCAACGAGGATGGAGTACCGGACTTCCAGGCCCTGCAGAACGCCTTCGATGCGGGCAGCAGCGGCAAGATCGCCTATTACCTGTTCGACCTGCCTTATCTCAATGGCATGGACTTGCGCAAAGTGCCGGTGCAGGAGCGGCGCGCGGCGCTGGCGGCGGTGCTCGAACGCAATCGAGACCCGCTGCTGCACTTTTCCGATGCCTTCGAGGAAACGCCCGAAGCCCTGCTCAACAGCGCCTGCCAGATGCGCATGGAAGGGTTGATCGGCAAGCGAATGGGCAGCGCCTACGTGTCCCGGCGCAGCAACGACTGGATCAAGCTCAAGTGCAAGAATCGCCAGGAGTTCGTAGTGGTGGGCTTCAGCGAGCCCAAGGGTGCACGCAGTGCCTTCGGTGCGCTGCTGCTGGGGCTGCATGACGCCGACAGCGGTGAGTTGCGCTACGCCGGCAAAGTGGGCACGGGCTTTAACGAAACCACCCTCAAGAGCATCTACCAGCAGCTGTTGCCCCTTGAGACGAAAAAAGCCGCGGTGGTGAATCCGCCCACCGGCTACGAGGCCAAGGGCGTGCATTGGCTCGAACCCAGCTTGCTGGCCGAAGTGGCGTTCGCCGAAATGACCAAGGAAGGTTCGGTGCGACACGCGGTGTTCCATGGTTTGCGCAACGACAAACCGGCCAAGGACATCACCCAGGAGAAGGCCAGACCGGTGAAGAAATCAGCCGACACGAAGAAGGCCAAGGCTGCCGAGGCCCAGAGCGCTCCCGCTCGCGCGCCAGACAAACCCAAGGCGAAAGGCAAGGCCAAGGCGTCGGCAGCCCAGGGCATGGAGGGCAAGGTCCGCATCACCCACCCGGACCGGATCATCGACGCCACCAGCGGCACCACCAAGCTGCAGTTGGCCGAGTATTACGCCAGCGTCGCCGAATTCATCCTGCCGGAATTGGCCGAGCGTCCCGTGGCACTGGTGCGGGCGCCGGATGGCATCGCCGGCGAACTGTTTTTCCAGAAAAACGCCGAGCGCCTGGCCATTCCGGGCATCACGAGCCTGGACAAATCAGTCACCGGACACCCGGTGATGATCATCAACAATCCCGAAGCGTTGATCGGCGCGGTGCAGATGAGCACGGTGGAACTGCACACCTGGAACGCAACGACGGTGGACCTGGACAAGCCTGATCGCTTCGTCCTGGACCTTGACCCGGATCCGGCGCTGCCCTGGAAAAGCATGGTGGAGGCCACGCAGCTGACCCTGTCGGTGCTCGATGAGCTGGGCCTGAAGGCGTTTCTCAAGACCAGCGGCGGCAAAGGCATCCATGTGGTGGTGCCATTGACGCGCAAAGCGGGTTGGGACGAGGTGAAGGGCTTCAGCCACGCCATCGTCAGCCACATGGCGAAGTTGCTGCCGGACCGTTTCTCCGCGGTGTCCGGGCCGAAGAACCGGGTAGGGCGGATCTTCATCGATTACCTGCGCAACGGCCTCGGTGCCACCACCATCTGTGCCTACGCCGCCCGCACCCGGGAAGGGTTGCCGGTGTCCGTACCGATCTATCGCGAAGAGGTGGCCGAGCTCAAGGGGGCAAACCTGTGGAACATCCACAACGTTCACGAACGCCTCGCCGAGGTGGGTCATGAACCCTGGACCGAACTCAGGAAAACCCGCCAGAGCATCACCGCCGACATGCGTCGGCGGATCGGCATGAAGAAGGCGGGCAAATGATCCTCAGCCCGCCGGGAAGCGCAGGTACTCAGGCTGCAGCACGTTGAACCAGAACAGGATCATTTCCACCAGGATGGTCACCAGGACCAGCAGCCCCACGCCCCAGACACTGGCCGAATACAGCAGGCCTTGCTCCTTCTTCAGGTTCATGAACCTGGGCAGGCCAACGAACAACAGGAAGGTCGCGTAGGCCGACGCCGCCAACAGTACAATGGCCGCCAGCCAACGGTTGGGGTAGAGGCCCATCAGACCGGCGAGAAAGTAGGGCGTGGCGGTATAGGCCGCAAACCCGATGCATTGGTTGAGCGTGGGACGGGCCTCGAAAGTACGCGACATCCAGCGGATGAACGCGCCCATGAGCACCACGCCCGCCACGATGGTCAGGTACAGCAGCACGCACAGCTGCAAGGCGCTGGCACTGTTGAGGCGTACGGTTTCGTTCTCGGCCAGGCTCCAGCCGGTCCAGGTGGTGCCGATGAACAGGCACACCGTAGGGATCAGGGCCAACAGCAGCAGGTGGCCGAGGTAATGGCTCGGATGAGCCTGTTCCTGTTCGCGGATGTCTTTCCAGGCGAACTCGGGATGGGTGAACAGCTTGACGAGGGGTGCTGACATGACGACCTCCTATCGAGACAGCCTCTGCGTGAGGCCCATGTGGTTTTGAGGTGCGGGATTTCCCTGGGGTTTCATTTATTTGCTGCTCACAGGCGGCGATGCGATCAAAGGGAATGAATGACGGCGACGGCGGTCAACCCATCAGATCTCCTGAAGGACCCATGTGCCATGACTGTCGCTCATTCACTGGTTGCTTATCTGCGTGACCACAACCTGCGCCTGACCACTGCCGAATCCTGTACCGCCGGCCAGATCGTCACGCTGCTGGCCGAGGTGCCGGGCAGCGGTTCGTTGATCGAAAGCGGCTATGTGGTCTATTCCCCCGAGGCGAAACAACGGCTGCTGGGGGTCAACCCCCGCACCATCGATACCTTCAACCTCACCAGTCGCGAAGTAGCCGAGGAAATGGCCTTAGGCGCCTTGCATGACGCCAATGCCAATGTTTCGGTCGCCACCACAGGCATCCTCGGCCCAGACGACATGGACGGGATTCCCGCCGGCACCGTATGTTTTGCCTGGGCCTTCGATATCCAGGGCCAACGGGCGCTGTTCAGTCGCCAGGAGCGTTTTTTCGGTACGCGCAGCCAGGTCCAGCTATGGGCTGCCGAGCATGCGCTCCTGCAGTTGCGACACTTCCACCAGCGCGCCTTGGCGGGAGAGCGCAGGTAGCAGGCAGGAGGCGTGCATGAACGAAAACACCGAGCCCGACGATTTCCACAATCGGGTATTTCCGGTACGCGAAGACATGGCCTACCAGCTCAAGGTCTGGCGCTTCGAGCGCGTGGGTTGGTACGTGCTGGTGCTCTTGGTGATCCTGACGCTGGCGGGGCTGTTTTCCCGGGGCCCCCTGAGTAGCCGTGAGGCACAGAGCAGCGATGGCCGGCTGAGGGTCAGCTACGAGTTGTTTCATCGCAACGGCTCCACCCATCCCATGATCCTGCAGCTCAAGGGCCAGCCGGATGCCTTGCTGGAGGTGGAGCTGGGCGGTGACTGGATGGATGGGTTCGACGTGCAGACGCTACAGCCCCAGCCTGTGCGTTCGGCAAGCGCGGGGCCGGGTATGAAACTCTGGGTCCGGGCCGATGCCCGGGGCGAGGCGAGTCTTCACCTGTCCTTGCTCAGCGAGGGACTGGGTACGTACCACAGCCGCATCGCCATGCCCGGTGGCGTGGCGGTGAGTTTCGATCAATTCATTTTTCCGTAGGTGACGTATGGATTCGGTGCTGCGGGCCGCTGTGATGTACCTGGCATTGATGGTGCTGTTCAAGATCGCCGGCCGTCGTTCCCTGGCGGACATCACCACTTTCGACTTCGTGCTGCTGATGATCATTGGCGAGGCGACCCAGCAGGCCCTGCTGGGGGATGACTTCTCGTTGACCAATGCGCTGATGGTGATCGTGACGCTGATCGCCATCGACGTGGGGCTGTCGCTGCTCAAGCAGCGTTCCAGTTGGGTGTCACGGCTGATCGATGGCGGACCGACCGTGATCGTCGAGGATGGCCGGCTCCTGCGGGGGCGCATGCGGCATGCGCGGTTGATAGAGGAAGACATCATGGAAGCGGCGCGTTCGAGCCAGGGCATCGAGACCCTGGCGCAGATCAAGTTCGCGATCATCGAGCGCAACGGGAAAATATCGGTGATCCCCAAGGAGCCGTCCTGACGGGCGAGGGATAAGCTTACTCGCCCGTACCGCCGCAGCTTCAGAGCATCGGTTTGCCGCCGGTAATGCCATAGCGGGACCCGGAAATATAGCTGGACTCATCCGATGCCAGCAGTACATAGATCGGCGCCACTTCCACCGGCTGGCCCGGACGGCCCAGGGGTGTCTGGGAGCCGAAATTCTGCACCTCTTGCTCGGGCATGGTCGCCACGATCAGCGGCGTCCAGATCGGCCCTGGCGCCACGCTGTTCACACGGATGCCCTTGGGGCCGAGCATCTGTGCCAGGCCACCGGTGAAGTTGGCGATGGCGCCCTTGGTCGTGGCGTAGGCCAGCAAGGTCGGCTTGGGCATGTCGGAGTTGACCGAACTGGTATTGATGATCGAGCCACCGGCCTTCATGTGCGGCACGGCTGCCTGGCAGATCCTGAACATCGCGGTGATGTTGATATCGAAGGTGCGAACCCATTCTTCATCTGGAATGTCTTCCAGGTTCTCGTGGGTCATCTGGAAGGCGGCGTTGTTGATCAGGATGTCGATATGCCCGAAGCGGGCCACGGTCTCGTCAACCGTCTTGCGACATTGCGCCTTGTCCGCGAGGTCCCCTGGCAGCAACAGGCATTGGCGGCCGGCCTGTTCGACCCAGCGGGCGGTCTCCCTGGCGTCTTCGTGTTCGTCCAGGTAGGCGATGGCCACGTCCGCGCCTTCCCGGGCGAAGGCAATCGCCACGGCGCGACCGATGCCGCTGTCGGCTCCGGTGATCAGGGCAATCTTGTTGGCCAGGCGCCCGGAGCCGGTGTAGCTCTGTTCGCCGCAGTCCGGGTACGGATCCATCTTGCGCTGTGTACCGGGTACCGGTTGGCTCTGTTTCGGAAAAGGTGGGAAAGGGTAGTCGGCCATTGTCGTTCTCCAGGGCAGGTTGAAGTTGCGTTGCAGGGTGGACTGCCTGCCTTCGGCCAGAGTTCGGTCGGATCATCGCGTCGGTCGATGAGCGTGGCGCGGGACGTTTCGGCGACCGCTCATCAACGGCAATGAACGCCTTGGAACAGGCGTCATCCAACGGCCATGCGCATCCAACCGGGAGATGGAAGTGTTCAGCCACATACAGATCGGCGCGCGCGACCTGCCGAAAATGATCGCGTTCTACGATGCAGTCCTTGGCTGCCTGGGGTTGGTGCGCATGGAAAGCGAGGACGATTCGGGCCCGCCGGGAGAAGGCTGGCATCAACCCGGAAAACGCTGGCCCCAGGTGTTCGTGCAGTTGCCGTTCAATGGCCTGCCCGCGACCTGGGGCAACGGCATGCAAGTCAGCTTCGCCGCCGACTCACCGCAGACCGTGCGCGCCGCCTGGGAGCTGGCCATCGCCATGGGTGGGCACGACGAAGGCCCACCGGGGCTGCGTCCGCAGTATTCGCAAGGATATTTCGGCGCGTATTGCCGGGACCCGGAAGGTAACAAGCTGTGCTTCGTGCACACCCCGGACATGCACGAATAGTCGGCATCGGTGCGACGGGGCCCGCGCGTGGCCAGGGCTGGGCAGCAGCCCTGGCCATTCGGCCTATTCCAGCACGACGGCCCTCTAACGATCAGCCCCTGGCTTTCAGGCTGCGCTCCATCCGGGCGATACCTTCTTCCAGCAGTGCCCGCGGACAGCCGAAGTTCAGGCGCACGAATTGCCCGGCATCGTCGCCGAAATCCAGCCCGGCGCTGAGGCCTACCCTGGCCTCGTCGAGGAAGAACGCGTGGGGATTGTCCAATCCCAGCGCCGAACAATCCAGCCAGGCCAGGTAAGTGCCTTGGGGAACGGTCATGGTGATACCGGGCAGCCGGGTATTGACCGCATCCACCAGGTAATCGCGGTTGGCCTGCAGGTACGCCTTGAGGGCTTCGAGCCAGGGGCCCGCTTCGCTGTAGGCGGCGCGTGTGGCCTCCAGACCCATGGCGTTGACGCTGTCCACCATGCCTGCCCGGGC
Organism: Pseudomonas sp. 7SR1; assembly: GCF_900156465.1. Taxonomy (NCBI): domain Bacteria; kingdom Pseudomonadati; phylum Pseudomonadota; class Gammaproteobacteria; order Pseudomonadales; family Pseudomonadaceae; genus Pseudomonas; species Pseudomonas sp. 7SR1. The sequence goes on from NZ_LT707064.1 coordinate 4,431,338, forward strand.
ATTGTTGACCCGTTCGCGGACCTTGGCGTCCTGGATAATGGCGAACGAGGTTTTCAAGCCGGCGATGTTGAAGGCCTTGCTGGCCGACATCAGGGTGATGGTGCGCTCGGCGATAGCCGGGCTCAGGGACGCGGTGGGAATGTGCACGCGGCCGTCGAAACACAGTTCGGCATGGATCTCGTCGGAGATGATCCAGGCGTTCTGCTCCAGGCAGGTGCGCGCCACGGCTTCGAGTTCTTCCCGGGCGAACACCTTGCCCAACGGGTTGTGGGGATTGCTCAGCAACAGTGCGCCGCCACCTTGCAGGGCATCGCGCAGTGCCGCCAGGGGCGTATGGAATTGGCCGTCGAGCGGCTCGAACGGCAGCTCCACCTTGTTCAGGTTCCAGTGGCCCGGGGCATTGCGCAGCGGCGGATAGTTGGGCACCTGCACCACCACGTTCTGGTCCGCCTCCACCAGGGCGTGCAGGGCCATGTTGAAGCCCGGCTCGACCCCCGGCAGGAACACGATCTGCTGGGGCTCCACGCGCCAGGCATATTTATTCCACAGATCCGTCACGATGGCCGCCCGCAGGTTGTCCTGGGCCACGCTGTAACCCAGCATCGGATGTTCCAGGCGTTTGCGCAGTGCATCGATGACCACCGGCGGGGCGGGGAAGTCCATATCGGCCACCCACATCGGCAGCACGTCGGCCGGATAGCGACTCCACTTGGTACTGCCGGTGCCGTGGCGGTCGAATACTGTGTCGAAATCGAAAGTCATGATCGTTCCATCGGGTCGCAAAGGAAATGGCGCACATGATAAAGCAATCGGCCGGGCACTTCGCGTCCGCGTCACGTGTGCGCTACGTTCAGGCCTCGGCTTTTGTCGTCGGCGCGAGCATGGTTCCATGGAACTTCGCCTGCGACTTGCCCGCCCGCTTGGCCTGGTAGAGGGCCTCGTCGGCCTGGGCCAAGGCCTCGGTGAACGCGCCGGTGGTCCACAATGCTCCGCCAATGCTGCAACCGATGCCGATGGCTTCCCCGTCCAGGACCACCGGTTCGGCCAGCTTCGCGATGATCCGTTCGGCGGCGCCTTGCATGCTGGCCAAGGGGTCTGCCGTGCGCACGCGCAGCAGGAGCACGAACTCATCCCCGCCATGGCGGACGGCGATATCGCCTTCGCGTACGGCCGTCATGAGCCGGATGCCGACTTCCCGCAACAGCGCATCGCCAACGGCATGGCCGAAGCGGTCATTGACCGGCTTGAATCCGTCCAGGTCCACGCACAGGACGCCGAAGTCAGGCGATGCCCCAGCCTCGCTGCGTACAGCCTGGACGTACTTGTCGAGGGCCGCCCGGTTCGGCAGCCCGGTAACCACGTCGCGATAGGCAATGCCTTCGACGACGGCCAATTGGCCTCTTTTGCGCGTCAGGCTGTCGACCAGGTGACGGATCGCCGCGCTGAGGGTTTCGACTTCCCGGCTGCCCTTGAGCAATGGGATGCTCACATCGGCACCTTCGGACAGGCGAGCGGCGGCATCGGCGATTGCGTTCACCGGCCCCGTGACGATGCCGGCCACCACCCAGCCGATCACGGCGAACAGCAAGGACAGGATCACCCCCCATATGAAGATTTCCTTGCGCACTTCATGGGCTTGGGCAAAGGCGACCTCGGCGGGCTGCCGAGTCACCACCGTCCAGCCCAGGCCCGCGTATTCGTCGACTCCGACGCTCTGGGCAGAGCCTGCCACGTACAGGTTGCCGTCCGGCCAGCGTTCCACCGACCAGCTGGACTTGGCGTCATCGAGTTTCAGGCCGATGGGCTTGCCGATCATGTCCCGAGGGCCCAGCAACACCGTGCCGTCCTTGCTCAGGACCAGGAACTCCAGGCCAGGGAGGCGCTTCTGCAGCGGCACAAAGAGCGAGCGCCCCACCTCGGCGGCCCACTCCCAGGAGAGATGCGTCGCGAGCACGCCCATGAAATGCCCGCTTTCGTCCCGGACCGGCATGCTGATATCGACAAACTTCATGGCTTCGCCGGAAGGGTTGGGAAGCAGCTTCGCCAGCATCACGGCTTCATGCACGTCGCCGACGAAGGTACTGTCCCGTCCATTGGTGAAGACCGGCCGATGGGAGATGTCGACGCCTTCGAGCAGGCTGTCGGTGGATGCCACGACCGTGCCTCGGGCATCGGTCAGCCCGATCCAGGAATAACTGGGAAACTGGTCGCTCAGGTGATTGAGCAGCGCCTGCGCTTGGGCGCGGTCTGCGGAGTCGCGCAACGCCTCCAGCTTGCTCAGGACGGTGAGGGCCTTCGAACGGCTATTCATATCGCGATCAAGGCGATCGATCATGGAATAGGCGTATTCGCTCAGCTGGAGACCGGTCTGTTCCTTGAGCCGGGATACGGATGAGTCGCCAATGACGGTGCCGAATATGCCGCTGAGCACCAGCACGACCAGGGCGACGACGACGGCGAATCGCGCGCGCAAGCTACGAAATGACAGGAAAGACATGTTATGCCCGTAGGGAAGGAGACGAGGGGCCTGCATTCCCTGGCCATTTTTTTTGCCTATGGTCGCAGAATTCATGGATTTGAAACACTGCTTGTTTCAACAAGCGGCCTGCGGGGCGACAGAGTCTGGTCGAGCGATGCGCCGTGAGCGAACGAGTCTGTAATGCCGGAGAGTCGCGGGTGACGGGGTGGCGCGGCGTCACCCAGGCTTGAGGGTTGATTGCCTCGATCCTCGGGCCTCCATTTGTTCGCAACCGTGCTAATTTCTAGCAAGTCGACGCACACATTTTTCAAGGATGACACGATGTCCAAAGGATCTGTTTATCTGGCTGGCTGGGTCATGGCGGTCTGCTCAGGCTTTTCCACCGCACCGTTGGCCGACAAGGAGGCCCGTGTCTACACCGGTACGCTGGGGGGCATGCCGATCGTACTGGAGCTCGATTCCAGTTCGGGCGAGGGCCGCTATTTCTATCGCAAGTACCGCAAGGACCTGATGCTCAGCGGCAAGAAGCAAGGCCAGACGCTGGTGCTGGACGAAGGCCAACGTCGGCATGACAGCGATGCGCCGGGGCCGCAGCTTCATCTGGTGACCACGGCCGACGGTCTTGACGGCGAATGGCGCAGTGGCAAAGGCAAGGTCCTGAAGATTGAGCTCGAGCCGGCCAGGCTGGCCGATGTGCCGGGCGGAACGTTGCCCTATATCGCCCGGCTCCACGACAGCGCGCCCTACGAATACCTGCGTCTTCAGGGCATGACGCTCAAGCCGGGCAAGACCGGGACGTTCAATGGCTACTCGTTGCAATGGTGGATCGAGCCGCAGACGAAGTTGACCCTGTTCGAAGTGGTGTCGGGCTACAGCGTCGAAGAGCGGCAGCGGATCAACCAGCAATTGTTGGGGCGCCTGTGGCAGGAAGTGGTGGGGTACTACGGGTGCCTGGCCGGTGGTGAGGCAAGCTCCTACGATCAGACGATCAAGCCGCTGCTGATGACGCCCTCGGTCATTAGCGTGAACATCGGCACCGCGTACAGTTGTGGCGGTCCCTATCCGGATCACAACAACGTTGCGCTCAATCTCGATGCGAAGACCGGCCGGCCCCTGGTGCTCGAGGACGTGCTCTGGGTCGGCGAAGGCAAGCCGTTGCACTACGACGAACTCGACAGTCAGAGCGACGCATCCGCCGACGGATTCGCGGCCTTCTCCGCCTACCGTTCCAACGAGTTCGCGCCCTGGCTGGTGGCGCAGTTCCTCAAGCTTTATCCGAACCCGATGAGCAGCGACGAAGAGTGCGCGTACAGCGAGGAGGACCCGTGGCGCTTCCCATCCTGGTACTTCACCGACAAAGGCCTGATGATCGAGCCTTCCTTCCCCCATGTCGCCGCGGCGTGTGGTGGAGTCGAGTGGAGCGTCCTGCCCTATAGCCTGGTCAGCAAGCATCCGGGTGCAGTAGCGCTGCAGTTGCCCTGAAGGGCGGTGGACACCCTGACCCGGGGTGTCCCAACATGCATCACTCGTACACTGTCACCCGGTTGCGCCCGGTCTTCTTGGAGGTATACAAGGCCTGGTCGGCCCGGGCGATCAGGTCGGCGTGGCTGTTCAGCGGCTGGTTGAGCTCGGCCACCCCGAGGCTGATGGTGAAACGGATGACCTGCTCACCGTAAGGCACGTCCATTTCCTCGACGGCCTTGCGCAGGCGTTCGGCGAACATCCCGGCGCCGACCTTGTCGGTGTCCGAGAGCACCACGCCGAATTCTTCACCACCATAGCGCCCGGCAATGTCCGAATCACGCACGTGCTCGCGAACCATCGCGGCGATCTGTTCGATCACCTTGTCGCCCGCCGGGTGCCCGTAGGTGTCGTTGATCCGCTTGAAATGATCGATGTCGAACATCACCAGGCTGGAAGTGTTGCCATAGCGCTGGTAGCGGGCAAAGGCGGCTTTCAGGCTTTCTTCCCAGTGGCCGCGGTTGTACAGCCCGGTCAGCCGGTCGGTGCTGGAGAGCTTCTGCAGTTGCGCGTTGGCGGCCTGGAGCTGATGACGGTTGGTGGCGACGTCCGTGACATCGTAGATCACCAGGCAGATGTGGTTGATCTTGCTGTCGGGCGAGCGCAGGGGCAGCAACGTGGTGTTCTGGAACATGTACTCTTCCTGGCCGGTGATCGGCTGGTAGCTCTTGAACCGCACCAGGTATGGACGTTGCTCCCAGACCGTGAACGCTGGCGTGCCCAGGGCGGCGACGCTTTCGACCTTGCGACTGAACCATTGACGGTCGACTTCAGGAAACAGGCTGAAGAAATGCTGGTTGTGGGCGTCCTTGGGTTGTATCCCGGAACGGTTCTCCATGAAGGTGTTCCACACTTGCACCCGGTAGTCGCGGTCGAGCACCACCACGCCGACATCGATGCTCTGGACAATCGCCAGCAACCAGTGGAATTCGTTCAGATCGACAGGATTGTTCATGGCTCAGCTCATCAAGTAGGCGAGTTTGTGGGTCAGCCGCTCGATGGAGTCTTCCGTGAACAGCAACAGCAGGTCGAAGCGAATGTCGTGGCCTTCCAGGCCGTAGCTGATTTCCACCGCCAGGGTCTTTTTCCAGTGGGTGCGGTTGACCCGGATGAGCTCCTCGATGGCGGCGTGCTGACCGAGCACTTGTGGGTGGCCTTGGGAAAACACCACATCGATCTGCTCGGCGATGCTGCTCAGGCATGCACCGATCAGCACGCTGGAAAGGTCCAGTAGCATTTCCAGGTCCGAGTAGTCGGCGCTCTGGCGCTGCATCAACTGGGCGATATCGGCGATTTCCGAATCGTGGAATATCAGCAATGCTTCGCCGGCGATGCCACTGCCGATGAACCCCTGGCAGATGGCGGTCAGTTGCTGGGAGCTGCCGGCGTCGGCCAGCGCCATGTGCAGCTCGCCCACTTCCAGGATATTCACGTTCGGCACCGGCAACTGCACGAAGACCCCCAGCACCCTGGCGATCAGCGCGGCGGCGCGACCAATGGCCACGTTGACCGTTTCGCGAAAGGCATCGTGAAAATTGATGGCGGTATTGGCGGCCGAACGATTCTGCGACGACACCAGGCCGGGGCCGTTCAGCAGGCCCAGGCGACTGAGGGTCTGGCGCAGCTCGTTTTCGTCGAAGGGTTTTTTCAGAAAGGCAAGGGCGCCCAGTTCATGTACGCGGCGCACCGCTTCTTCCTGGATGTCGCCGGAAATCACGATGACCTGGGCCTTCAGTCCCTCGGCGCGCAAGGCGCTCAGTACTTGATAACCGTCCATTTCCGGCATGGTCAGGTCAAGCAATACCACCTGGCCCAGCCCCTGGCGTATGGCGTCCATCGCCTGGCGTCCATGGCTGGCCTCGGTGATGGAGACGGGCCAGTCCGCCGGTAATGCCCGTAGAACCTGCTTACGGGCCATATTGGAGTCGTCGCATACCACTAGGGGAATCACTGACACAGACAAGGCTCTCATCGGGGAAAGTACTAGGGCATGATGCCATAGGCCCTTTAAACCACCTAATAAGAAGGGTTATTACCTGCAAATTGTTTCGGTGGTCTTCTGTTTTGAAGCACCGGCCGCCGCGGAAGTTCGATTTGAAAGCCGGCGCACCCAGGTGCCGAGAGCTAACGAGACGCCGCACATGCGCTTTGACGGCAAGACCAATAACCGGCATATTGCTCGCTTATGATTGTTTGTGCTTGTTTATGCGGGTTGTTGATCCATGAATACATCATCAGAAGCTTTTCCCGGCGAACGCCAGCAGTTGATCAGGGACCGCCTGGCCCTGTATGGCCGGGTGATCGCGGCCGATCTGGCCAGCGAGTTCAAGGTGTCCGAGCATTCCATACGGCGAGACCTGAGCGCATTGGCCGCGGCGGGGTTCTGCAAGCGTGTCTACGGCGGCGCCATCCTGTTGCCTGTCGCCGAAGGGCCGATGGATGTGCGGGTACGCCAGGATACGGCGCGCAAGGGGCGACTTGCCCAGGCGGCGGCTTCGTTACTGAGTGAAGGGCAGCACGTGTTCATGGATGCGGGTTCGACCAACCTGGCCATCGCCCGTGCCATCGACCCCAGGCTGCCATTGACCGTGGGCACCAATTCACCGCTGATCGCGGTGCAGTTGATGAAGCTGCCCTGCGCCAAGGTCATTTTGCTGGGCGGCCAACTGGATCCCGTCACGGGTGGGGTGATCGGCTTGACGGCTGTACGGCAGTTGCAGCAGTTCAGTTTCGACCTGTGTTTCCTCGGCGCCTGCGCCATCGATGCGGACAACGGCATCACCGCGTTCGGCCTGGATGACGCGGAATTCAAGCGTGCGGTGGTGGCCGCGAGCGGCCAGGTGGTGGTGGCGGTGACCAACCAGAAACTGTCCAGCATCGCTCACTATCAGGTGGCGTCCTGCGAGGAGGTCTCGGCCCTGGTGGTGGAGCACGATGCGCCACGTGAGCGGTTGGAGCCGTTCCTGAGCAGGATTTCCAATGTCCTGACCGGGGCCCGCGAATGATGCCGGGAGATGGCAGATTTCGCGCTCGACGACTGCTGGCTCAGACGGCCTGCTTGACCTTTCGGCAGGCCCACTGCGCTTCGCTCTGCAGCTCCAGCACTTGCCAATGGAAGCGTTCCAGGGAGGCATTGTGGCCGACGCTGATCATGATGGTTTCCGGCAGTGCCTGCCTGAGCATCTGGTAGCAGCGCGCTTCGTTCTCCGCGTCCAGCGCTGAACTGCTTTCATCCAGGAACAGAACCGCCGGGCGAGCCATCAGCGCCCGCACGAAGGCGCAGCGTTGCTGCTCGCCGATGCTCAGGGTCTGCGCCCAGTCCCGATCCTCATCCAGTTGCTCGCCCAGGTGCTGCAGGCCGACTTGCTCCATGGCCAGGCGCAGGTTGGCCTCTTCTTCCGGGCGGGGCGGGTTGGGATACCACAGCGCCTCGCGCAGGCTGCCCAGGGGCAGGTAGGGTTTCTGCGAAAGGGTCAGGGCCCGTTCGCGATCATAGGAACTCGAGCCGCAGGCGTGATGCCAGAGCCCGGTGACAGTGCGAATCAACGTCGACTTGCCGTAGCCCGACGGGGCGCTGATCAGCAGGCTGTCGCCAGGTTCCAGGGAGAGGTTGAAGCCCTTGAGCAAGCGTCGGCCGTTCGGCAGCCAGACGTCCAGGTCCTTGATGTGGAGCCCCTTGGCTTGGCGTCCGAGGGTGACCTTGGACTTGACCTGGACGTTGTCCAGGCGCTCCTGGAAGCCTACCAGCCGGTCGATCACCGATTTCCATTCCGACAGCTCCGGGAAGACCCCCACCAGGTAGGCAATGGCCGCGTGGACTTCGCCGAAAGCCGCGCTGATCTGGGTCAGGCGGCCCAGGGGAAAGGCGCCGGAGAAGAACTGCGGCGCCATGATGAACATCGGGATGACCGTGGCGCTGCGCAGATAGAAGGTCGAATAGCCCATGATCAGCTTCTGTTTTTTCACCAGCGCCCAGAAGTTCTCCAGTGCCGCTTCCAGGCGTTGGTTGAAGCGCTGGTTTTCCACGGCTTCGCCCCGATACTGCGCGACCGAGTCGGCGTTTTCCCGCAGGCGGATGAGGGAGAAGCGGAAATCCGCCTCGCGTCGCTGCTGCATGAAATTGAGGCCGGGTAACGCGCGTCCCAACCAGAATGCCAGGCCGGTGCCCAGCAGCGCGTAGACCAGGGCGATCCACACCAGCAGGCCCGGGACCACCACGGCATCGCCGGCGAAGGGGATGCTGACCAGGCTGGAGGCTTGCCAGAGGATGTGCAGGAAGGAGAACAGCGACACCACCGAAGTCAGCAGGCCCAGGCTCAATTTCAGCGACTTGACGATGAACAGGTCGATGTCTTCGGCGATCCGCTGGTCCGGGTTGTCCACCTCGGTCTCGGTGAGTTTCAGCTTCTGATACCGCTGGGCGCCCAACCATTGATCGAGCATGTTGCGCGTGGCCCAGCGACGCCAGCGCAGGGTCAGTTTCTGCTGGAAGTGAAAGGCGCCGACGGTGAAGGCGGCGGTGCCGACCTGCAACAGGATGAATTGCACGCTGCCGACCAGAAAGCCAGGGTAGTCCAGGGCTTGCAAGGCGTTATAGAAATGCAGGTTCCAGAAATTGGTGAGGATGTTGACGCCCACCAGGCACAAGGTCATCAGCACGGTGGCCGCCAGCAACAGCAGGGCCGGATACTTCTCTTCGGATGCCCAGAAAGGCCGCGCTAGACGCCAGAAATTGCGGAGTGTGTGCATGTGGTTTTCGGTGAGCCCGGTCGCTGACGACGTTGAGTTTGCAAAGGAGGGAGGATAGGATCGGCCAATGCTAATCGTTTGCATTAATTTGGGAAAGCCACGGGAGCCCCGTCATCGAATTTCCAGAATGGCTTGAACAAGCGTGGCCGCCGATTAAACGGGTGGTCCGGCCGCTATCCGGCGAGCAATCGTCCGTCGCCCTGAGCCGGCTCGCCGACCCAGCCGTACTGAATCCGTTGCTGGCCAGCTTCGCCTTGCAATACCCGGGGGTGAATCGTGCCGCCGTGGTTTCGCAGTGGTCGATGAACTACATGAGCATCGTACTGCCCGCCACGTTCGCCTGCGTGCTGACACGCCATGGCCGGATCGACTTCTGGGGCGAAGAGGCGGTGCTGTTCCATGAACAGGGCCAACCCCAGTCCCTCGGCTTGCCCGGCTCGCTACCGGCGCTGTCCGCCGGCGAGCGTGCCGAGTATTGGTCGCAGTTGATTCATCGGCACATGGCGCCGCTGTTCGCCACCTTGGCCGCTGCCGGTGGCCTGGCGCCGAAGATAATGTGGGGCAACCTGGTCGCCATCTGGGACGGTGCCTTCGCCAGGATGGACCCCGACCTGTGCCGGGACGGTTTCGCCGAGGCACACCGCTGGCTGGAACAGGCCGTGGTGAACGATGGACGGTTGAAACTGCGGGGTCTGCAACGCATGGTGGAATCCCCCGCGCCGCAGATCTGCCCCTGCTTGCCGTTGCGTCGGCATTGCTGCCTGCATTACCAACTGCACGAACCCGTCGAAGGGCAGACACCGGTGCTCTGCGAGTCCTGTCCCAAGCTGCATCGCCTGCCTCTGGCCGAGCAGGTGAGTTACCTGCACTCCATCTACGAGGACGCCTGAGGGGCGTCGCCGCTTCGTTGTTGCCTATGAATACGCCTTGGCCAGCGCCGTCGGGCCCTCTTCGCAACGGGGCTCGATTTCGCTGAGTTTGCCGTGCTCGATGCGAATCAGGCGGTCGGCCAGGCCGAAATAGGCATCGTCGTGGGAAATGACGATCAGCAGTTTGCCGCGTTCGCGAAGGTCCGGCAGGATCCGGGTGTAGAAGAAGTGCTTGAACACCGGATCCTGGTCGGCCGCCCACTCGTCGAAGAGGTAGCAAGGGCGGTCGTCCAGGTAGGCACTGAGCAGGGCCAGCCGCTTGCGTTGTCCGGTCGAGAGCGCCAGGGTGGTCAGCCGGCCTTCCTCGATCTGCACTTTATGGTCCAGCTGCAGTTGCACCAGATAGTCCTGGGCCTGCTGCATCAGGTGTGGATCGTCGCCGTCGAAGAGGTTTTCGAACAGGCAGAAGTCGGTGAAGATCGCCGAGAAGTGCTGCCGGTAGTGGTGGTTGTCGTTGCTCGACGACACCTGTTCGTCGAGTATGATGTCGCCGCTTTCCGGACGGTACAAACCTGTGAGCAACAACGCCAGGGTGGTCTTGCCGCTGCCGTTGCCGCCCGTGATGAACACCACCTCGCCGGCATTGAGGGTCAGGTCGATGGGGCCCAGGGTGAAATGCCCATCCTCACGTTCACGGTAGTAGGTGTGGGCAACCTGTCGGCAGACCAGGTGGCGGACCTGGGTCGGCGGGATCGTCTCGATGATTTCGCCACCGGCTTGCATCTCGCTTTCCAGGGCCCGGATCTTGTTCAGGGCGACGCTGGCTCGGCCCAGGGTGGGCAAGGCATGCATCAGTTCCGACAGCGGGGTGATCATGTAGAGGATGGCCAGGATGTAGCCGGTCACCAGGCTGGCGCTGAGTTCGATGATATGGGGCGCGGCGAACAGCACCACACCGATCAGCATGTAGAACACCGCATTGCCCCAGTTCATGACCAAGGCATAGATGCTCATGCCACGGACGAAGTCCCGGCGGTATTGCAGGCTCACCGGTAGCAACAGGCGTGAGAAGAAATGCTGCCGGCGCGGATGGTTGAGCTGCAGTTCCTTGCTGCCTTCGGTCAGCAGGCGGTACTGGTCGAACAACTGATCCTTGAGTTCCCGGGCTCGGGAGATCGACGTCAGGGCCCGCCGTTGCGGCCAGTTGAAACTGAGGCTGCCCAGGATGATCAGCGCCAGCGTCAGCCCCAGCAGGGGCAGGCTGAGCCAGCCCAGGTAACCCAGGCAGGCCGCAATGATCCCGGCGTTGACCAGCAGGATCGGGACCAGTTCCACCGCCTGGCTGATGGTTTGCGTATCGTCGGTCAGCATCGCCAGCAGGCGATGCTTGCCCAGGCGTTGCAATTGCGCATAAGGCGTATCGATCAACTTGGCGCTCAGGTGCAGCCGCATATCGTGCACCGCTCCCTGTCCCAGGCGCAGGAGGCTGACATCGGAAATTACCCGCGAGACCGCTACCAGCACCACCAGGGCGGCGAAATACAGGCCGTCCACGGGGCGCAACCGATCGAACACTTCCAGGCTGTGATTGATGTTGGCGATCAGGCCCGCCGCGGCCAGCCCGCAGACCAGGCCCGTCAGGGTCGCGATCGACAAGGCGCGCCAGGAACGTTTGGCCATGAGTAACAACAAATCCATTTCAAACAGCTCCGTCAGGTGTGATGGTCTCGAGGCAGGCGGCCAGTTGCTCATGCAAGGCGGGTTGCTCGAGAAGGGTCAGGTGTTGCGCAGCGATGACCTGGCGAGTGAACGGCCCACTGCTCAAACCTTCCCAGTGCGGGTCGGCGAAGGCAGCCTCGGCCAGGGTATCGCTGGCCCACCATACGTGTACCGGGCAGCTTAACCGCGGTGGCTCGAAAGTCGACAACAGATGCTGCGTATGCTGCTGGTAGCGCAGCCGGGTCTGCAGATGGTCCCAGCTGTCGCCATCGAGCTGCAGGCCTTGCTGACGCGCCCACTGGGCCAGCTCCGGCAGGCGCTGCACGGCGGGCAGGGCAGCCAGTTGCGTCATCAGGGCCGTCAGGGTCGATGGCGGCAGCTGGCGCAACACGGCCTGGCTGTCGGCCGTCAGGGAGGGAACCGCCGATTCCCAGAGCGCTTCGACGCTGTCGTCCGCTTCTCGATGCTGGTATTGCGAGTCGAGGATTGCGAGCAATGCCACGGTTTCGCCCTGGCTCTCCAGGCGGGCGGCTGCGGTAATCGCCAGCAGGCCGCCCAGGGAGAACCCCAGCAGGTGATACGGGCCGTGTGGCTGCTGCTGGCGCAGCTGTTCGACGTAGATCGTCGCCAGTTGCTCGATGTCTCCCCCCAGCGTCGTGCTGTCGTCGTTCAGGTAGGCCGCCTGCAGTCCCCACAATTGCCAGCCCGATAACGGTGCCAGCAGGCAGCGATAGTCCTGCACATGGCCGGTGGAGGGGTGGAAGCAGAACAGCTTGGCGCTCTGCACCGAGGTAGCGTTGGGGGGCGATAGCCTGACCAGGGGCGAGAGCTTGAGTTCGGCCTGCACCAGTGCCGCGAATGCCGAGACGCTGGGGGCGTTGAACACCGCATTGACCGTCACCGGGGCCGACAACGCGCTCTGCAGACGGCTGGCAAGCGTCACCGCCGCCAGGGAATGCCCGCCCAGTTCAAAGAAGTCATCGTCGATGCCCACCCTTTCCAGGCCCAGCACCTGCGCCCAGATATCGGCGAGCAGCGCTTCCAGAGGAGTGCGCGGCAGGGCGCTGCCTACGGTGTCCAGGACCTTGTCGGCCCACTGCTGCAAGGTCTTGCGGTCCAGCTTGCCGTTACCCATCAGGGGCAAGGCTTCGACGATCCGCAAGGTGGGCAGCATGTAGTCCGGCAGGCAGTCCTGGGCCTGGCCATGGAGGCGCGCGATGGTGGTCGAATGCCCGGGCACGAGGGTCAGGAAGGCGAACAGTTGCTGGCCGAGCTCACCTCGGGACAGGCATTGCACCGCCGCCTGGGCGACGCCTGGAAGGCGAACCAGCTGCGCCTGTATCTCATCGAGTTCCACCCGGAAGCCACGGATCTTGACCTGGCGGTCCGCGCGTCCGGTGATTTCCACGCTGCCATCATGGAGATAACGCGCCATGTCACCGGTGCGATAGAGGCGTTCGCCGAAAGTGGCGGCCGGTTCGATAAAGCGGTCGGCGTTCTGCTGGTCATCCAGGTAACCGCGGGCCAGTTGCGGACCGGCGATGTACAGTTCCGCGCTCTGGCCGGGGCCCACCAGTTGGCCTTGTTCGTCGAGCAGGTACAGGCGCATGCCGTCGAGACGGTCGTCCAGGGGCAGGCAGCGATAGTCCACGGCTGGCTCGGTCTTGTGCATCGCCACCCCGACGGTGGTTTCGGTCGGGCCGTAATGGTTGAAGATGGCCAGGGCCGGTGCGAGCTCGCGAATGCCTTGCAGCAGGCGGCGCGAACAGCTTTCGCCGCCGAGCACCAGTTGCTTGCGGGGCAGTACCGCGGCGCTTTGGGCGTGCATCAACCAGGCGTCGAGCAGCGAGGGCACGACTTTCAGGTGGTCGATGGGGTACTCGGCCTGCCAGGCGGCCCAGGCCTGGGCGTCCATGGCGGTGTCCTTGTCCAGCAGGTGCAATTCACCTGCGCTGAGCAATGCCGGGAACAGCAAGGTGTAGCCCAGGTCCGCCGCCAGGGAAGTGACCACCGCGCTGCGTTCGCCAGGGGCCAGTCGCAGGCGCCGGGACACGCTGTCGACATAACTGGCCAACTGGGCGTGTTCGACGATGACGCCCTTGGGCGTGCCGGTGCTGCCGGAAGTGAACAGCACGTAGGCGGCATCCTCGGGTTGGATCCGGGCGTCCACCACGGCCGTGGATGCCTGCTGCCAGATCGCCTCATCCCTCAGGTCGAGGCTGCCGGCCGAGGGCAACGCGGGCGCGCTGCCGGCCGAGCCGCTGAGCACGAAAGCGGGCCGGGCCTGCTGCAGGATCGCCAGGGAGCGTTGCGCGGGCTGGTGCACGTCCAGGGGAACGAATGCGGCGCCACTCTTGAGCACGGCGAGCATGGCCAGGATCATCTGCGAGGAGCGATCCAGGTACAACGCCACGCGGTCTTCGCGGCCGACGCCCTGGGCGCGCAGGTAATGCGCCAACTGATTGCTGCGGGCCTGCAATTGAGCGTAGCTCTGGTGCCCGTTGGGGTCGCGCAGCGCCAGGTGGCCGGGGAAGCGCGCGGCGCACGCCTCGAAACGCGCCGGCACGCTGGCAAACGAGGGGGCCGTGACCTGGCCATGCAGGGCCGCCAGGGTCGCCTTGAAGCTCGGCGCTTGTAACGACAGTCCGGCCAGGGGTTTTTCCGGATTGGCCAGGGCATCGAGCAGCAGCGACTGGAACTGCTCCAACAGCGTGCGTGCGGCTTGTTCGCTGTAGCGGCTCGGCAGGTGGCACAGGTTCAGGCGGTAGCCGTGGCCGACGGTCTCGTAGCGGGTCGTCTCGACAACCAGCAGCAGCTCCATGCCCGCCGGGACCGCCTGTGCATCCAGTACTGAGAGGGTCGAGGCAGGACTGCCCAATGCAGGGAGTCGCTCCGGCAGTTGCCCGCCCCATTGGAAACCGTAGTGCAGCGTTTCGGCCGGCAGCGGGGTACTGACCCCGCAGTACTCCTGCCATTCGGTGGCTTGCTCGCACAGGGCCTGCAAGTTCGTCAGCGCCTGGGCAAAGCCGCTGTCCGTGGCCGGTTGCCAGCGCAAGGGCAACGGCTTGGCGAACAGGCCCCAGCAGTCTTCGAGTTCCTCGTAGTCGTCACGGCAGTCGTGCACCCAGTTCAAGGTCAGTGCCGGACTGTCCACCGTGCCCAGGCGCTGCAACAGGGCGCCCCAGGCAGCCATCAGGACATGCTCGGGGGATGCCCCGTGACGCTGGCAGAAACTGTCCAGGGCCGCATTCACCAGGGGGCCGGCTTGCTCACGGGTGGTCAGCGGGGTGTCCGGTCGATCGGTGCGCACCTGGCGATACAGCAGCTCGCTGGCGGTCGGTTCGTTGAGGGCCTGGCTGGCCCAGAAGCGCCGGCCCGGCACAGCGTCTTCATCGGACTGCAGCTCGTAGAGCCAGGCGCTGTACTGGGTGTAGGTCATGGCTTCATCGTCGGGCAACGGCGCATCCGCCGTGCCCAGGGCCCGAGCCAGGCGCAGCAGGGTGCCGCGATCCGCGCTCAGGCCGGGCAGCTGCAAGGTGACCCGATGCCTGTCGGCTCCGAGCGCTTGCACATCGACGCCGATCACGTCCGTGGCCGTGACGGCCGCCTCTATCACCTGCAACGGCAGCAGCAGGCCCGGCTCAGGCCGCACCCGCAGGCGCAGGGCCTCGTGGCAGGCGCTGAGCGCGGCCAGACGCTGCTGCAAGCGTTCCAGCGCCAGCGCCCCGGTGATCTTCAGTTCCAGGCGCACGGGCGGCAAGCCCGCCAGCCATTGGCTGCGTTGCTGCGGCGAGAGGGCGAAGGCTTCTTCACGCTGTTCGTAGATCGTCATGCCTGCACCTCCGCATCCGACGCCGATCGGGCTTCAGGCACAGGCCCCGTCAGCTCTTCACGACGCATCATCTGGCCCATGGCGACGCAGATCTTGCGTTCGCCCTCGAAGGGGTCCCGGGCATGGGCCACCAGCATATTGTCCAGCATGACCATGTCGCCCTTTTGCCAGGTAAAACGTACGGCGCAGGCTTCGTACGCTTCCCCGATCACTTGCATGACAGCGTCTTCGATCACGCTGCCATCGCCGTAATAGACATTGCGGGGCAGGTGGCCGGGGCCGAACAGGTTGATCAGGTTGGCGCGCACTTCAGGCTCCAGGCAGGCGGTGTGGTGCAGTTGCACCTGGTTGAAGAACGACAGTTCGCCGGTCTGCGGATGAGCCACGATGGCCGGGCAATGCTGGGCGATGCGCAGGTTATCGGTACCGAGCCATTCCCAACGCATGCCCGAGGCGAGGCATTGGCGCTCCACTTCCTCGCGCTGCTCGGTCTTGAAGAAGTCCTGCCAGCGCACATCCAGCTTGTCGGTGAAATGCCGCACGTACAGCAACCCCAGCGTCTTGAAGCGCTCGACAACGTCTTCGGGCAACCGCGCCAGTACCTGGCGGCAATCGACGATGGGCGTACAGCCGCCACGCGGAGCGGGAGTCTCGCAATAGAACCACTGCTTGCGCGGCCATTGGGGCAGGTGCGAGCTTTCGTTGTGGAAGAGAATCATGTGTTGTTCCGGGTACGGCGTGGAATGGTAGATGTTCTTGCCGGAGGTGTTCTTCGGCAGGTCACCGTAGGTGCCGTAGAGATCAGGCTCGATGGCCTGGGCGAATTGCTCGAAGGCTGCGGCATCCGGCAGGTTGAAGCCGCGGAACAGCAGGCCGCCGTGGGTACGCAATTGAGCATTGATCCACTCCCGGGCCTGCAGCGCCCAATGCACCGGGTCCAGGTCGCCGAGCAGCGGTTCGATCACCAGGGGCAAGGGATTGCCGGCGTCGAGATGACGGGTGCGCACCTGTTCGTGGGCCACTTGGCTCACGGCCGTGGCCCGGGTCTGCTTGAGCTTGCTCAACTTGGACTGCTTGCGTGCGCTGCGCGCGGTGGCATCGTCCGGCGCCCCTTCGGCCTCGGCCGATGGCGCGTTGTTCCTGGCGGCCTCGACGCCCCAGCTCCAGTGATCCAGGGCCTGGCCGGGGGCCGAGGCCAGCGCTGCCAGCAGGCTTTCGAAGCCTTGTTCGAAGCGCTGGACCGTCGCTTGCTGCAATACACTGGTGCGATAGACCCAACGCACGTTCAGGCCTTGCTCCTCGTCTTCCTCGACGAATACGGCCAGGTCGAACTTGCTGCTCTCCTGGCGAGCCACCAGGTGTTCCACGTCCAGGTCCGGCAGGCTGGCGTTGCCGCTGGGGGTGTTCTGCATCACGAACAGCACCTGCACCAGCGGGTTGACCCCAGGCGTGCGCGGCGGCTGCAGTTCCTCCACCAGCTTGTCGAACGGCACCTGCTGGTGCTGGAACGCCGACAGGCAATCCTCGCGCAAGCGTTGCAAGCGCGCATCGAAGCTTTCGCCCTCGTTGAGGCGGGCCCGGATCGGCAGCACGTTGACGAAGAAGCCGATGAGGTTTTCCAGGGCCGGGTGCTCGCGGTTGGCCAGGTCGGTACCGACGATGAAGTCATTGGCGCCGGTGGCACGCTGCAAGAGGCTGTTGAACGCATTGAGCAAGACCATGAACAGGGTCGCCCGCTGCTGTTGCGCATAGGCCTTGAGCACCTGGGCCTGGGCCGGCGTGAAGCGTTGTTCCAGGGCTGCGCCCTGGTAGTCGGGCCGCGCCGGGCGCGGGCGGTCGAGGGGCAGCGGGATCAGCGTCGGCGCACCGTCCAGCTGGCGGCGCCAATAGTCGATTGCCCGCGCCAGCAGCCGTTGCTGGGCTTCGCTGCGCTGCCAGTAGGCATAGTCGGCGAACTGCACCGGCAATGTCGGCAAGACCGGTGTCGAGCCGTAGCTGAACGCCTGGTAGCCGGTAATCAGTTCCTGCACCAGGATACCCATGGACCATGCATCGGTGGCGATGTGGTGCAGCACCAACTGCAGCACGTGATCGTCCGTGCCCAGGCGCAGCAGGTGGGCCCGCAACATCGGCGCCTGTTGCAGGTCGAACGCTCGCCCGGCCTGTTCGTCGATCAGGCGTTGCAGGGTTTGTGCCTGCTGTTCGCCGTCCAGGTGAGCGAGTTCGGTGGGCGTCAGGTCAAGCACGGGTGCCGGGCTGATCACCTGGCACGGCTGGTCGCCGTCGAGCTGGAAAGCGGTGCGCAAGGATTCATGGCGCTCCAGCACACACTGCAGCGCCGCTTGCAGCGCGGCGATGTCCAGGGCTCCACGCAGCCTGACCGTGGTAGTCATGTTGTAGGCGGCGCTCGGGCCTTCGAAGCGATCCAGGAACCACAGCCGTTGTTGGCTGTAGGACAGCGGTAGCGGCTGGTTGCGCGGTGCCAGGGCCATGTCGGCTTCGCCATCGGGCTCGGCCTGTACGGCGAGCTGCTGGTCCACCGCAGCGGCCAGTTGCTCCAGGGTCCCACGTTCGAACAGCGTGCGCAGTGGCAGGTTGACGTTCAACCGCCGACGGATGCGCGACAGCACCTGGGTCGCCAGCAACGAGTGCCCGCCGATGGCGAAGAAGTCGTCGTGTACGCCAACCTCGTCCAGGCCGAGGATCTCCTGCCACAGTGCGGCCAGGACTTTTTCAGTCGGCGTGCGAGGCGCCACGCACTGCTGCTGTGCGTTTTCGTCCTGAGGCACGCCCAGGGCGGCGAGGGCACGGCGATCGACCTTGCCATTGGCATTCAACGGCAGTTGCACAAGCGCCAGCCAACGGGCCGGCACCATGTAGCTTGCCAGTTGCTTGGCCAGGTAAGCGCTCAAGACCTGCTGCGCGGGTTCGTCGCCCAGGTCCACGGTGTCGTCGAGCACGTACCAGGCCACCAGTTGCAAGGAACCCCGGGCATCGGGCAGGGCCAATACCGCCGCGCTGTCCACCGCCGGATGCTGCATCAGGCGGTTTTCGATTTCACCCAGCTCGATGCGGTGGCCGCGGATCTTGACCTGCTGGTCGCGGCGACCGAGGTATTCGATCACGCCGTCCTCACGCATTCGGCCGATGTCGCCACTGCGGTACAGGCGTGCGCCTGCCTGGAATGGATGCGCAACGAAAGCTTCACGGGTGCGTTGCGGGTCGCGCAGGTAGCCGCGGCCCACGCCGACGCCGCCGATGCACAATTCACCGGGTACGCCGACGGGAACCATGCGCAGCGCCGAGTCGAGGACGAACACCTGGTTATTGGCGGTCGGCTTGCCGATGGGCATGTGCAGGCAGTCGTGGGCCGGCGCCTCGGTGATGGGGTGGAACGCCACGTCATCGGAGCATTCGGCCGGACCGTAGGCGTTCATCAAGGCGACGGCCGGGAAACGTGCGAACCAGTCCCGGGCCAGGGCCGGGGGCAAGGCTTCGCCAGTGGGCAGCAGCCAGCGCAGGCTCGCCAGGGTGTGATGGGCCTGGCTTTCCTGGAGCATGCCGCGAATCAGCGCCGGCACGGTCTCCAGCAGCGTCAACCGGTGTGCCTGGACCGCATCGAGCAGAGCCACCGGGTCGTGGGCCTGGGCATCGGGAAGAATGTGGACCGTGGCACCGAACAGTGGCGCGGCGAGGAACTGCCAGACGCTGATGTCGAAGGCCGCCGAAGCCGTCTGGGCGATGCGATCATGCTCATCCAGGCCCAGGCTCGGCACCTTGCCGAACATGTTGTTGAGCATGCCGCGCTGTTCCACCATGACCCCTTTGGGGGTGCCGGTGGAGCCCGAGGTGAAGATCACGTACGCCAGTTGGTCAGGGGAGTGGGCGTAGCCGACCGGTTCTTGGGCGGCGCCGTTCCAGAGGGCCTGGGCAACCAGGCAGGTCGGTTGCTGGCGCATCTGTGGCAGGACGTTATCCAGGGTCGATGCGGCATTTTCGCAGACCAGCAGCAGCGGGGCCTCGCCCAGGTCCAGTAGTTCGGCCAGGCGAGTGCCGGGCTGTTGGATGTCCAGGGACTGGAATGCCGCACCGGCCTTGAGCGTGGCGACCATCATCGTCAGCAAGGCCAGGCCACGTTCGGCAAACAGCGCCACCAGGGTTTCCGGACCGGCACCGGCCGCTTGAAGGGCATGGGCGATGGCATTGGCGCGACGGTCCAGTTCGGCGTAGGTCAGCGACTCCCCCTGGCAGACGGCGGCGATGTGCTGCGGGCGACTGCGCACCTGATCGGCGAACAGCGACGCATAGCCACGCTCCAGCGGGAACTCGACGGCGCTGCGGTTGCATTCGATCTGCAGCTGCTGGCGCTCCGCTTCCGGCAGCATGTGCAGGCTGCCCAGTGGGGCCTGGGGTGCCTCCAGCATGCCCGACAGCAGTTGCACCAGATGCCCGAGCATCCGCTGCACGGTGGCGGTGGTGAAGCGCTGGCTGTCGTAGGACAGGCGGATGCCCAGGCGATCGCCCGGATACAGCACCACGGTCATCGGGAAGTTGGTGTGCACCCGGTCTTCGTAGATGTCGATGCTGAAGACGTCGAGCTGCACGCTGCTGATGTCCAGCGGGGCGTTTTCGAACACCACCAGGCTGTCGAACAATTGCTGGCCGCGCGGCACCTGGCTGCAACGCTGGATGTCCACCAGGGATGCGCTTTCATGTTCGCGCAACCGGGCGTTGTGGGACAGCAGGGCCTGCAGCCAGTCGGCCACCGGTGCCTGCGGGTCCACGTCGATGCGCAGCGGCAGGCTGTTGATGAACAGCCCGACCATTTCTTCCACCCCGGCCAGGTCGGTCGGACGACCGGCGACGGTCACCCCGAACAGCACGTCGCGGTTGCCGCTGTAGCGCGACAGCAACAATGCCCAGGCGCCCTGGATCCAGGTGTTGGGAGTCAGCTGGTATTGCTGGCAGAGTTGCTGCAGGCGCTGGGTCTGGGCAATGCTCAGGGTATGGTCGAAGTCTCCCACCTGTTCCGGCGCCTGCTCGGGACGCGCCACGGGGGTGTCCACGTGCAGCGGCGTCGGTTCGCTGAAGCCGGCCATCTCGGCCTGCCAGAACGCGTGGGCGGCGGCCATGTCGTGACGCTCCAGCCAGCTCATGTAGCCACGGAACGAGCGCAGGCGAGGGCGAGCCACCGGCTCCTGGCGCACGATGGCCTGGTAGATCGCCAACAGGTCTTCCATCAGCAGGCCGAAGCACCAGGCATCGGTGAGGATGTGGTGGAAGCTGCGCACCACTGCAAAGCGACGCTCATCCAGCTGGAACACCCGCAGGTGAGTCAGTGGTGCGCAGGCCATGTCGAAGCCTTGCAGGCGTTGCTCTTCCAGGGCCTTGTCCATGGCCAGGCGCTGCTGTTCTTCGTCGAGATGACGCAGGTCCTGCCAGTCGAATGCCCGATGGGTCTGACGGTACACGCACTGCAGCGGCTCATGGTCGTCCTGCCACCAGAACGCGGTACGCATCATCGGATGGCGCTCGAGGAACAGTTGCCAGGCCGCTTCCATCGCCGGACGCTGCATTACGCCGTCCCAGCTGTAGCGTTGCTGCATCAGGTAGATCCCGCTGTGAGGTTGCAGCAGGGTGTGCAGCAGCATGCCCTGTTGCATGGACGACAGCGGGTAGACGTCTTCGATGTTCGCCCAGTCCAGGGGCTCGGCGGCCAGGGTCGCCGCCTGCTTGTGGCACAGTGGGAAGGCCTGGCTGGCGGGGCGCAGGTCAGGCGTGTCGGTCAGTTCGGCGAGTTCGATCAACCGTTGCACAAGCCTTGGCGCCCAGTCGGCCGCCAGCGCCCCTTGGCTGCGCAGGTGCAGGCAATCGTCCTGCCACCAGGCGTCCAGGGTCAGGGGGCACGAGGCCGCCGGTGACGGCGCCGCCTCGACCCGGGCCAGGATGCCACGCTCTTCGCGATGGCTGTCCAGATCGCCCTGCCAGCGGATGGCGATGGCGGCTGGCGGGAGGTCGCGCAGCGGTTCTTGCAGGTAGGTATTGTCCGACAGATAGCGCAGGGCACCATAGTCGACACCATGCTGAGGATACGCCCGCATCTGCCCGACCAGGGCTTGCAAGCGTTGCAGCCGGCTGTCGCCTTCGGGCTGGAGGAAGTACGGCACCGCCAGGGTCAACGGACCCAGGATGCGCGCCGGGTCGAAGTCGGCCACGGCAATCGGTGCGTTGGCGGGCAGGCGCTCGACCCGGGGACGAGCCGCCTGCACGCTCAGGGCCAGCAGGCCTTCGCCGCACACTTCACGGCAGTGCTCGGCCACGGCGCTGGCCAGCAGGCTGTTCCAGTCCAGTTGCAGCACCTCGCCCAGGCGCTTGAGGGCCGCCGAGGTGGCGGCCGGCAGCGTCTGTTCGACCACGCTGGGCGGTTGTTGGCCGTCAGGCAATTGAAGCGGCTCCATGCCGGCGTATTGCAGCCAATGCTCCCAGGCGTCGTCCAGTCCATCACCCTGGGCATGGGTCTGCTGGTGGCGGGTCCACTGGCTGAAATCACCGCCGACGTGGGACAGGCGCACTGGCCGTTGGTAACGCAGTTGGGCCAGCGCCAGGTTGAGGTCGTTGAGCAGCAGCTCCCAGGAGGCTTCGTCCAGGCACAGCGGGTGCGCGGCCAGCAGCAGGAATGGCTTGCCCGCCACCTCCAGCAGGCTGGCATGCAGGGTCTGGCCGGCGTCCAGCGCCAGTGCGTCGACGCCGGCCTGGGCCAGGGCCTGCAACTGTGCCGGGTCGTTTGCCGCGAGTGTCCCGGTGGTGACGGCCGGGGCCTTGGCCGTTGACAGCACCCGTTGCTGCCATTCCCCATCCGGTTGGGCCTTGAGTGCCAGGCGCAATGCCTGGTGGTGATGTTGCAAGGCGCCGATGGCCTGGCTCAGCAGCTCGCCGTCGACCGCCTGGCTCAACGCCACGCAACGCCAGGTCGCCTCCAGCGGCCCCTGTTGCAAGCGGGCCAGTTGCCCGGCGGCCAGTGGCAGCTCATGACCATCGGCGTTGCTTTCGGCCACGCCGTGGCCGGCGTCGGCGCCCAGTACACGGGCGATGTCGGCGATGGTGCGGTTCTCGAACAACTGGCGTGGAGTGAGCTTCAAGCCTTGCTGGTTGGCCCGGGCGATGATCTGCAGGTTGATGATCGAATCGCCGCCGAGGGCGAAGAAGTTATCGTGTACCCCGACACGTTCGAGCTTGAGGACATCCTTCCAGATCTGCGCCAGCAGCGCCTCGACTTCGTTGCGTGGGGCCACGTGGGTGGCGCTGTCGTCGCTGGACTTGTGGGGGATCGGCAGGCGCTGTACGTCGACCTTGCCGTTGCGGGTCAGGGGCAATTCATCGAGGGTGATGAAGTGCGCCGGCACCATGTAGTCCGGTACTCGCGCCCCCAGGTCGTTACGCAACTTGGTGGCGGACAGCGACTGGCTGGCCACCAGGTAGGCCACCAGGCGCAGGCTGCCGTCCAGTTCCACGGCACGCACCAGGGCTTGCTCGATCAGCGGCGACAGGCGCTTGAGCTGCGCTTCGACTTCGCCCAGCTCCAGCCGGTTGCCGCGGATCTTGACCTGGCTGTCGATCCGGCCGAGGAACGCCAGTTGACCGTCCACCTGCCAGCGTACGCGGTCACCGGTGCGATACCAGCGTTGCTGGTCTTCATCGAGCAGGAAGCGTTCGGCGGTGAGGTCCGGCCGGTGCAGGTAGCCCCGGGCCAAGGCGCCGTTGATCAGCAACTCACCGCAGACGCCGGTCGGCACCAGACGACCGTTGGCATCCACCACACGCACTTGACGATTGGGCAGCGGCCTGCCGAGAGCAATGCTGCGCAGGCCTGCGGGCAGTTCGGTGGCAATCGCCCCGACCGTCGCTTCGCTCGGGCCATAGTGGTTGAACACCCTGAGCCCTGGCGCCAGGTGGTTCACCTGTTCCAACAACCCCGGGCTGAGAGCGTCGCCGCCAAACACCAGCAGGGTGCGGGGCAGCAACCGGGCATCGGGAAGCGCCTGCAACAGGCCGGCCAGGTGGCTCGGGGTGATCTTCAGCACATCCACCGGGTGCCGGTCGAACAGTTCAGCCAGCGCCAATGGGCTGAAACCGCTGTCTTCATCCACCAGCAGCAGGCTGCCGCCGTTGCACAGGGCACCGAACAGCTGGGTGTGACCCAGGTCGGCGGCGATGCTGGACAGCAGGCCATAACGGGCCGCCGCCGGAGGGTTGAGCACCGCGTGCACGGCTGTCAGGTAGTCGACGATGGACTGGTGTTCCACCACCACTCCCTTGGGTGTGCCGGTGGAGCCCGAGGTGTAGATCACATAGGCGGCGTCCGTCGGGCTATGGGCCACGGCGGGTGGCGTAGCCGGCTGGCTGGCGATGGCCGCAGCCTGTTCCTCCAGCCAGAGGGCCGGCGTGCGTTCGGCCAGGCCTGCGAGCAGTGGCGAAGGGGCGGCGCCTATCAGTAGCGCGGCGCGGCTGTCCACCAGCACATCGGCCAGGCGGCCGGCGGGCTGCTTGATGTCCAGGGGCAGATAGGCCGCGCCGGCCTTGAGGACACCCAGCAAGGTGACCACGAAATCGACACTGCGCTCCAGGGCCAAGGCCACCACGCTGTCCTGGCCGATACCCCGGGCGCGCAGATAATGGCCGAGGCGGTTGGCCTGCTGATCCAGCTCACGGTAGGTCAGCGCCACCTGACGGTCCCGGACTGCCAGCGCCTCGGGGTTCGCGGCCGCCTGCTGTTCGAAGCGCTGGTGCAGGCAGGCCAGGGGCACCGGCAGTTGCACACCACGTCCCTGGACCCGCAACTGCTGGCTTTCCTCCGAAGCCAGCCATTCCAGCTCGCTGACGCGGCGCTGTGGCTGCGTGGTCATCGCCAACAGGATGCTGCGCAACTGCGTCGACAGTATCGTCACCTCGGCATCGCTGAAGCGGCTGCGGTCGTAACTGATCAGGTAGTGCAGCTGCTTGTCCGGCATCACAATCAGCGACAGCGGGAAGTGGTTGCGGCCCTGGGTGAGGGTCAGGCCTTCGACCTGCTGGTCGTTGGCCGGCGCGCTGAAGCTCAGGCCACCGGTGTCCTGGTTGAGGGCATCGGTCACCGGGAAGTTTTCGAATACCAGGATCGAATCGAACAGCGCCTGTTCAGCGGCAATGCGCGACATGGACTTGAGCTTGCCCAGGGGCAGGTAGGCGTGGTGGCGCAAGTCGCTGTTGGCCTGCTGCAGCTGTTGCAACCAGTCCACCAGGGGCGGGCCCTCGGACCATTGCACGCGCAGCGGCAGGGTATTGATAAACAGCCCGACGGTGCCGTCCACCGCGGCCAGGTTTTCAGGACGGCCGGCGACGGTGACGCCATAGACCACGTCGTCACGCCCCGCATGCTGGCCCAGCAGCAGCGCCCAGGCGCCCTGGATCAGGGTGTTGATGGTCAGGTCGTTCTGGCGCGCGAAGTGCGACAACCGCTCGGTTTCGCTGGCGTCCAGACGGCTTTCCCGCTCGGCGAAGGGGGCGCCCGAGGGCGCTGCCTGGCGTTTGGCGAAATGGGGCAGCGGGGTCGGCTCGCTGACATCGTGCAATTGCTCGCGCCAGAAGCCTTCGGTGGCGGCCATGTCCTGCTCCGCCAGCCAGGCGATGTAGTCGCGATAAGGCCGGGTCGGCGCCAGGTTGGCAGGGCGGCCGTGAGCCTGTTCGTAATAGAACGCCAGCCACTCCTGAACCGCGATGCCCACGCTCCAGCCATCCATGAGAATGTGGTGGAAGGTCCAGATCAGGTGCCAGCGCTCGGGGCCAGGCGTACCAGGCACACGCGCATCAGCGGCGATTCGTTCAGTTCCAGGGGCTGGGCCCGTTGCTCCAGCGCCAGTCGCTCCAGGGCTGCCTGGGGTTCGGCCTGGTCCTGCCAGTCCAGTTCGGTCAGGGGCAGCGCCACGTCCTGCTGCACCACTTGATAAGCATCGTCCAGCTCTTCCCACAGAAAGGCACTGCGCAGCACGGCATGGCGCTGCATCAGCGCCTGCCAGGCGCCGCGAAACGCGTTCAACTGCAGCGGACCGTCCATTTCCAGGCTCAATTGCTGGTAATAAACCCGCGAATCCGGTTCATAGACGCTGTGGAACAACAGGCCGTGCTGGGTCGGCGAAAGGGAGTAGATGTCTTCGATGTTGTTCATGCTTGCTTGGTCCATTTCAAAGGCTTGAAACACAGTGAGCGTCAGTCAGGGGGCCGCGGTGGTCGAGGACCCCGCGGCCGCATCGCTCGCTAGCTTTGGGAATTCGGTTTGGTCTTGAGCTTGCCCAGCAGCTTGTCCAGGGATTTCTGGTTCAGCGCCTTGGCCAGCGGGAAGTCCGATGGCATCAGCGCACCGGCCTGGGGATCGAGGCAGTGCTCGACCAACACCTGCAAACGTTCCAGCAGGCGAGCGGGCAACTGGCGGTCGATGGCTGGCGTGACGCTGTGCCACTCGACGCGCAATACGCCTTCCTCCAGCCAGGCCACCACTTCCCGGTCATGGGTCACCCGGTTGGCGGGAGCCACGTCCGGTGGCGGAGTCAGGCTGCTGGGGCGCAACCAGCCCTCGGGCGTCTGCTCATGGCCCAGGTAGTTGAACAGTACGTCGCCGCTGCTGGCCGGCAATTGACCCCGCTGGCGCAGCAGCCCGTAACCCAGGCCCTGGCCCGGCACGGCGCGCAAGGCTTCCTTGGCGTTACGCACCTGGTCGCCCGGGGCGCCGCTGGCATTGACCCGCAATGGGTACAGCGTGGTGAACCAGCCGACGGTGCGGCTCACGTCCAGGCCGTCGAATGGCGCATCCCGACCATGGCGCTCCAGGTCCACCACGATGTCGCTGCGGCTTTCCACCTCGGCCAGGGTCGCGGCGAGGGCGGCGATCAACAGTTCTTCCGGTTGCGTGCGGTAGGCCGCGTGGGCCTCGGTCAGCCATTGATGGGTACGAGTGGCATCCCAGCGGGCTGACAGGGTCTGCCGTTCGGCCACGGTGGCCACAGGCGCCGGGTTCGCTCCCGGCTGGGTGCTCCAGTAGCGCTGTTCGGCGCTGACCTTGATGGCATGGGCCTGCAAACGCTCCGCCCATTGACGGTAGGACGTGGTCTTGGCCGGCAACGTCGGGTTTTCGCCGCGTTCCAGGGCCGGGTAAAGGTGCTGGAAGTCTTCCAGCAACGGCGTCCAGGAGACCGCGTCCACCACCAGGTGATGGGCCACCAGGTACAGGCGTTGCGGTGCGCCTTCCAGCAGTGCGGCGGCAAACAGCGGACCGTCCTGCAGGTCGAGGCTGCGGGCCACGTCCAGCAGCTGTTCGGGATGTTCGCAGCAGGTCAGTCGTGCAGGTGCCACGGGCGCGATGCGCGCTTGCCATTGTCCCTCGACCTGGGCGAAACGCAGGCGCAGGGCGTCATGGTGGGCCACCAGTCGGTCCAGGGTGGCCTGTACCACGGCCGCGTCGAGACGTCGCTCGCTGTCGGCCAGCACCGACTGGTTCCAATGGCCGGCCTCGGGCTGCTGTTGATCGAAGAACCACTGGTGCAGCGGCATCAGCGGCATCGTACCGGTCACATCACCCTGTTCGGCCTGGCTCAGCAGGGCCGTGGTCACCTGGGCCAGCGCCGCCGGGGTCGGCGAGCGGAACAGGTCCCTCGGGGTGAGGGCATAACCCTGCTCGCGCAGGCGGGAGATCAGTTTCAGGCCAAGGATCGAGTCACCGCCCAGGGCGAAGAAGCTGTCCGAGGTGCCGACCTGCTGTCCACCGGTCAGGGTTTCGCCGAGCAGTTCGCCGAACAGTTGGCAAAGCAGGCGCTCCAGGTCATTGCGCGGTGCCGCGTAGTCTTTCTGGGTCTGCGGCAAGGGCAGCGCCGCCAGGGCCTTGCGGTCTATCTTGCCGTTGCTGTTCAACGGCAAGGCCGGTACTTCGACCCATACCGAAGGCACCATGTACGCCGGCAACTGGGCCGCCAACAGGTTGTCCAGTTCCGATTGCACGGCGCTGCCGCTGTAGAACGCCACCAGGCGGTTGTCGATGACCAGGGTGCAGGCAGCGGTGATCGCCGGCAGGTCCAGCAGGGCCGCATCGATTTCCCCCAGCTCGATGCGCTGGCCCCGCAGCTTGACCTGATGGTCGAGACGTCCCAGGTATTCGATGTTGCCATCGGCCAGGAAACGGCAGCGGTCGCCGGTGCGGTACAGGCGGTCGCCGGCCACGAACGGGCTGGCGAGGAAGCGTTCTTCGGTCAGGTCCGGGCGTTTCAGATAGCCACGGGCCACGCCGACGCCGCCGATGTACAGCTCGCCGATGCTGCCGATGGGCAATGGCTGCATGGCTTCGTCGAGGATGTACAGGCGCAGGTTGGCGATGGGCTTGCCGATCGGCACGATTGTGTCGTCCGCCGAGCAACGCCAGACCGAGACGTCGATGGCCGCTTCGGTGGGGCCATACAGGTTGACCAGGGCTGCCGGGTGCTGGCCCATGAAACGCCGCACCAGGTCCACTGGCAAGGCTTCGCCGCTGGCGAACACCTGGCGCAGGCTGTGGCAATTCACCAGGCTCGGTTCCTCGACGAACGCCCGCAGCATGGACGGCACGAAGTGTAACGTGGTGACCTGTTCCTGCTGGATCAACTGGCTGAGGTAAGCCGGGTCACGGTGGCCGTCCGGACGGGCCACCACCAGGGTGGCGCCGGTGATCAGCGGCCAGAAGAACTCCCACACCGACACGTCGAAGCTGTACGGGGTCTTCTGCAGGACCCGGTCGTTCGGGCCGATCGGGAAGGCGTCCTGCATCCAGTACAGGCGGTTCATCAAGGCGCCGTGTTCGTTCATCACGCCTTTTGGCTGGCCGGTGGAACCGGAGGTGTAGAGCACGTAGGCCAGGTCATTGGCGGCGACGCTGATGGGTTCGAACGCCGGGGCCTGGGGCAGGGCGTCGAGGGTCCAGGCCAGGTGCCCGGCCGGCAGGCGCTCCAGCCACTGCGCCTGGGTCAGGGTGACCTTGGCATCGGCGTCCTGGATCAGGAAGGCCAGGCGCGCGGCCGGCAATTGCGGGTCCAGCGGCAGCCACGCGGCGCCGGCATGGACGATGCCGAGCAAGGCCACGACCATTTCCACCGAGCGCTCCATGCACACCGGCACGATGTGCTCGGCGCCGATGCCGGCGGCGCGCAGGGCGCGGGCGACGACCTGGGCACGCTGGTCCAGTTCGGCATAGCTCAGGCGTTGGCCTTCGAACACCAGCGCCGAGGCGTTGGGGCTCAGGGCTGCCTGCTGGCTCAGGGCCGTGTGCAGGTTGGTCGGGCCGCTGTAGTGGCGGTCGGTGGCGTTCCACTGGTCCAGTCGTGGCTGGTCCTGCTGCTGCGGGAACAGCTCGATCAACGTGCGCTGCGGCGTCGCCACCAAGGCATCGAGCAGCGCGCACCACTGTGCGCTCCAGCGCTGCATTGTCGTTTCGTCGAACAACGCCGCCTGGTACTCCAGTGACAGGGTCATGTCACTGCCGTCGTCCTGGACTTCCCAGCTTTGCTCGAACTTGGCATCGACCACTGGCAGGGTCTGCTCTTG
Source organism: Pseudomonas sp. 7SR1 (assembly GCF_900156465.1). Lineage (NCBI taxonomy): Bacteria > Pseudomonadati > Pseudomonadota > Gammaproteobacteria > Pseudomonadales > Pseudomonadaceae > Pseudomonas > Pseudomonas sp. 7SR1. Next base: position 4,460,103 of record NZ_LT707064.1, read on the forward strand.
CACCTCCAGCCCCGGCCATTGACGGCTGTCCACGCGACCGTAGTTGAGAGAGAACAGTACCTGGAACAGCGGCGTGCGGTTCAGGTCACGATGCTGGGCAACGGTGCTGACCAGGGTGGCGAAAGGCAGGTCGGCGTGGGCCTGGGCCGCACGCAGGTCGGCTTCGAGGCTGGTCAGCAAGCGTTCGGCCGGCGCACGCTGCTCGACGTCGCTACGGATTACCAGGGTGTTGACCAGACAGGCCAGCAGCGCCTGGGATTGCGCCTGGTCACGCTGGTCCGCCGGCGTGCCGAGGCGAATCTCGCGTTGCCCGCTGTAGCGCGCCAGCAGCGCACTCAAGGCGGTGGCCAGGACCACATAAGTGGTGGTGCCCCGTTGACGGGCGAATCGGCGGATGGCTTCGGCCCGTTCGGCACCGAGGCTGACGATTACCTGCCGGGCACGACGGTCGACTTCGGCGCCGCGCGGATGATCGATGGGCAGGTCCAGTTGATAATTGTCCTGGCCCAGATGGTTTTTCCAGTATTCCAGGCTGCTGTTACGCCGTGCCTGGGTGTCCGGGTGCTGCTGCCACAGGGCGAAGTCGACGTAATCGATCTCCAGCGGTGCCCAGGCGGGGGCCTGTCCGTTCAGCCCGGCGGCATAGGCCTGGGTCAGCTCGTCGATGAGCAATTGCATGGCCCAGCCATCGGTGGCGCTGTGATGCAGGCAGACCAGCAGACGGTGCTCGTCGCTGTCCTGGCGCTGCAACAGGTGCGCGCGCCATGGCGCGGCGGCAGCCAGGTCGAACGGTGCCATCAGTTCGTCCTGGGCCTTGGCGCAAGCCCAAGTCCAGTCCTGGGTCGGCACCGAGGTGACCGCGAGTGCCGGACCCTGCGGGTCGATCAGCAACTGTGGCTCCCCCTGGACCTCGACGATCCGGCTGCGCAGCACCAGGTGGCGCTGGCTGACCTGCTCGAATGCCGCGCGCAGGGCCTGGACCTGCAGTTCGCCGCGCAAGGTCAGAGCGAATGGCATGTGGTATTCGCGGGACTCAGGCACCAGTCGGCTGAGCATCCAGAACCGGCGTTGGGCCAGGCCCAGGGGCAGTTGCGCCGGGCGCGGTTGTACGCTGATCGATTCATCGGGCAGAGCCGCCCGCAAGTGCCTGGCCAGGGCCGCCACCGTCGGCTGGGCGAACACCAGCGGCAAGGGCAGGGACACCCCCAGGCGTTCACGGACCCGGCTGACCAGACGGGTGGCCAGCAAGGAGTGGCCGCCGAGTTGGAAAAAGTGGTCCTCGATACCGACGACAGAGCAGTCCAGCACCTCGCTGAACAGTTCGCAGAGCACGGTTTCAGTGGCATTGCGCGGCGCGGTGCGCGGCTGGTCGCTCTGGCTTTGCGGCAGCGGCGTGGCAGCCAGGGCCTTGCGGTCCAGCTTGCCGTTGCTGTTGAGCGGCAGGCGGTCGAGCTGCACGAAAAGACTCGGCTGCATGTGCGAAGGCAGGCGTTCGCCCAGGGTGGCACGCAGGGTGGCTTCGTCAGCCTCACCACACCAGAAGCTCACCAGGCGCTGGTCCAGCAACAAGGTCGCGGCGTCGCGAACGCCCGCTTGCGCCAGCAGTCCGGCGTCGATTTCCCCCAGCTCGATGCGCTGGCCCCGCAGCTTGACCTGATGGTCGAGACGTCCCAGGTATTCGATGTTTCCATCGGCCAGGAAACGGCAGCGGTCGCCGGTGCGGTACAGACGGTCGCCGGCCACGAACGGGCTGGCGAGGAAGCGTTCTTCGGTCAGGTCCGGGCGTTTCAGATAGCCACGGGCCACGCCGACGCCGCCGATGTACAGCTCGCCGATGCTGCCGATGGGCAATGGCTGCATGGCTTCGTCGAGGATGTACAGGCGCAGGTTGGCGATGGGCTTGCCGATCGGCACGATTGTGTCGTCCGCCGAGCAACGCCAGACCGAGACGTCGATGGCCGCTTCGGTGGGGCCATACAGGTTGACCAGGGCGGCCGGGTGCTGGCCCATGAAACGCCGCACCAGGTCCACTGGCAAGGCTTCGCCGCTGGCGAACACCTGGCGCAGGCTGTGGCAATTCACCAGGCTCGGTTCCTCGACGAACGCCCGCAGCATGGACGGCACGAAGTGCAACGTGGTGACCTGTTCCTGCTGGATCAACTGGCTGAGGTAAGCCGGGTCACGGTGGCCGTCCGGACGGGCCACCACCAGGGTGGCGCCGGTGATCAGCGGCCAGAAGAACTCCCATACCGACACGTCGAAGCTGTACGGGGTCTTCTGCAGGACCCGGTCGTTCGGGCCGATCGGGAAGGCGTCCTGCATCCAGTACAGGCGGTTCATCAAGGCGCCGTGTTCGTTCATCACGCCTTTTGGCTGGCCGGTGGAACCGGAGGTGTAGAGCACGTAGGCCAGGTCATTGGCGGCGACGCTGATGGGTTCGAACGCCGGGGCCTGGGGCAGGGCGTCGAGGGTCCAGGCCAGGTGCCCGGCCGGCAGGCGCTCCAGCCACTGCGCCTGGGTCAGGGTGACCTTGGCATCGGCGTCCTGGATCAGGAAGGCCAGGCGCGCGGCCGGCAATTGCGGGTCCAGCGGCAGCCACGCGGCGCCGGCATGGACGATGCCGAGCAAGGCCACGACCATTTCCACCGAGCGCTCCATGCACACCGGCACGATGTGCTCGGCGCCGATGCCGGCGGCGCGCAGGGCGCGGGCGACGACCTGGGCACGCTGGTCCAGTTCGGCATAGCTCAGGCGTTGGCCTTCGAACACCAGCGCCGGGGCGTTGGGGCTCAGGGCTGCCTGCTGGCTCAGGGCCGTGTGCAGGTTGGTCGGGCCGCTGTAGTGGCGGTCGGTGGCGTTCCATTCGACCAGCTGGCGTTGGCGCTCGGCTGCCGCCATCGGCGTCCATTCCCCGAGACGGGTCTGTGGCGCGTCGAGCATGGCTTCCAGCAGTTGCTGCCATTGCGTCAACCAACGCCGGGCGGTGGTTTCGCTGAACAACGCGGCACGGTATTCCAGCAACACCGACAGCACTTCGCCGTCGTGCACTTCCCAGTTCAGGTCGTACTTGGTGGCCTGGGCGGTCACCGCTCGTTCGCTGACATGCAGTCGCGGCCAGTGCCGGCCGCAGGCATCGGCGTTCTGCATGACGAAGAGCACCTGGAACAGTGGCGTCTGGCCGAGGCTGCGGGAAGGCTTGAGGTGGTCCACGACCTGCTCGAACGGCACGTCCTGGTGCTGCTGGGCGTCCAGTACGCGGTTGCGCACCTGGCTCAGCAAGCCTTCGAAATCCAGGCTCGGATCGAGATCGGCGCGCATGACCACGGTGTTGACGAAGCAACCGATCAAAGGCTGCAGCTCGGCGAACGGCCGCTGGGCCACCGGACTGCCGACCCGCACATCGCGCTGGTTGGCGTAGCGGCCCAGCAGCAGTTGCGCCGCACTCAGCATCAGCATGTACAGGGTGGCGCCGCGTTGCTGGGCGAATTGCCGCAGACGCGCCACCAGCGCTGGTGGCAGTTGCAGTTGGACGGCACCGGCGGCCGGAGCGAGGTGGTCGGGACGGCCTTGCTCGGTGGGCAGGTCCAGCAGGTAATCGCCATCCTCCAATTGGTTGCGCCAGTATTCCAGTTGCTGGCTGAACAGGCGCTGCTGGGCGGGTTCGCGTTGCCAGAGGGCATAGTCCGGGTATTGCAGGGCCAGCTCTGGCAGTAATGTCGCGGTGCCCTGGCATTGGGCGGCGTAGAAGCGACCCAGCTCATCCAGCAGGTTCTGGCTGGACGCATCGTCGGTTGCGCAATGATGCACGGTGAGCAACAACAGCGACTGGTTACCGCCACTGCGCTGTATCAAGGTGGCTCGCACGGGGATTTCGCGGGCCAGATCGAACGGACGTCCGGTTGCTTGGCGCAGGGCATCATCGGTCAACTGCTGCCAGGCGGCGTCGCAGGCAGCTTCCAGTACCGTTGCCTGCAGCGGGACATCGACCTGCCCATCGACCACCAGCATCAGCTCGCCGTCGGTGTCGCGCACGATGCGGCTGCGCAGGATCTCGTGACGTTGGATCACGTTGTTCAAGGCTACCTGCAGGGCCTGGGTATCGAGTTCGCCGTCCAGCTGCACCGCGCTGACCACGTTGTATTCACCGCCACCGACGCTCAGTTGTTCGAGGAACCACAGGCGCTGCTGCTCGAACGACAACGGCAAGCGCGCCGGGCGTGGCGCCGGGACGAAGGCCGTCGCCGCTTGCAGGGGATCGCCCAGCAAGGCGGCCAGGGCTTGGAGGGTCGGGTGTTCGAAAACGGCCCGCAGCGGCGGTACCGTGGCGAACTGTTGGCGCAGGCGGGCGAACAGTGTCGCCGCCAGCAGCGAGTGGCCGCCAAGGTAGAAAAAGTGGCTGTCGCGACCGATCTGCGCCGCCGGCACCTTCAGCAGTTCGGACCACAGGGCCGCCAGTTGCCGCTCGGCACCGCCGCGTGGCGGATCCAGCGCGTCCGGCGCGGCCTGGATGTCCGGCGCCGGCAACGCCTTGCGGTTGAGCTTGCCGTTGTCGGTCAACGGCAGTTCATCGAGCACCACGAAGGCCGAGGGCACCATGTAGTCGGGCAGGGCTGCGCCAATGGCCTTGCGCCAGGCATCGATATCGGCCTGCTGTTCGCAAGTGACGTAGGCCACCAGGCGCTTGTCGCCGGGCACGTCTTCGCGAGCCAGCACCACGGCCTGGCGCACGCCTGGTTGCGCGCCGAGCAGGGTTTCGATTTCCCCCAGTTCGACGCGGAAGCCACGGATCTTCACCTGATGGTCCATGCGTCCGAGGTATTCGAGCTGGCCATCGGGCAACCAGCGCACCAGGTCGCCGGATTTGTACAACCGGGCACCGGGCAGGGACGAGAACGGGTCTTCGATGAAGACCTTGGCGGTCTGCTCGGCGCGGTTGAGGTAACCCAGGGTCACGCCGGCACCGCCGATGTGCAGCTCCCCCGGGACGCCCACCGGCATCGGGTTGAGGAAGGCATCGAGCACGTAGGTGCGCACGTTGGCGATGGGGCGGCCGATGATCGGGCGCTGGGGGAAGTCGTCCACCGCGCAACCGGTGGCGTCAACCGTGCATTCGGTGGGGCCGTAGGTGTTGAAGAAGCGGCTGCCGGCAATCGCTGGCAGGCGTTGCCACAGCTGGGTGTCCACGGCATCGCCACCGAACAGCACGAAGCGGGGCAGGTACACCTCGCCACGTCGCACGCCTTCGCTTTCCAGCAGGGCCTTGAGCTGTGCCGGGGTGCATTCGAAGGCCTCCAGGCGGGTCTCGCGGAAGAACTGCGCCAGCGCCTCGGGGTCGTAGCGCACGTCTTCCGGCGTCAGGTACAGGCTGTGGCCGTCGAGCAGCAGGATCAGCTCGGCCACCGAACTGTCGAAGGCGAAGGAGTAGTTGAAACTGGTGCGCATCGGCTGGTCGGTGTAGCGCCGGTACAGGCCATGGATACGTGCCCAGGCCAGGTTGACCACCGAGGCCTGGGTAACCAGGGTGCCTTTGGGCTTACCGGTCGAGCCGGAGGTGTACATGATGTAGGCCAGGTCTTGCGGGCCGGAAAGCGGCGCCGGGTTGCTGTCCGGCTGGTGAGCGAACAAGGCCGCGTCGCTGTCCAGGTGAACGCGTGGCAGCCCGGCCCCCAATTGTTCCAGCAGCCCGTGCTGACCGAGGAGCAACGCCGGCTGCGCGTCTTCGAGCATGTAGGCCAGGCGGTCCGCCGGGTAGCTCGGATCCAGCGGCACATAGGCGCCCCCGGACTTGAGGATGCCCAGCAGGCCGATCAGCAGTTCCAGGGAGCGCTCGACACACAGCGCCACCGGACTGTTGGCGCCCACGCCACGCCCGCGCAGGTAGTGCGCCACCTGGTTGGCCCGGCGGTTCAGTTCGCCATAACTCAGGCTGCGTCCTGCGAAGGTCAGTGCGTCACGCTCCGGAGTTCGCTCGGCCTGTTGTTCGAACAGTTGGGCGAAGGTCAGGTGGCGCGGTACCTCCATTTCGGTGCGGTTCCACTCGACCACGGTGCGCTGCCATTCGTCCGCCATCAGCAACGGCAACGCTGCCACCGGAAGTTGCGGTTCGGCGAGCATCCGCTCCAGCAGATGCTCCAGGCGGGCCAGGGTCTGGCGGGCGCTGTCGGCCACGAACAGGTCCAGGGCGAACATCAGTTCCAGCTGGATCGGCGCATCGGCCGGACACAGCACATGCAGGTCCAGGTCGCATTCGGAGTGGCGCAGCGGGGTGTCCAGGGCCTCGAATGCCAGCCCGGGGAAGCGCAGGCGCGATTCCATGGCCAGTTGCTGGGCGACCATCACCTGGTACAGCGGTGCATGGCTGAGGCTTCGGGGCAGTTGCAGGCTGTCCACCAGTTGTTCGAAAGGCAGGTCCTGGTGCCGCAGGCCGTTGCGCAGCCGCTCGGCCACTTGTTGGACCAGGGCGGTGAAGTCCGCTTGTGGCTCGAAGTCGGCGCGGATCGCCAGGTTGTTCAGCAAAATACCCAGCAGGCCTTCGGTGCCCGGCTGTTCACGGTGGGTCACCGGGGTGCCGACCAGCACCGTGGCGTCGCCGCTCAAGCGGTGCATCAGTACGGCGAAGCCAGCGAACAGAACGGTGAATGGCGTGGTGCCGAGGCGACTGGCAAAGGCCTGAACTCGCTTGCTGAGGTCGGCGCTGAGTTCGCGCTGGACGATCCCGGCGCGGTAGCTCTGCACCGATGGCCGCGGATGGTCGGTGGGCAGGGCCAGCAGTGGGCTGCCTTCGCTGTCGCGGCGATCCAGGGTGGCGGTCCAGTAGTCCAGTTGGCGCTTGAGTTCGGCGCCCTGCAAATGCTCCCGCTGCCAGAGGGCGAAGTCGGCGTATTGCACCGGCAGCGCCGGCAGCTCGGCGGCGGCACCGTTGCAGCGGGCTTCGTAGCCCAGGGCCAGCTCGCGCAGGGCGATGGTGGCCGACCAGGCGTCGGAGACCATGTGGTGCAGGGCGATGCCCAGCACATGTTCATCCGGCGCCAGGCGCAGCAAGCGGGCGCGCAGCAACGGCGGGCAGGCCAGGTCGAAAGGCTGTTCGAAGGTCTCTTGCAGGGCATTGAATTGCGCACCCGCCCGAGCGGTGGCGGTCAGGCCCGACAGGTCCTCGAAGGGCAACGCGATGTCCAGGGTTGCGCTGATGCGCTGGCACGGTACGCCGTCGACGCTGTGGATGCCGGTGCGCAGGATTTCGTGGCGCGCCAGCAGGTCGTTCAGGCTGGCGTGCAGCGCCTGGACATCGAGTTTACCCTTAAGGTGCAGGGCGAACGGGATGTTGAACAGGGTAGTGCCCGGTGTCAGTTGCTCGATGAACCACAGTCGTTGCTGCGAGAACGACAACGGCAGCAACGCCGGACGCGGCTGGGCCTTGGGGGCACTGATGGGCGCGGCTTGCGGTTCGGCGGCCTGGGCCTGGCGGGTGGCGATGGCCACGGCCAGCAGGGCCACGGTGGGATGCTCGAACAGCACACGCAACGGCAGGTCGAGTTTGAAATGGGTACGCAGGCGAGCCACGATCTGGGTCGCCAGCAACGAATGCCCGCCAAGGGTGAAGAAGTTGTCTTCCACCCCCACTGTGTCCCGACCCAGCACCTCGGCCCAGATCTTCGCCACGCTGCTTTCCAGGTCGTTGCGCGGGGCGATGCTTTGCCGGGTGTCGCCCTGCCAGTCCAGTTCTCGTGCGGCGAGGGCCTTGCGATCGACCTTGCCGTTATTGTTCAGGGGCAGTTTGTCCAGGCAGACGAACGCGGCCGGCACCATGTACGGTGGCAGCTGCGCCCGCAGGTGTTCACTCAGGCCGTCGCTGCCCTGGGCTTGGTCATGGGCCGACCAGTACGCCACCAGCCAGGCTTCGCCGACGGTATTTTCCTGCAGCAGGACCGCGGCTTCGCGCACGTTTTCATGCTGCGCCAGACGGTGTTCGATTTCGGTCAGTTCGATGCGGTGCCCACGCAGCTTTACCTGCTGGTCACGGCGGCCGAGGTATTCGATCACGCCATCTGCACGCCAGCGTCCCAGGTCACCGGTGCGATACAGGCGTCCTTCGAGTTGCGGATGGTCGATGAACGCCTGCGCGGTGCGCTGTGGATCGTGCAGGTAGCCACGGCCGACGCCGACGCCGCCGACACAGATTTCCCCGGCCACGCCAACCGGCACCGGGCGCAGGTAATCATCGAGCACATACATGCGGTTGTTGGCCGTCGGACGGCCGATGGGCATGTGGCTGACTTCGGCCGCCGGTGCTTCGAAAATGGCCTGGAACGCCACGTCATCGGCGCATTCGGCCGGCCCGTAGGCGTTCATCAAGGCAATGTCGGGAAAGCGCGCGAACCAGTCCCGGGCCACGGTCGGTGGCAGGGCTTCGCCAGTGGGCAACACCCAGCGCAGATCGGGCAATTGCAGGTCGCACGGGCACAGGGCGAGCAGGGTGCGCATCAGGCTCGGAACGATCTCCAGCACGCTCAGGCGCTCCTCGGCCAGGACCTGTAGCAGGCGCTGCGGGTCGTGGGCGACTTCGTCCGCAAGGATATGGACGGTAGCGCCCAGCACTGGCGCGGCGAGGAACTGCCACACCGAAATGTCGAAGGCCACCGAGGCGGTCTGGGGAATCCGGTCGTCGGCGCCAAGCCCCAGGGCCGGCACTTTGCCGAAGATATTATTGAGCATGCCCCGTTGCTCGATCATCACGCCCTTGGGCCTACCGGTCGAGCCCGAGGTGAACAGCACGTAGGCCAGGCTGTCCGGGCCGGCGAGGGCCGGCAAGGGCGCGTCGTTGCCAGATGCCCAGCAGGCTTGGGCGAACAGGGCTTCGGGGGCCTGGTCGAGGCCGCTGAGCAATTGATCGAGCAGACCGCTGCAACCTTCGCTGGCGATCAGGAACGGGGCACGGGACAGGCCAAGGATTTCCCGCAGGCGCTCCGGCGGATGATTGACTTCCAATGGCAGCATCGCCGCGCCGGCCTTGAACACCGCCAGCATCATGGTCAACAACGCCAGGCCCCGGGGGGCCAGCAGCGCCACCAGGTCACCCTCGCTGGCGCCGGCGGCGCGCAGGGCATGGGCCAGGCGGGTGGAAAGCCGGTCCAGCTCGGCGTAGGTCAGGGATTCACCGGCGCAGACCGCGGCCACCTGCCCACCTCGCTGGGCGACCTGGGCGGCGAACAGTTGCGCGTAGCTTTGATCCAGGGGGAACTCATGGGGATTGACCGCCCATTCGCCCAGCAGTCGCTGGCGCTCTTGTGGGGCGAGCAGTTCGAAGCTGCCTAGGGGCGCGTCGGGCGCGGCCAGCATGCTGTGCACCAGGCTGGCGATGTGACCCAACAGGCGCTGCACGGTAGCGGCATCGAAGCGCTCACGGTCGTAGGACACCCGGATACCCAGCTGTTCACCGGGCAGGATCACCACGGTCAGGCCGTAGTGGGTGTGCACGCTGTGGTCCATGCCTTCGAGGCTGAACTGGAAGCCCCCTTCGAGGATCTGCTCGTCGATGGGTGCGTTCTCGAACACCAGGATGCTGTCGAACAGGGTTTCGCCGCGAGGGAAATCGCTCCAGCCCTGGATGTCGGTCAGCGGTGTGTGCTCGAAGTCGCGCATGTCGACATTGAGCCCCTGCAAGGCTTGCAGCCAATTGCCGAGGGCAGCGTCCGGGTCCACTGAAACCCTCAAGGGCAAGGTATTGATGAACAGGCCGATCATTTCAGCCACACCGGTCAGGTCGGCGGGCCGACCGGCCACGGTGACGCCGAACACCACGTCCCGTTGCCCGCTGTAGCGCGACAGCAGCAACGACCAGACCCCTTGGAAGAACGTGTTCGCAGTGATGCGACGCTGGCGGCAGAAAGTGGCCAGCGCCTGGGTTTGCTGTTCGTCCAGGTGGATCAATTGATCGTCCACCAGCACCGCATCGGTGTAGCGGTCGCGGCTCACGCCATTGTCCACGGTCAGCGGCGTGGGCGCACTGAGACCTTGCAGCTGGCCGCGCCAGAACTGCTCGGCCTTGCCGGCATCCTGGCGCTGCAGCCATTGGATGTAGTCGCGAAATGGCCGCGGGCTTTTGAGTTCCGGCGTGCGGTCGTTGCACAGCGCTTCATAGACCTTGAGGAAATCCACGGTCACCAGGGAAATGCACCAGGCATCCATCAGGATGTGGTGGAAGCTGCGAATGAACTCGTAGGACTCGTCGGCCAGGCGCACCAGGCGGAAGCGGATCAGCGGTGGCTTCGACAGGTTGAAGCCGACTTTCTGTTCGTCCTCCAGCAGTGTGCGGATCCGCGCTTCCTGCTCGTGGGGCGCCAGGCCGCGCAGGTCGAGGGTGTCCAACGGCACCTTGACCTCCCGGTGGATCACCTGCACCGGTTGCTTCTGGCTTTTCCATTGGAAGCTGGCACGCAGGGACGGGTGCAGCGCTACCACCCGACGCCAGGATTCGAGAAACGCCACTTCGTCGATGGCCCCGCCGATGCGGTAGCGATCCTGCATCAGGTAGACGCCGGAGTCTTCATGCAGCAAGGAGTGAAACAGCATCCCCTGTTGCAGTGGCGACAGCGGGTAGATGTCTTCGATCGGATTGCTGGTGGTTTTTTCGGTGGTCATTGAAAGCGTCCTGCGTAAAAAGGGGCGACGGCGGCACGGCGGCGCAAGGAACCGGTCACAGGTCGGTCTCGTTCAGTTCGGCCATCAGGGCTTGCATTTCGTCATCGGACAGGCCCGAGGCGCTGAATTCGGTGCTCTCGGCCACGGGCTCGACGGCGTCGGCGGCCAGCGGTTGCGCAACTTCGGCCATGGCCGCGATGGTCTGGCGTTCGAAGACTTGCTTGGCCGACAGCGCGATGCCTTGCTCGTGGGCCTGGGCCACCACTTGCAGGCTGAGGATCGAGTCGCCGCCGATGGCGAAGAAGTTGTCGGTGACGCTCACGGTGGACAGCTTCAAGACCTTGGCGACGATGGCTTGCAGGGTGGTTTCCATGGCATTGCGCGGGGCCACGTGGGCGCTTGCGTCGAACTGGTCCGGATCAGGCAACTGGCGAATGTCGAGCTTGCCGTTGGGGGTACGCGGGAAGGTCGGCAGGGTCAGGACCTGGGCCGGCACCATGTACGAGGGCAGGCGCTCACCGAGGAAGCGCTTGATCGCCTCCGAGTCCGGGGCGTAGCCGTGGGCGGCCAGGATGTAGGCGAGCAGGCGCTTGCCGGCGGTGTGCTCCTGGACGATCACCGCGGCTTCGCGTACGTCGCTGTGGCTGCACAGCTGGCGTTCGATTTCTCCCAGTTCGATGCGGTAGCCGCGAACCTTGACCTGATGGTCCTTGCGGCCAAGGAACGCCAGGCGCCCATCCGCCAGCCAGCAGGCCAGGTCGCCGGTACGGTAGGCGCGGGTGCCGTCGGCCAGGGTGACGAAGGCCTTGGCGGTTTCTTCGGGTTTGTTGCGATAGCCACGGGCCAGGGTCGGGCCGGCGAGGACGATTTCACCTGGCTCGCCGATGCCGCAGGCAACGTCCTGTTCGTTGAGCAGGCGCAAGTCCATGCCGGCGATGGGACGCCCGATGCTGACACTGCGGTTGGGTTCCAGAACTTCGTAGGTGGCCCATACCGTGGCTTCGGTGGGGCCGTATTCGTTGACCAATCGGGCTTGCGGCAGGGTCTTGCCGTGTTGCGCCACCAGGGACGGCGGACAGGCTTCGCCGGCGACGATCCAGCATTCGAGGCTGTCGCTCCCGCCGCTGCGCTGCAACTGATCGAGCAAGGCCTGGTACAGCGATGGCAGCGACAGGCCGTGGCTGACCTGGTGCTCTGTGATCAATTGGGCCAGGCGCGCCATTTCCAACTCTTCGCCGGTGGCGGGCAATACCAGGCGTCCGCCCTGGGCCAGGGTCCAGAAAATCCCGGCGACCGAACTGTCGAAGGCGAAGGAGGACAGCAGCAGATAGGCCCGCACTGGCGTCTCATAGGCGGCCATGCGTACCTGAGTGGAGAAGCTCAGGGCACCGTGAGTGATTTCCACGGCTTTGGGTGCACCGGTGGAGCCGGAGGTATAGATCAGGTAGGCCAGGTCGTCCGCTCCTGGCGTCGGCAGGGCTGGCAGATGGCTGGCGTCCTCGGCGCTCAGCTCGTCGAGCACGAAGCGTTGCAGGCTGGCCGGTACGCTGTCGGCCAGCTCGGCGCTGACCACGATATGGTCGATGGCGCTGTCGGCGAGCATGTAGGTCCGTCGGTCGGCCGGGTAGGTCGGGTCGATTGGCACATAGGCACCGCCGGCCTTCAGGACCGCGAGCATGGCGACAATGGCGGCATTGCCGCGCGGGAACACAATCCCCACGGGCACCCCCGGGCCGATGCCGGCGCCGACCAGTCGATGAGCCAGGTGCGTGGCGCAGGCATCCAGGCGGCTGTAGCTCAGCTCGCCGTCCTGGTCGCTGAGGGCGATGGCATCCGGCTGCTGGCGAACGCGGCGGGCAATCAGTTCCACCAGCGTCAGCGGTTCGATGTTCGGCCGGTTCGGCTCGTTCGCCACCACCTGCGACTGGAGCGGTCCACCAAGGGGCAGATGGGCCCAGGCCCGTTGCGGTTCCGCCAGGGCACCCTGCAGCAATTGCAGCCACTGCTCGGCCAGGCAGGCGGCGGCTTCGGCGCTGAGTGCGTGGCGATCATAGACCAGATGCGCCTGCACGCGGTCGGGGAGCTGGCGTACGTTCAGGCAGGCCTTTGCCGGCGCCATCACCGCCCCGGCAAAACGTTCCCGGGCATCGCCGCAACGCCAGGCGAAGGCGTAGTCCGCAGAGAGATCGTGGGTATAGTAGTCCTGCCAGCCCATGGCTCGTTCGACGCAGGCACCGACCTGGGTGCTCTGCTCCAGCAAAGTCGCCTGGGCATCCAGTTCGAGGCTGACGGGCAGGCATTGCTCGAACAGGCCCAGGGCGTTTTCCAGTTCCGGGCCACGGCTTTCATGGACCACGGCAAGGGGAACCTGTTGCTGGCCCGCCAGCCGGCCGAGTACGACGGCCCATGCGGTCAATGCCAGGTTCGCCGTCAGGGCCGGGTGGGTGGCCAGGGCGGCGGGCAATGTCAGGTCGTAGCGGGCAGGGGCGAAAGCGCCGGCGCTCGCCGCTTCGAGGGACAATTGCAAGGCAGCCTGTTCGGTTTCGCTCGATGGTTTCCAGAAGCTGACGCCGGGATGATCCGGTTCGTCTTCCACCAGGCTCCAGCGCCATTCGGCGTAATCGGCATATTGCAAAACGTCCGACAGCGGCGCGGTGCTGTCCTGCAGCAATGCACCGGCCAGCCACTTCAGGCTGGCCAGATCCAAATGGCTGCTGGCGGCCGCCAGGTCCAGCACGCTTTGCTCACCGGGCAGGCGCACCAGGGTCACGTACAAGGGCGTCGCCCAGTCGCGGGCCTGGATGGCCAGTCGCTTCAAGGCGCTGTCCTGTTTGGCGGGGCTGTGTTGTTGCAAGTCCAGCAGCTCCACTTTCAGGGAGCCAGTCTCGTCGATTACCTGCACCGGATGGCGCAACCCCGGCACCGGCATCAGGCGTGTGCGCAAGATCTCGTTGTCGGCCACGAGCGCGAGCAGGCGCTCGTTCAACGCATCGACCTCCAGCGGCAGGGACACCGCCCACTGTAGATGGCAGCTCAAAGAATGGGCGGCCACGCCGTTGAGGTGGGGATATACCGATGCCTGTTGCGGCGAAATGCGAAAACCTTGAAGTCCGTTCATGTTGATCTCGACTGAAAAGGGCTTGAACCTGGGGTGCGGCACAGCGCTCGGGGCTTGTCGACAGGTCGGCCAGGCCTCCGGGGAACGGTGGGTGCCCCCTTGAATGTCAGACGGCGACGTCGCTCGACAGCAGGGCTTCAGCCATGCCGGTCATGATTGCGCGCTTGCCGGTAAAGGGTTCACGACCGTGGACGGCGAGCATGTTGTCGATGAACAACACGTCGCCCTGTTGCCAGCTGAACCGCACCAGCGAATCGAGATAGGCCGTGCGCAGGGACTCCAGCACGTGCGGCTCGATGGGTTCGCCGTCGCCATAAAAGGTGTTGGTCGGCAGGTCCAGGTCGTTGAAGTTGCTCTGCAGCGAATCGCGGATCGCCGGGGGCAGGGTGCTGATGTGAAAAAAAGTCGCGTGGTTGAACCAGACTTCCTCGCCGGTGCGTGGATGACGCACCACGGCCGGGCCGCGCTGGCGGGTGCGCAGGCGATTGTTTTCCTTCCATTCCACTTCGATGCCAACGCTGGCGCAATACGCCTGCACCTCGTTGCGGTCTTCGGACTGGAACACGGTTTGCCACGGCAAGCCGAAACCGTCGCCGTAGTTGCGCACGTACAGCACGCCCTTTTCCCGGAACCGCGCCTCGATCTCGGGACTGATCCGGGCTTTCACGGCTCGGGTGGAACCGATCGGGGTTTGCCCGCCAGTCTCGGACGGCTGCTGGCAGTAGAAGAACAGGCGCAGCGGAAAGCGTGGCGAGTAGGAATGTTCGTTGTGGGGAAAGATCATCTGGTCGGCCGGGTAGTCGGTCGAGGTATAGATGTTGCCGCCGACCCGGGTACGGGGCGAAGCTCGGAACATGTATTCCAGCGCCCCGGGGGAGAGGGCGGCAATCACCTGGTCGAACTGTTCGACAGAGGTTACGTTGAAGCCGCGAAACAGCAGTGCGCCGTACTGCAGCACTTTCTTTTCCAGCGACTCGCGTTCACGGGCAGCCCAGGCGGCCAGGTCGACGCCACTGACAGCCGGCTCGATCACCAGGGGCAGGGCATGTTGCGGGCTGAGCAGGCGCTCGCTGACCAGTTGTTGTTCAGAGACGTTCATGGCTTTACGACGCACGGCGCCCAGGGCGCGTGGCGATGAGGGCAGGGTAGACATAACGGCATCCGACTCGGTTAAAGGGACAATGAGCGACGTTTGGCTTGCATCATCTGGCTGCGACCGGCCAGCGCCTGGGACTGTTGGCGTTCACGCTGAAAAGCCTGGTCCCAGCCATCGATGCGCTCGGCCAACGCCGGCAATGGCTCATCCAGCAGGTTGCGGGTCTGCTCCAGCAGGCACATCCACAGGTGTTGCAGCCGCGCGGCGCGATCCTGGTCGAAGTATTCGCCGCGGTACTTGAGCGTCGCGTCGAGGCCTTCGGCGCCATGCACCAGGTCGAGGACCAGATGGAAGTCCCCCGGCGCCTGGGCTACGTCCAGCGCCGTTAGCTGCGCGCCGGCGATTTCGGTCGGTGTGACGCGTGACGGTTGATAGTTGAGTTTCACCTGGAACAGCGGCGAATGGCCGGCACGGCGTTGCGGCGAGAGGGCCGAGACCACCAGGTCGAACGGCAGGCCCTGGTGGGCGTAGGCCCGTCGGGCTTCATCGCGGACACGTTCGAGGAAACCGGCCAGGGTCGCTTCGCCGTGCAGGTCGCAGCGCAGGGTCAACTGGTTGACGAAGAAACCGATGACATCCGCGTGTTGCGCCAGCGGCCGGCCGCTGACATCGGTGCCCAGCAGGAACTGCTGCTGGCCGCCCAGTTGCCGCAGGACCAGTTGGTAACTGGCCAACAGCAGCATGAATAAAGTCATGCCCCGGTCGCGAGCCAATGCCCCCAGCTGGTCGCAGGTGGCCTGGGGCACCTTGAAATCCAGGCTGTGCTGGCCCGGATTCCTGCCGCTGCCGCCCAGCGCCAGGGACTGAGGCACGCCGGCCAGGTACTCGCGCCAGAATGCCTGCTCCGTGGCAATCCGTTGTTCGCTCCAGTGCAAGGCTTCCCATTGTGCGAAGTCCAGGTATTGCACCGGTGGCGCGGTGTCTGCCGAACCGGCCAGTTCCTCCAGCAATACTTGCGCCGAGCGCCCATCGAAAGCGATGTGATGCAGGGTCAACAGCAGGTCGTGTCGCTGGTCATCCTGGCTGAGCAACTGCGCGCGCAGCACCGGCCCGGCGTCAAGATCCACGGGCGTGGCATGTTCGTGGGCCAGGCGGTCACGCATCGCCTGCTGTTGCTGCGCCTCGCTCAAGCTGCGCAAGTCATGCTGCTCCAGCGCTACCGCCGTCACCGGCAGCACCCGTTGTTGCGGGCCTTCGACGCTGTCGCGGTATACCGTGCGCAGCACGCCATGGCGCTGGACCAGGGCGTTCAGCCGCGATGCCAGCGTCTCGATGTCCAGGGGACCGTGCAGTTGCAGGTGCAGTACCAGATTGTGCTGGGTGTCGTCCGGGTTCAGTTGACGCAGGAACCAGAGGCGGCTCTGAGCGAACGACTGGCGACCGGCCTGGAGGTCGGCGCGCTGCATCGAAGTGGTGGCGCTCGGTGCCGGGGCGCGGAGAAACTCCTCCAGGGCCAGGGCCCATTGCCCGAGGGTTCGTTCGCCGAACAAGTCCTGGGTGTCGAGGTTCCAGCCCAGGTCGTTGTACAGCCGAGCGGCGAAGTCGGCCACGCCGATGGAATCCAGGCCCTGGCCAACCAGGCTGAGTTCGAAGTCTGCCGAGCAATAGGGATTGACCTTGTGCAGGGTCTGCTCCAGCCACTGACGGCATGCGGTCGGCGCCAGTCGAGCGGTTTCGGCTACCAGGCGCTTGAGGTCCTTTGGTTCGAGCGTCTCGCCGCATGCGGCGAGGCTGCCACCGCTCTGGGCAATGATGCTCAGCGTTCCCGCCGCCAGCTGCTTGCGTGCGCCCTGTCGGGCAATCTTGCCGCTGGTGGTCATCGGGATAGTGCCGGCTTCTACCAGGACAATCTGGTCGATGCCACAATCGGCGGCTTCCCGCACGGCGTTCTGCATCGAGGCAAACAGGGCTGGGTGGCGCGCCGGGTCGACGAACCTGCGCTGTGGCTCGGCGACGATCACCAGCTTCTCGCGGCCCAGCACCGGGTCCATTTCCGAGAACGCGGCGATGCGCCCGGTGCGGATGCCCGGCTCGGCATCAGTGATGGCGAACTCGATGTCGTGGGGATAGAGATTGCGACCGTTGAGAATCAGCAGGTCCTTGAGCCGTCCGCAGATCACCACCTGGCCTTCGTGCATGAAGCCCAGGTCGCCGGAGCGCAGGTAATGTTCCGATGAGCCGACAATGCGCGCCTCGAAGGCTTCGCGAGTGGCCTGGGGATTGTTCCAATAGGATTCGGCGTTGCTCGGGCCCTTGAGCCAGACTTCGCCGATGCGATCGGCGGCGCAGCGCTCGAAGGTCTGCGGGTCGACGATGGCAATGCTGTGCAAGGGCTGAGGGAAGCCGCAGGCGACGAACTCCACGGCGGGGGCATCGTCGGCGGCCAGTGCGACGCGACCGGTTTCCAGCATCGCCTTGTCCAGGCGCAAGACCACCGGCAGGGCATCGGCCGGCGTGGCGCTGACGCACAGCGTGGCTTCGGCCTGGCCATAGCCGGGGCTGATGGCCAAGGGGTTCAGGCCGCAGGCGGCAAACCGTTCGGCGAACGCTTCGAGGGTGCCGGGGTGGATCGGTTCGGCGCCGTTGATGGCGTGCTTCCAGTTGCTCAGGTCCAGTTGGGCGATCAGGTTGTCACTGACCACCCGGTTGCACAGGGCGTAGGCGAAATTGGGGGCAAAACTGGCGGTGGCGCGGTAGCGGCTCAGCGCCTGCAGCCAGGTGGATGGCGCGTTGACGAAGGTCTGGGAGGCTATCAGGTAGCACGGCATGCCGCTGTAGAGCGGCGCCAGCATGCCGCCGATCAGGCCCATGTCATGGTACAGCGGCAGCCAGTTGACCATGGCGCCGTGTTCATCGAAACCGTAGGCCTGGCGCATCAGTTCGACGTTGGCAATGAGGTTGCGCTGACGCACTTCGACGCCCTTGGGCGACCCCGTGGAACCGGAGGTGTATTGCAGGAATGCCACGGTGGATCCGTCGATGGCCGGTGGTTGCCACTGGCTGGCCGGCGGCGTGCCCAACTGCTGCACGGTCAACACATCGACCTGGCCTTGCACCAGCTCCCGCAGGCCTTCGCAATGATCCGCCGGAGCGAGGATCAGGCCCGGCTCGGCATCCACCACCACATTGCGTACGCGGTCCAGGTGGCGTGGCTTGCGCGACGGTGGCGGAAACAGCGGCACGGCGATCATCCCGGCATATAGGCAGGCGCAGAACGCCCGGGCGTAGTCGAGGCTGGTCGGCAACATCAATAGCACGCGGTCGCCCGGCGTGTAGCGCGATTGCAGCGCCGCGGCCAGTGACCGGGCTTGCTCGTCGAGCTGGGAAAAAGTCAGGGTTTCGCCGATCTCTACACCGTCCGGCAGAAAGTGCAGGGCAGTACGCTGGGGGAAGTGCTGAGCGTTGGCTTGCAGCACCTCGATCCAATGTTCGAATGAAAACATGAGTCAGTTCACGCCATGGCCACGATGACCTTGCGGTCACCGGTGAAAGGATTGCGACCGTGTGCCACCAGTCGGTTGTCGAGCATCAGGATGTCGCCGGGCTGCCAGGGGAAGCTGATGGCAGTCTGGCGATAGACCTCGCGCACGGTGTCGAGCATCTCGTCGGCGATCGCCGAGCCATCGCCGAAGTAGACATGGCGCGGCAGGTTCTCTTCCCCTACCGCCGCCAGCAGGCTGGCGCGTACGCTCGGCTCGATGGCCGACACATGGAACAGGTGCGCCTGGTTGAACCAGACCCACTCACCGGTATCGGGATGCTGTTGCACCGCGGCGCAACGCTGGCGGGTGCGCAGGTCACCATCGGCTTTCCATTCCCACTCGATGTCGTTGTCCTGGCAATAACGTTCGACCTGGGCACGATCCTCGGTGTTGAAGACTTTCTGCCAGGGCAAGTCCAGGGCGCCGCTGTAGTTGCGCACGTAGAGCAGTTCGCGGCTGGCGAACAGCTCGCGGATCTCGGCGGGCATGCGCTGGTAGACCAGGCGGCTGTCGGCAATCGGCGTTTCGCCGCCCGTGTCGCTGGCTTTCATGCAGTGGAACCAGATGCGCGAAGGCCAGGGCCGGGTGTAGGCCTGTTCGTTGTGCAGGGGAATGAATTGATGGGCCGGGTATTCGGTGGAGCTGTAGACCCCGGCAAAGACTTTGCTGCGAGGCGTGGAGCCGAATTCGTAACTGGCCAGCGGCGCGCCGAAACTGGCGGCGAAGCGCTTGAAGTCGATGGGCGTGGCGACAGTGAAGCCGCGAAACAGGACGCCACCCACCGTCGTCAGGGTATTGGCCACGCTGTCGCGAATCGAGGCGTCCAGATCGTGGATCGACTGTCCGGCTGTCGCGTGCACCACCACGGGGAGAGTCCCCGCGCTTCCTTGCGTGGATGCGATTGAAAACGGCTCGGAACGCCCGTGCAGGTGTTCGATTGAGGTCATCCTTGTGCTTCCTCTTTTATCTTTTTCGACCCATCAAAGACCGTGAAAGCAAGGCAGTGGTCTATGGTGCGAGACGGGGCGGCAAATGTATCCAGATCAATACACGGCGGCATATTAGGTACAAATGAGATGGATTATCAATACTATTTATTTAAAATTTTTTTTGGATTAGACTCCGCTCCGCTGGCCCGAGATGGGGTTCGGCTGGCTCAAAAAAACCAAAAAAATCTGTCGCAGGGGACGGGGCGTGAATTTCAAAAAAAATACAATTGCGTTGGCGGTGGGGTCGGCGATCGGTCTGCTCAACTGCGCATGGGCGGCTGAAGAATCCGATGCTTCCAACACTCTGGAAATCGCTCCGATCACGGTGTCGGGGGAAAAGATCGACCGTACCCTTGAGCAGACTCAGTCCAGCGTCGTGGTAGTGACTGAAAAGAACCTGCGCGAGCATGCCGACAAGGACCTGGTGGATGTATTTGCCCGCACGCCAGGCGTCTATAGCCAGGCCGGCAACGAGAACTGGGGTATCCGTGGCGTGCCGGTGTCCGGTTTCGACGACCAGGGCCCGGCGGCCCTCAACGGTGCGGTATCGGTGTATGTCGACGGTGCCGTCCAGCCCAACCGCGCACTGACCCTCAGCCCGGTCCCGCTCTGGGATGCCGAGCAGGTCGAGGTTTTCCTGGGGCCGCAGTCCACCACCCAGGGCCGTAACTCCCTGGCGGGTGCGGTGGTCATCCGGACCAAGAATCCCACCTTCGAACCGAGTTTCTCGGCGCAGACCAACGTGGGCAACTACGGTGAGCACGGTGCTGCCGTGGCGGGCGGCGGCTCGATCATCGACGACAAGGTCGCGGGCCGTATCGCCGTGGACTATGGCGAAGGTGATGGCTACATCCGCAACACCGCCCTCAATGACGACGCCAACCCGCGTCGCACCAGCAACGTGCGCGGCAAACTGCTGATCCTGCCCAATGACGACACCGACGTCCTGCTGACCTACGCCCACAGCGAACACCGCCAGGGCGACCGTTCTACCATGCGCGTCAACGGCAAGCCGAGCTATTACGACATCTCTTCCAACACAAAGGCTTTCGACAACCTCAAGCAGGACACCCTCAGCGCCAAGGTGGACTATCGCCTGAACGACGCGTGGTCGCTGACGAGCATGACGGCCAATACCAGTACGGACTACAGCAACCGCCTGGATTTCGACCAGAATGCCGTGGACAATCAGGTCGTTCTGCGTAAGCAAGACGGAAACCTGTTCAGTCAGGAGCTGCGCCTGAACTACACCTCGGACACGGTGAAGAGTTTTGTGGGCGCTTACTATGGCCACAACAGCAACGATATCCACGACCGATTGCTGTTCGATGACGCGTTGTTCGGTACGGTCAAGGGCGATACCACCATCGAGAACAAGGCCGTGTTCGGTGAAGTCAACTGGACGTTCGCACCACGCTGGACCTTGATCACCGGCCTGCGTTACGACCACGAAACGAACGACACCGAGATCAAGCAGGACGATTTCTCCGAAGCGGCCGATGTCAGCAAGTCGTTCGATGCGGTGCTGCCGAAGCTCGGTATCGACTACGAATTGGCGACTGATCAATACCTCGGTTTCATGGTGCAAAAAGGTTACCGCGGTGGTGGCGTCAACCTGCGCTCCGGTAGTGGTCACCAGGCCTACGACCCGGAATACACCACCAACTACGAGCTTTCCTATCGCGGTTCGTTCTTCGACAAGACCCTGCGTGCCCGCGCCAACCTGTACTACACCGACTGGAAAGACCAGCAGGTCAGCGTACGGCAGAGCGGCAGTTCGGTTATCGATGTCTTCAACGCCGGTCGCAGCGACATCAAGGGCCTGGAAGTCTTCGTCGAGAAAGACATCACCGAACAACTGACCCTGAACGTCGGTGGCGCCATTACCGATAGCAAATACAAGGACTTCATCACGGGCAGTGGCCAGGATATGAGCGGTGAGTCGTTCCTTTACTCGCCTAAATACAAGGTGTCCGTAGGTGGCGTCTACCGCCTCGACGACCGCTTCATTTTCGGTACGGATGTCACCTATCAGAGCACTGCGCCTTCGGAATACGAGTTCGACGCCAGCGGCAAGGTGAGCGGTGAGCGCCGTAGCGACAACTACGTGCTGGTGAACTTCAACACCGAGTACAAGGTGACCAAGAACGTTGCCGTGTCCGCCTACGTGAAGAACGCTTTCGACAAGGAGTACGTCACCAACAACCGCAGCGACGACATCATCGACGTCGGCGCGCCGCGCACGGTGGGCATGGCTCTGCGTTACGACATGTAAACCCACGAGCGCGGGGAGGCAATCTCCCCGCGCCTGGTTTGCAACGTCACGGATGTTTGTTTTCAGGCTGTTTGTTCCCTTCCAAACCCAGCCTCCATGGAGGAAATCATGAATACTTCTTCGAATGCCACGGCGGGTGGCGCGCAACAGCTACGTCTGTTGCACACCGGTCTGTCGACCCCTTACTGCCTCGATCCGACCCCGTTGCTGGAGCGTCAGCAACAGCAGGAATCCAATGCCCGCAGTTATCCGCGACGCATCCCCCTGGTGCTCGAAAGGGCCCACGGCATCTATGTACAGGACAGCCGAGGGCAAGTATTCGTCGATTGCCTGGCCGGCGCCGGGACCCTGGCGCTGGGCCACAATCACCCGGTCATCATCCAGGCCATCACCCAGGTCATGGCGGCGGGTGTGCCGATGCATACTCTGGACCTCATGACTCCGGTCAAGGACGCATTCGTCCAGGAAATTTTCGGGTGCCTGCCGGCCGAGTTCGCTCGTAACGCACGCATCCAGTTCTGCGGCCCCAGCGGGGCCGATGCGGTCGAGGCCGCCCTCAAGCTGACCCGCACCGCGACAGGGCGTCACTCGGTCCTGGCGTTCGAAGGCGCCTATCACGGCATGACCCTGGGCACGCTGGCCATCAGCGGCAACCTGTCGCCGAAAAACGCCCTGGGCGCCCTGATGGCGGGGGTGCAGCGCCTGCCATACCCCAACGATTACCGTTGCCCGTTCGGCGTCGCCGGCGAGCAAGGAGTCACGTTGAATGTGCGTTACCTGGAGCACCTGCTCAACGACCCGGAAAGCGGTGTGACCGCGCCGGCGGCGATGATCCTCGAACCGATCCAGGGGGAGGGCGGCGTGATCGCCGCGCCTGACCGCTGGCTCCAGGAACTGCGCCGGCTGACCCAGGCCCACGGTATTCCCCTGATCGTCGACGAAATCCAGTGCGGCATCGCCCGCAGCGGGCGCATGTTCGGCTTCGAGCAATCGGGCATCACGCCGGATGTGATCACGTTGTCCAAGGCCATCGGCGGCGGCCTGCCGCTGTCGGTCGTGGTCTACAACGATTCCCTGGATGTCTGGCAGCCGGGGGCCCACGCCGGAACATTCCGAGGCAACCAGCTGGCGATGGCGGCGGGCACGGCGACCTTGCGCTTCATCCGCGATGAGGGCCTGGTGAAGCACGCCGAATCCATGGGGGCGCATCTGCGCAAGCACCTGCTGGCCCTGCAAAGCGAGTTCGCCTGGATCGGCGATGTGCGTGGTCGTGGCCTGATGCTCGGCATGGAAGTCGTCGATCCCCAAGGCACTGCGGACGTCCAGGGCCATCCGCCGGTGGACACTGCCAGGGCCAAGGCCTTCCAGCAGGCTTGCCTGCGACATGGCCTGATCCTCGAACTGGGAGGCCGTCATGGCGCGACCGTGCGCTTCCTGCCGCCGCTGATCATCACCGAGCAGGAGATCGATTTCGTCGCGCAAATCCTGTTCCGTGCCGCCAGCGCGATCAATGAGCGTCCGGCTGGCTGATCGGACACCGTACAAGGCCTGCCTGCCATGGCAGGCCTTTTTCATGGACAGGGAGCGACGATGCCCAGGGTTCTTGCCTCGATGAAACCCGCCTGGCTGATGCTGGCGGTGCTAGGGATAGGCGGTTGCGGCGAGCCGAAGCCATCCACCGAACGTAACGTGCCGGTACCCCGGGTCAAGACGCTGACGGTACAGCCGCAGGCGTTGGCCATGACCACGGAGCTGCCCGGCCGTATCGAGCCGGTACGCATTGCCGAGGTGCGCGCCCGCGTGGCCGGTGTGGTGCTGACCCGGCACTTCCAGGAGGGCGCCGACGTCAAGGCGGGGCAGTTGCTGTTCAGCATCGACCCGGCGCCGTTCAAGGCCGCGTTGATGCGCGCCGAGGGGACGTTGGCCAGGGCCGAGGCGGATGTCTATCGGGCCAAGGCCCAGGCAAGGCGCTTCAAGGAACTGGTGGCGATCAATGCCATCAGCCCACAGGCCTTCGACGACGCGGTCTCGGACCTCAAGAGTGCCGAGGCCGATCGCCTCACCGCCCGGGCCGACCTGGACAGCGCCCGGCTCAGCCTGGGGTACTGCCAGGTGCGGGCGCCGATCGATGGTCGTATCGGCCGGGCCCTGGTCAGTGAGGGATCGCTGGTCGGGCAGGACGAGGCCACGCAGATGGCGCGGATCCAGCAACTGGACCCGATCTATGCCGATTTCACCCAATCGGCCGATAAAGTCGTGGCGCTGCAGCAAGCCCTGGCCGACGGCCGCCTGACGCATGATGGCAGTGGCTCGGCGCAGGTGACCGTACAGGTGGGCGACCCACCCCAGGTGCGACATGGCAAGTTGATCTTTTCCGATATTTCCGTCGATCGCAGTACCGGCCAGGTCACCCTGCGTGGCGAATTTGCCAACCCGGACAACCTGCTGTTGCCCGGCATGTATGTGCGCGTCAAGGCGCCGGCCGGCGTCGATCCGCAGGCGTTGTTCGTTCCGCAACAGGCGGTGCAGCGCGGTGCCGATGGCCAGGCCCGGTTGATGCTGGTGGACAGCGGCGCGGTGGTGCGCGAGCGGGTGGTCAGCACCGGTGTGATGCAAGGTTCCAACTGGCAGATCACCCAGGGGTTGTCGGCCGGCGAGCGGGTCGTGATCGAACGGGCCGACAAGCTCGGCGCCGGGACCCAGGTCAGCCCTATCACGCTGGCCGAGCAACAGGCCCAGCACTGACGGTCAAGGAACAACAACCGTGCCGGAATTTTTCATCAATCGTCCGAATCTTGCCTGGGTCATTGCCCTGTTCATCGTGCTGGCGGGGCTGCTGACCCTGCGTACCCTGCCGGTCAGCCAGTACCCGGACGTGGCTCCACCGCAGATCAGTGTCAGCGCCAATTACCCCGGGGCGTCCGCGCAGATCGTCGGCCAGAACGTCACCAGCCTGATCGAGGAGGAGCTCAACGGCCTCAAGGGCTTGATCTATTACGAGTCCACCAGCGCCAATGGTGGGGCCGATATCACCGTCACCTTCACTCCGGGGACCGACCCCGACATGGCACAGGTCGATGTGCAGAATCGCCTGCAGCGAGTGATCGGGCGGTTGCCTCAAGCCGTCATCGAGCAAGGCCTGAAGGTGGAACAGGCGCGCTCCAACTTTCTCCTGGTGTATGCCCTGTCCTATGTCGATGGACAGGCCGACTCCGTGGTGCTGGCGGATTATGCGGCCCGGGCCATCAACAACGAAATCCGCCGGGTGGCCGGGGTCGGGCGGGTACAGATGTACACCTCCGAACGGGCCATGCGGATCTGGGTCGATCCCGCCCGCCTCGTGGCGTACAACCTGTCGATGGCCGATGTCGGCCGGGCCATTGCCGCGCAGAACGTGCAGGTGCCCGCCGGCAGCACGGGAGAACGGCCGGGGCCCGCCGAGCAGCACATCACCGCCACCGTGATGGTGCAGGGGCAACTGGAGTCGGTCGAGGCGTTCGGCAATATCGTGTTGCGGGCCAACGACGACGGCTCCAGTGTGCGAATCCACGACGTGGCGCGGGTCGAGCTGGGGCGCAAGGACTATCGTTTCGACGCGCGCCTGAACGGCAAGCCTGCCGCCGCCATGTCGGTGCAGCTGGCCCCCGGCGCCAACGCGCTGCAGGCCGCGCAAGCGATCAAGGCGCGGCTTGGGCAACTGTCGAGTACATTGCCGGCGAACATGGCCCTGAGCGTGCCTTATGACACTTCCTACTTCGTCGATGTGGCGATCGAGCAAGTCCTCTACACCCTGGCCGAAGCCATGGTCCTGGTGTTCCTGGTCATGCTGCTGTTCCTGCAGAACCTGCGTTACACGCTGATTCCCGCCGTGACCGTGCCGGTCTGCCTGCTGGGAACGATCGCGCTCATGGCGCCGTTGGGTTTCTCCATCAACATGATGACCCTGTTCGGCATGGTCCTGGCCATCGGCATCCTGGTGGATGACGCCATCGTCGTGGTGGAAAACGTCGAGCGGCTGATTTCCCGCGAGCACCTGTCGCCCGGGGAGGCGACCCGCAAGGCCATGCAGCAGATCAGCGGGGCGATTGTCGGCATTACCCTGGTGCTGTCCGCGGTATTCGTGCCACTGGCGTTCATGGGCGGATCGGTGGGAGTGATCTACCAGCAGTTCGCCATGACCTTGTCGATATCCATCCTGTTTTCCGGGTTCCTCGCCCTGAGCCTGACGCCCGCCCTGTGCGCGACCCTGCTCAAGCCCCACGACCCGACCCGCCGGGCCGGCGCTCATCGCTGGGCGCACGCCTTCAATCGGCGCTTCGATGCCCTGGCCGAGCGCTTCGAGGGACTGGGAGCCAGTTGGGTCCGACGGTCCGGGCGCAGCATGGCTGTCTACCTGGTGTTGCTGCTGGTACTGGCCTTGGCCTACCTGCGGCTGCCAACCTCGTTCCTGCCGGACGAGGACCAGGGATACATCGTCACCGATATCCAGTTGCCGCCTGCGGCGTCCGCCTCTCGTACCGATGTCACGGTCCGGGCGTGGGAGGACTATGCCCTGGCGCAACCGGCCACCGAGCACGTGCTGGCGATCATGGGCTTCAGCTTCTCCGGGGAGGGCGCCAATGCGGCGCTATCCTACGTCACCCTCAAGGACTGGTCGTTGCGCGGCAGCGGCCAGGCCAGCGACGAAGTGGCCGAGCGGGCTAACGAGGCCTTCGAGGACATTGCCGACGGTACGCTGTACAGCGTGGTGCCGCCGCCGGTGGATGGGCTCGGTACGTCCGGTGGTTTCGACCTGCGCCTGCTGGACCTGGCGGGCCGGGGGCACGAAGCGCTATCGAAGGCGCGTGACCAGTTGCTCGAGGGCGCCAAGGCATCGCCGCAGATCGGGCATCTGTCGGAAGACGGCCTGGCTGATGCGCCCCAGATCAATGTCAGCATCGACCGTGAAAAAGCCGAGGCCCTGGGGGTGAGTTTCGACGTGATCAGCTCGGCATTGGCCGCCGCCCTGGGCTCGGAGCAGATCAACGAATTCGCCAATCAGGGGCGGATGCAGCGGGTGATCATCCAGGCTGACGGCGTCAGCCGGCAGACGCCCGAAGCGCTGCTGCGCCTGCAAGTGCCCAACCGGCAGGGGCGCCTGGTGCCGCTGGATGCCTTCAGTCGTTTCGAGTGGCAGGTCGGGCCCCTGCAGATCGCCCGCTACAACGGCTCGGCGTCGTTGCGTTTTTCCGGAGAGCCGGCGCCGGGGTACAGCACCGGCCAGGCGATGGAGGCGTTGCAGGGCATCGCGCGGCAGTTGCCGTCCGGGTTCAGCCTGGAATGGGCGGGGCTTTCACTGCAGGAACAGCAAGCCAGCGACCAGGTCCCCTGGCTGGTGGGCTTGGCATTGACCATGGTCTTGCTGGTGCTGGTCGCGTTGTATGAAAGCTGGTCGATTCCCTTCGCCGTGTTGCTGGTGGTGCCGCTGGGCATGCTCGGTTCGGTATTGGCGGTGACGGTGATGGGCATGCCCGATGACGTCTATTTCAAAGTAGGGCTGATCACCATCATCGGCCTGTGTGCAAAGAACGCCATCCTCATCGTCGAGTTCGCCAAGTCCCTTCATGGCCAGGGCGTCAGCCTGGCGCAGGCGGCGGCCCGGGCGACCCGCCTGCGCTTTCGGCCGATTGTCATGACTTCCCTGGCTTTCATCCTGGGGGTATTGCCCCTGGCGTTGGCCAGCGGCGCCGGAGCGGCGAGCCAGCGTGCAATCGGCGTCGGTGTCATCGGCGGCATGCTGGCGGCGACGGTGCTGGGCATTCTGTACGTCCCGGTGTTTTTCGTCTGGGTGCTGTCCATCGCCCAACGGCGACGTGATCGCCGGGGTACGGTCAGCGCGCCAGTGCCCGGGGAAGCGGGGCCATGACTCGCACCGCAGGCTGACAAGGGCAACGTGACGGCCGGGAGCGGTCGTTTCCGGTTTTACCAGGTAGGTGTTGAAAAGGATTTCTCATGAACGACCCATCGGCCTCGTTGCCGCGTATCAGGCCACAGCAACCCTCCCTCGGCGTCGGCCGAGGGCTTGCCGAGGATGATCGCGACACGAATCGACGTATCCGTGAATTGCTGCGCTTCTATGGGCTGCGCACCAGCCTGATTCGTTTGAAGGTGATCGAGGCCATGCTGGTCGCGGCCAGGGCGGATCATGCCCTAGAGGTGCGTGAACTGCATGCCGCCCTGGGCGAGCCTTGCGCGCAGCTGTCATTCATCAGCGTGAGGGAAGTGCTGCGGCGCTTATGCGAGGAGGATGTCGTTCTCCTGCGGGACAAGCGCTACAGCTTCACCGTCGACGCCCGGGCGATGTTGCACCTGGACACTGCTCAAGCGTTCGGATGAGGTTGTTCGCTGCACAAAATGCAGCGCCCGCGCCCTTTTTACGGGGCGCGGGCGCTTGAGCGGACCGGCGTGCAATCACAAGCGCATGCCCTGGAACGGGTTCCAGCCTTGCTCGCCTTTGACTTCCTTGAGGTAGTAAGCGTAGTTGGTCATCATCGCGTAGGTCATGGAGAACGCGATGCTCAGGCCGGTATTCAGAGGCCTTGGCACCTCCATGCCCATGATGGCGAAAAGCACGCTCAGCGCGATGTTGATGGCGATGATGAGGCCGATCATGGCCAGGTTCTTCTTCCACAGCCCCAGGACGAACAGATAGATCGGGCCAAAGAAGAAGGCGATGATGTTGGCGTTGATGAGGATCTTTTTCCTGAAGTCGGGCAGCTTTTTCATCGCTTCCTTGTAGCGCGGGTCGCTCGGCGCTCCATAGGTGTCGAAGAAGTTGAAGCGCTCCTGCCACTTGGCGCTGTATTTGCCGCTATCTTGCAACTGTTCGGTGGTGCTCATCCGGGGCTCCTTGGGGTCCATGAGGGGGCAATCGTTCTTCCGGGATTTTCCTGTGCTTGCGCTGCAAGCTTTATAAGCGTTGGGGCGAAAAAATACTCCATCGCCTGCCCGTGGGACCGCCTGATCTGTGACCCGTATCACTTTCCTGCGCACACCGGCCCGCCCTCATTCGGAACGTGCCCATTGTCTGGCACGGCAATTACGTCTAGTTTGCTGCCCGACCCTTAAATAAAAACCAGCGTACAAAAAAATCAGGAGTCCCAGATGCAACCGATTCGTCTCGGTCTGGTGGGCTATGGCAAGATCGCCCAGGACCAACACGTTCCCGCCATCCAGGCCAACCCCGCCTTCCAGCTGGTGGCCGTCGCTACCCAGGGCAAGCCCTGTGCCGGCGTGGAGAATTTCCAGTCCCTGGGCCAGTTGCTCGATAACGGCCCGCAGGTCGATGCCATTGCGTTCTGCACGCCGCCCCAGGGTCGATTCGCGTTGGTGCAGCAAGCGCTGGCCGCAGGCAAGCATGTCCTGGTGGAAAAGCCGCCGTGCGCCACGTTGGGCGAAGCCATGGAACTGGTGAGCCAGGCGCACAAGCACGGTGTCAGCGCGCTGTTCGCCTGGCATTCTCGCTACGCGCCGGGAATCGAAGCCGCTCGCGACTGGTTGGCCACCCGGACGTTGCAGAGCGTGCAGATCGACTGGAAGGAAGACGTGCGCAAGTGGCATCCCGGCCAGGCGTGGATCTGGCAGCCGGGTGGCCTGGGTGTGTTCGATCCCGGAATCAACGCGCTGTCCATCGCGACCCATCTGCTGCCCTTGCCACTGTTCGTCGAATCTGCCGAGCTGCGGGTTCCGGACAATTGCCAATCACCTATCGCCGCCAGCATCAGGATGTCGGATGCACGCCACCTCGATGTCCGGGCGGAGTTCGATTTCGACCATGGTCATGATGAGCTCTGGAGCATCGAGATTCGCTGCGCCGAGGGTGTCCTGCGGCTGGACAACGGTGGCGCGTTGTTGAGTATCGATGGCGTGCGCCAGGCCGTTTCGGAGGAAGGGGAATACCCGGCGGTGTATCGGCATTTCCAGCAGTTGATCACGGACAAGGCCCGCGACCTGGACCTGCAGCCCTTGCGGCTGGTGGCGGACAGCTTCTTCGTGGGCAGCCGGACGCTGGTCGAACCGTTCTACGATTGAAGATCGGGCAACGGCACTGCACCCGTTGGCGTGGCAAGGTCATCGCCGGGCCCCATGTGAGGCTGCCGGACACTGCGACTCGCTCGCAGAGTCCGGCAGCCTTTTTCATGTCATGCCAGCTGGAACGGCAACTGGCGTAGCGGCTTGCCCGTGAGGCTCGCGATGGCGTTGGCAAAAGCAGGTGCCAGGGCCGGCAGGCCGGGTTCACCCATCCCCGTGGGAGGCTCGGCGCTGGGTACGACATGGACGGCGATGTCCGGCATGTCGGTGATGCGCGGCACGCTGAAGTCGGCGAAGTTGCTCTGCTGCACCACCCCGTCCGTCAAGGTGACAGCGCCGCCTGGCAGGCACATGGACAAGCCCATCACGGCCGCGCCCTGTACCTGGGCTTCCACGCTGCGCGGGTTGACCACCAGGTTGCAGTGCACGCCAGCGGTGGCGCGATGCAGCACCGGGCGACCGTCTTGCACGGAGGCCTCCACGACATAGGCCACCACGGAACTGAACGACTCATGGACCGCCACGCCCCAGGCATGGCCGGCGTTAAGCTGACGCTTGCCATATTCGCTCTTGTCCACGGCCAGTTGCAGGGCCGCGCGATGGCGAGGACTTTGGTCGCCGAACAGCTTCATCCTGTAGGCCACCGGATCCTGCCGGGTGGTGCGGGCGATTTCGTCGATCAAGGTTTCCATGACGAAGGCGGTGTGGGTGGAACCCACGCTGCGCCACCAGAGCACCGGTACGTTGAGTTTGGGATGATGGACCGTCAGGCGCATCGGCAGCGGGTAAGGGTTGCGCATGCCCTCGGTCGCGGTAGGATCGATGCCGTTTTTCACCCGGCCACCGAACAGGGTGCCGCTGAGGATCGACTGCCCGACCAGGGCGTGGTCCCAGGCCAGCACCTTGCCGTTGTCATCGAAGCCTATTCGCGCGCGGTGCAGGTGCATGGGCCGGTAGTAGCCGCCCTTGATGTCGTCTTCCCGGCTCCAGAGCGTGCGTATCGGGACCTCCAGCCCACTGGCGCGGGCAGCCTTGGCCACCTCGCAGGCCAGGGCGACGAAATCGCCGCTGGGGACACCACGCCGGCCGAAGCCTCCGCCCGCCGTCTGCACGTTGACCAGGACCTGTTCCGGCTTGAGATTCAGCACCTTGGCGGCCACGCTCCCATCGCCGCCGGGAAACTGCGTGCCGACCCACAGGCGGGCGCCATCGTCGGCAAGCTGCACGGTGCAGTTCAGGGGCTCCATGGGGGCATGGGCGAGGTAGGGGAATACGAATTCGGCTTCGAGCTTGTGCGGTGCCGTGGCCAGGGGCGCCATGTCGGCCTCGAAATGCAACGGGCCGGGCTGGCCGGCGAGTTCCCGGTACTGGACCAGTTGCTTGTCGCTGTCCACTTTCTCCAAGCCAGCCAGGTTCCATTCCAGCTTCAAGGCGTCTCGGGCGAGCTTGGCTTGCCAGTAGCCATCGGCGATGACCGCCACGCCTTCGGCACCGCCATCCAGCGGCACCCGCACCACGGCTTTCACGCCCTTGGTGGCACGCGCCGCGCTGTCGTCCAGGGAGCTGATTTTCGCGCCGAATACCGGTGGCCTGGCGACGACGGCCGTAAGCTGCCCAGGCAGGTGCATGTCGATGCCGAAATCCTGCTGGCCGCTGCTCTTGGCCTTGGCATCGATGCGGGTGGTGGCCTGGCCGATGATGCGGAAGTCCTTGGGGTCCTTGAGCGTGATCTGCTCGGGCACGGGCATTTTCATTGCGGCTTCGGCCAGTTCCCCATAGCTTGCCTGGCGTCCTCCAGGCCCCAGCACCTTGCCAGATTGCGTGCTCAGGCTCGCCACGTCCACGTTCCAGCGCGCGGCCGCGGCGGCAAGCAGCATGGCGCGAGCGCGGGCGCCGAGTTCGCGGTATTGGATGTAGCTGTTCTTGATCGAATTGGAGCCGCCGGTGAGGTGGATGCCGAAGATCGGGTCCTGGTAGGCGGCGTCGCCGTTGCCGTTGCGACTGCGCACCAGGCTCCAGTCGGCATCGAGTTCTTCGGCGAGAATCATCGGCAGGGCGGTCTGCACCCCTTGGCCGAACTCCAGTCGATTGATGGTCACGATGACCTCTCCGCTGGGGGCGATCTGCACGAAGGCAGACGGTTGCTGGGCCGGTTTGAGAGGGGCGCCGGCAGTGTCGTCGGCCTGTTGGGCCATGGCCAGGTGCGGAAAGGCACCCAGCGCCAGCCCGCCGATGCCGACGATCTTAAGGAAACTGCGACGGGGCAGGGTGGTGGGGCCGTCGGCAAGATCGCGCTCGAACATAGGCTGCAAGGCGCGGGGAACCTCACCGGGAAAGATGTCGTTCAGCATGACGAGCTCCGATCAGGCAAGGGCCTTGGCGGCATCAGCCACCGCGGCGCGAATACGGGCATAAGTGCCGCAACGGCAGATATTGCCGGCCATGGCTGAGTCGATTTCAGCCACGGTGGGTTGCTTGCCCTTGGGTTGGGCCTTGAGGAAAGCGGTGGCGCTCATGATCTGGCCGCTCTGGCAGTAGCCGCACTGCGCCACGTCGTGCTTGACCCAGGCTTCATGGACCGCGGTGCCGACCGGATCGCTGCCGTTGGTGGCCGCTTCGATGGTGGTGATGTGCTTGCCTTCGGCGGCGGCAATGGGCGTCACGCAGGAACGAATGGCCTGGCCATCGAGGTGAACGGTGCAGGCGCCGCACAGTGCCGCGCCGCAGCCGAACTTGGTGCCGGTCATGCCCAGCGTGTCGCGCAGGGTCCAGAGGATGGGCGTTCCTGGGTCTACGTCGACCGTGTATTCACGGCCGTTGATAGTGAGTGCACTCATGATGGGCTAGCTCTCCGGACAAGAGTGGGTCAGTGCTTGGATACGACGCGTGTTGAAGACAAGGGGAGGCCGGTAGCGGAAGGTCAATCTGGCCCACTTCCGCTGTGGACACACCGCATCATCAGGCTTTGCACGAAAAGCCTTGATACTCGCTCATGCTGCGTTGAAAACAGCCTCGCCTGAACTTCGTCTCAAGACTTTTCGTACAGAGCCTGGCGCCGTGACTCGATCAGATACCGATTTGATGTGAATGACTCTAACCCACTATAGAAGTCATTGCGTTAGACCGGATTGCCTGATCCTCTCGAATAATTGCCTGATCTGGCAAATTGGCGGGTCAGTCGAATCGAAGTTGTCGATAGCCGCTTCGCCTCATCCAGGGCTCCTGAGGGCGCTAGACTCGGTACGGAAAGCCTTGACACTCGTTCAGGCTGCGTTGAAAACCGCCTCGCCTGATCTTCGCCTCAAGACTTTTCGTACAGAGCCTGACTGTCAGGATTCAGCGCGTTGAGCGTCTGTTCGATTCGTGATCGGCCGTTGCGGCCGGGGCAAGTTCCGGGAACTGCGCCAGCAGCGCCTTGTTCCCGGCGGCGATGAGTTTCTTCACTGCCTGGGTGATGTTGAGTCGGACCATTCCGGTGGAAATGGAATACATGGCCCAGGCTTGTTCGGGTGTGCAATGGATGATTTGCTCTTCAATTTCCTTATAGGCCTTGCGGTCGTCTGACTCCGGATAGCCCTGGTGGTTACTTTGGTGCATGAATGGATTCCTTCCCTCTATGACAGCCCTGGCGTCGGGCTGTCTTTTCCCTGGGTGACGTTCATGGCTTCAGATAGCCGCGTCAGAACTGCAGCGGTTCTCCCACCCTGGGCGCTGTCTGAAAAGCCTCAAACAGAGCCTGATTCAAGCGTTGCAGGAGGCGTCAACGACAACTCCATCAGATCAAGTGCCGCTCTTTACCTTGGTCCAGACCCGGGTGCGGATGCGCTCCAGTTTCAAGGGCAGGGGTTCGAGAGGAACCAGTGTGGCAATCGTCTTCTTGTCCGGATAGATCCAGGGATTGTCGCGCAGCTGTTGCTCGACGAATTCCGTGGCGTCTTTATTGGCGTTGGGATAGAGGGTGTGATTCGAGGTCTTGGCGATGACTTCCGGACGCAGCATGTAGTTGATGAATGCCATGCCTTCCTTCGGGTGGGGGGCGTCTTTCAATAGAACCAGGTTTTCCGACCAGACCAGCGCACCTTCGCGGGGAAGGCTGTAGGCGATCTTGCGACCAGTGTTGTTCTTTTCGTTGATGGCCTGCGCCGCAAGCGCACCGTTTGCCCAGCCCACGACCGCGCAGATATTGCCATCGGCCAGGTCGGCGTCGATTCGCGACGAGTCGAAATAGAGGACGTAGGGACGGATTTTCAGCAGCAGCGCCTGGGCCTTCTGGTAGTCGTCCGGATTCTTGCTGTTGCTTGGCAGCCCAAGGTAATGCAAGGCAATGGAGATGATCTCGCTGGGAGAGTCGAGCATCGCCACGCCACACGACTTGAGTTTGCTGATGTTCTCTTCCTTGAAGATCAGGTCCCAGCTGTCCACCGGCGCATCGTCGCCCAGGGCGGCCTTGATCTTGTCCACGTCATAACCAATGCCGGTGGTCCCCCACAGATAGGGCACGGCATAGCGGTTGCCTGGATCATTGACTGCCAGTTGGGCCAGGATGTCAGGGTCGACATGGGACAAGTTTCCGAGCTGGTTGCGATCCAGCGGTTGCAGCACACCTGCCTGGATGAGGCTTGGCAATACATTGGAGGTGGCCACCACCACATCGTACCCTGTACGCCCGGCCATCACCTTGCTCTGCATGATTTCGGCGCTGTCGAATGGGTCCATGTGGAATCGGGTGCCGGTTTCCTGCTCGAACTCTTTCGGAGTCTGCGGTGCGATAAACCCGAACCAGTTATACAGATACATCGTCGGTTCTGCGGCACCCGCCGAGCTGTTTATCCCGATACAAAGAAGCGAAGCTGAAAGAATGCGGCGCAGGCGCGACTTGCTCATACAACTATCCTTGTCAAGGCGATGGCCTTCATGGCCGTCGTAACCCGGGACCGAATATACCCCGCATTGACGAATAGTAAATACCTACGAATACTTATCCGCGCCCGACGAATCCCTAACCCTAAAGGGGTAGAAAATGCCGCTCGACCTTCACAGCCTGGCTTGGCATCGATCGATCGGACAACTGATCATGCGGTTGAATCGTCCAGAGTTCTGGAGCTCTCTTGTCCGTCTTTTGAATGAACATGTGCAGGTCGATAACTGGGTCGTATTGATTTTCAGCAATCAGCAAGTTCAAGTGGTCAGCCTTCCTGAAGTGGCCGACACGGAAGAAGTCGATGCGTTCATTCATCGCTATGTAAAAGGGCTCTACATGCTGGACCCGTTCTATATAGCCGATCGGGAAAATCCGCAGACCGGTTTCTTCCATATGTTGGATGTGGCGCCGGAGCACTTTCTCGAGACAGAGTATTACCACCAGTATTTTGAACAGTACATCTCGGTGGATGAGGCGCAATACAACGTCAAGCTCGATCCCGAAAGAACGCTATGCGTGTCCTTCGGCAGCAATGTTCGCTTTACCCAGGAACAAATCACGACGCTCGATATCATCAAGCCCTGGGTGACAGCGTTGATGCACCAGCGCATGGCTTTTGAAGTTGACGTGGCAAAACATCCTGGCGAGCCAGCACCCTGGCCAGAGACCATCGCCTCGCTGGGGGCACAGATCACCGTGCGTGAAAAAGATGTGCTCAAGTTGTTATTGAGTGGCTTTTCAAACAAGGAAATCGCAGGAAAGCTTTCCCTGTCGGCGGAAACCATAAAAGTGCACCGTCGTAACATCTACGCCAAGTTGAATATCAAGTCACAGTCCGAATTGTTTGCACGATTCTTTACCTCCAAGCAGGACGCCATGGCGTTGAGTTGAGGCCGGTATGCCTTTGCAGAATGAGCAGAGGCACCGCTATTTCCCTCACGGCTTGCCGAAGAAATCAACCAACAGGTCGGCCACGCGGTTGGCCGCTTCCTCTGGCAGGTAATGCCCGGCATCGAGGATCACCTCGCCTTGCACATCTGCCGCCAGAGGCTTCAATGCATCGATGATGTGATTCGCGACACCTCGCTGCGCTCCGAGGGCCAGGACGGGGATGCCGAGTGGCGTCTCGGCGCGGCGACGGTTCGCGGCGACCCCTTCGCCGGACAATGCAGATTGGTAGTAGCCGGTCACCGCCCGTAATGCGCCAGGGGCCGCAAGCTGGCGTGCATAGACGGCGATGTCTTCAGGCGTGATGGTCCAGGGCTGAAGGGCCTTGGCCCTGAACAGCCAGGTGAGAAAGGCCTCTTCGCGCCCGGATATGAGTAGCTGGGGGAGGTCATCGAGCTGGTTGAACGCAAAGTGCCAACTGCGTCGGTTGGCCTCATCGACAGGCAGGTCGGTGCGAGGCGTTGAAAGGCCGGGTATCAACGCGTCGAGCAGTGCGACGCGACGGATGTCCGAGCGCCAGTCCGCGGCCCAGGCGTAGGCGATCCAGGTGCCTACGTCATGCCCCGCGACATCGATGGGGCCGTTTTCGAACAATCCGAGGACCTGGGCGAACTGGTGCAGTTCGGTGGCGACAGTGGCCAGGTCATAACGACCGGCAGGCGCATCGCTTTCACCCATGCCGCGAGGGTCGAGCGCGATGACCCGATAACCGGCGTCCACCAGTTGGGGCATCACATAGCGCCATGCATACCAGCTTTGCGGCCAACCTGGGATCAGCAGGATGGGTGGGCCTTCGCCGCCCTCGACGTAGTGAATATTGACGTCACTTACCCGTGTGCTGGCATGGCGAAAACGCTGCCAGAAGTCGGTGCGGAGCAGGAAATCCTGACCGACGAAATCAGGCTGTGCTGATCGAGTGTTCATGTGGTTTCCTCAAATGGAACTGAATGTTTCCTAATTGGGCAAAAAAATCATTCGAGCAAGCGCATCAACTCGAAAACCATGCCAGACATTGCCTCGCTGCTGGATCCGGTCTTTCCCAATACCCGCATGCCTTGCTGGAGTGCCAGCAGGAGTTTGGCCAGGGGAGCGGCATCGATCTGTGCATTGACGGACCCGTCGAGCTGCCCTTCTTCGATCAGGCGACGCAACTGTGCCTCCCGCCTGTTCTGCTGTGCAGCGATCCGGTCTGCCACGTCCATATCGGCCTGGGAAAGCTCCACGGCGGCTTCGACCACCAGGCATCCGGTGCGGCCCGGGATCTCGCCGCTCAGCTGCGCGTATTGAGTGAGCAAGGCCTGGATTTTGTCGCGGCCCGAATGCCTGTCCAGCAACTGAGCGGCGATGGCTTCGGCGCGCAGCGCCATATAGCGATCGAGCGCCGCCAGAAAAAGTCCGCGTTTGTCGCCCCAGGCCTTGTAGATGCTGCCCGACGTCAGCCCCAGGCAGGCGTTCAGGTCGGCGATGGAGGTGCCGTGATAGCCATATTCGCTGAAGCGCTTGATTGCCTTGTCCAGCACCGCATCCGTATCGAATTCGCGGGGGCGGCCTGGGCGGATGGATATTTCGGATTGAGTCGTCATGGCGACAGCATAGGAAACATTTGTTTCCAAATAAAGGGGGGGGAAACAAAAAATACCGTTGCCCCCACAGAAAGACAGGCGGGTCCAGGCGAACCCGCGCCTCCTGATGCATGGCTCCGGGGCGTCTCACTGCTGCCGGATAAGCTGGAACCGTAGCCCGGGATCCGCTCGCTGTACGGACAGTGTCCAGCCGTGGGCCGTGGCGATTTCCTGGCAGATGGCCAGGCCCAGCCCCGCGCCGTGATCACGCCGATGGGCCCCGCGCCAGAACCGCTCGAAGAGATGCACCAGATGCTCTTTGTCCACGCCCGGACCGTGATCGCGCAATGTCAGGGTGTCGGCATCCACTTCGATATGAATGTCGCTGCCTTGAGGCGCATGCTGGAGAGCGTTTTCCAGCAGGTTCTTGAGTAGCGTGAAGAGGGCGCCTCGATCCGCCAGCCACTGTGTGTCGGCATCGCCGCCGACGAGCAGTTTCACCTGTGCCGTGTCGGCCATTCGTTGGAGGTAATCGACGGTTTCCCTGACCACTTCGCGGACGTTGACCGTAGCGAACCGGTAGCTCTGGATCTCGCTCGCTTCGGCCAGGTGCAGCAATTGATGGACCTGGCGGGTCATGTGCTCGACGTCGTTGAGCAGCGCTCCGCGTTCATGGCCTTGATCCAGTAATTCGATCTGGGCACGGATCAAGGCCAGCGGCGTCTTCAGCTCATGCGCCGCTTTGGCCAGGAATTCCTGCTGCACGCGATAACCACGTTCCAGGCGCATCAGCACGTGGTTGAAACTCTCGACCAGGGGCGCGATTTCCGCCGGAACCGAAGCGGTTGGCAGGCGTGCGTGAATGGACCGGGGGGAAATGGCGGCGGCCAGGTTCGATATGTCGCGCAGTGGCTTGAAGGTGTATCTCAAGGTGACGTAGACGCAGGTGCCGAAGACGAACAGCAGCACCAGGCTGAACAGGGCGATTCCCAGCCCGGTGAAAGGCAGTGCGAAGGCCCGGTAGACCAGGTGCAGGAACCTCGTGCTGGCGGCGAATTGCAGATACCAGACGCGTCCCTCGTGTTCGACGACCGCGGTGGCGCCGTGCATCCGCACGTCAGCATGCGTGAACACGAAGCGCTCCGGTGGCGGCAGGCTGGCCGCGCTGTAGGGCGGCCATTGGACTTCGCTGGCGGAAGCCAGCGCGACCTTGCCGGAATCGTCCAGCACGCGGTAAGCCGTTTCCTGTTTAAGGCTGTCGAACACCCATTCGACGTCGAAGTCGGTGACGTCCAGGTCCACCGGATTGCCCTGGCTGTCGAACACCAGGTCATCGACCATGTCGTGTGTCGTATCGGCCACTTCTGCGCCCGAGAGCAGGTCGCTCTGGGAAGAGGACATCGAAACCACCACCAGCACCACCAGCGCGGTGGTCAGCGCTGCCCCGGCGACATACGCGAGCAACACCTTAACGGCGAGGCTATTGAACCTGATCATGCGTGCCCAGGGCATAGCCATGTCCCCTGACGTTCACGATGGTGTATTGCGACCCCACCATGATCAATTTACGACGAATGCGGTGCAGGGCGACGTCCAGTGCATTGGGTGTGACCGCATCGGTCAATCCCCAGGCTGCCGCCTCCAATGCTTTGCGTCGCACCACATCGGACTGATTGCGCACCAGAAGCAGCATGATCTGCATTTGCGCAGCGGACAGGGCCATGCTCCTGTCCCCTCGGCACAGTACGCCGGTGTCGGGTCGCAAGGTTAGGTCGCCATGGCTGGGATTGAGGGTGCTGAGCTGGACGGGGCGGCGAAGCAGCGCCTTGACCCGTGCCACCATCTCATCCATGGCGAAGGGTTTGGGAAGATAGTCGTCCGCGCCGGCGTCCAGGCCTTCGACGCGATCATGCAGCGCATCCCGCGCCGTCAAGACCAGGCACGGCAAGCCCAGGGCGACCCTGCGCATTTTCTGCAGCAGCACGAGCCCGTCGCCATCCGGCAGCCCTCGGTCCAGGACCATTGCCTGGTAAGGAAGCCGCTGCACGGCCGCCCAGGCGGTGTCGATGCGGCCGACCACATCCACCGCGATGCCGACGCCGGCCAGGCCCTTGCAGATCAGCTGCGCAAGCCGTTCGTGGTCCTCGACCAGGAGTATGCGGCTCATCAGAAACGGTACAGGTAACCGAAGCGCACGCTGTTTTCGGTAGAAGCATCCACCAGCGGGCTGTCCTTGATCTCATTGGCCAGGCGTACCGCTTCCAGGTCGAGAAATACCGAGTGGTGTCGATCGAACAGGTAGGTACCACGCAGGCCGAATTCAGTGTTCATAGCGGACTTCCCGTCATAGGCTGGGCGATCGGAACGGGCTTCCTCGTCGCGAACCCCGAAATAGTAGTCGACATAGTCCTTGTCCTGCCAGACGGCGGCCAGCCGCGGAGTGAGCCTGATCCGGTCGCCCAGCTCCCACGTCCTGTCCAGGCCGAGGGTGAAGCGCTGTCCATCGCTGTTGCCCGAGGCGTCGGCCGTCCACTGCGCCGTGACGTTCGCCCATGGGTTTTCCCATTTCACGTTCCCCCCGGCCCATAGGCCGCCGTCCCGGTCATCCATACCGTCGAGAATCCGTGCGTCGTCGTCCTCATAGCCGCTGGAGTCGTAGTGGATCACTGCGTTGAACTTCAGTTGCTGAGTGTCATCGAGGCGCAGGCTCGGCAGCTTGATCTCGGCAGTGGTGCCGAACACCTCCAGATAATCGTTCTCGAAATAGATCAGCGGTATGACCTGGTTATCCCGATCGATATCGGTATAGGGCTGTTGGCTGCTGGCGGCACCGATCCCCAGCCCCCAGGATGAACTCCCTTCGGCGCGTTCCGGTTCGGCGGCGCGGACCACCAGGGACGTACTCGACCCAACCAGAGCGGCTGAAATGACCATGCAGCGCGTCAGCGCCGTCAAGCGTTTCGGAGCAGGGAAGCGTGAAAGAGACATGCAGCTCTCCAGAGCGAGGATAAGGACGCCGCGATGATCGGCAGCTTCGTCTTACCGAACACTTACCGGGCGACATCTTTCGCTCCTTGTTCCTGGTAAGGATCTGGAAAGGTTTCCCGCTGGATAGTGGCCGCCTTGCAGCGATTTGCGCACAAGCCCCATCAGCATCGCGCCGACAGCGCTGTGTCCAGGAATACCACCCGCATGAAATCGATCTCCCGCCAAACGGCTCTCGTGGCCGTGAGCACCGCCGCAGCGATCATTTTGGTGATCGTCGCCCTTGCAACGAGCCCCTCTGAATCCACGCCGGATGTCAGCCAGGCAGCCCCCGCGGCAAAGCCTGCGCTTTCGGTCGCGGTCACCACGCTGCAGCCGTTGCGGCTTCCCGTGCGGATTCATGCCAACGGCGACATCATGCCGTGGCAGGAGGCGAGCATCGGGACCGAGGCGGACGGGCTGCGCCTGGCGGAGGTCAAGGTCAATGTCGGCGACCAGGTCCGGCGCAACCAGTTGCTCGCCACCTTTGCCCCCGACACGCCTGGCGCCGAGCTTGCGCAAAGTCAGGCCGCCACGGCGGAGGCGCGGGCTGCCCTTGTCGAAGCCGAGGCCAATGCCAAGCGGGCGCGCTTGCTGGAGGTCGACGGTGCGATGTCAGCGCAGCAGATCACCCAATACCTGGTGGCCGAGCGCACCGCGCAGGCCCGGCTGAAGTCCGCCGAGGCCACCGAGCAGTTGCGGCGCCTTCGACTGGCCCACACCCAGGTACTGGCCCCGGACGACGGTGTCATCTCGTCTCGAACCGCCACCGTGGGCGCCGTGCTGCCGGCTGGCCAGGAACTGTTTCGCCTGATCCGTGGCCAGCGGCTCGAATGGCGGGCCGAAGTCGCGGCCGCCGATCTTGCGCGGTTGAAACCCGGCCAGGTGGCCAGGGTACGCCTGGCCGATGGCCAGGTGGCGCAGGGCACCCTGCGGATGATCGCGCCCACGGTGGATACGCAAACCCGCAACGGGATGGCCTATGTCGATCTGCCGGCCGGTGGCGTCGCCCGTGCCGGCATGTTCGCACGAGGCGAATTCGAGGTGGGTGCCGATCGGGCGATGACCTTGCCGCAGAGCGCGGTACTGTTGAGCGATGGCTTCAGCTACGTGCTGCGCGTAGGGCCGGACGCCAGGGTCATGCGAAGCAAGGTATCGGTCGGGCGCAGCGTGGGCGAGCGGATCGAAATCATTCATGGCCTCGACCCTGCTAGCCCCGTGGTCCTGGCCGGTGGCGGCTTCCTGAACGAAGGCGATCATGTCCGGGTCGTTGAGGCGCTGCCGGCTCCCGACCCTGACCAGGTGACATCCAGTTCGAGGGTGGGTGCTGGCAGCCTGCGTTTGCCGGAGAGCCAGCCATGAGCCTGAACGTGTCGTCCTGGTCGATCCGAAACCCGACACCGGCCATTCTGCTGTTCATCCTGCTGACGTTCGTTGGCCTGATGAGTTTCGCGATGATGAAAGTGCAGGAGTTTCCCGATATCGACTTGCCGGTGGTGACGGTGACGGCTGAATTGCCGGGCGCTTCGCCGGTCCAGCTGGAAAACGACGTCGCCCGCAAGATCGAGGATTCCCTCGCCACGGTGCAGGGCGTCAAGCACATTCGCAGCACCCTGTCCGACGGCACCGTGGACATCTCCGTCGAGTTTCGTCTGGAGAAGTCCAGCCAGCAAGGGTTGGACGAGGTTCGCGACGCCGTGGCCCGTGTGCGCGCGGACTTGCCCGCCGACCTGCGGGACCCGGTGATCAGAAAGGTCGACATCGCCGGCTCGGCGATATTGATCTATACCCTGGCATCGACGCGCCTGGACGATGAAGCCCTGTCCTGGTTCGTCGAGCACGAACTCAGCAAGGCGCTGCTGGCGGTTCGGGGTGTCGGGGCGGTTTCCCGCGTCGGTGGGGTCAGTCGTGAGGTGCGCATCGACCTGGATCCGGTGAAACTGCTCGCCCTCAATACCAGCGCCTTGGATATCTCCCGCCAGCTGCGGCAGATGCAGCAGGAGGCGTCCGGCGGCCGGGCCTATCTGGGTGGCGCGGAACAGTCGATCCGCATGCTGGCCAACGTGCAGTCGAGCGAAGAAATCGCCCGTTTCGAAATCACCCTGAGCGACGGTCGCCGTGTCAGGCTCGACGAAATCGCCTCCGTGGCCGATACGGTGGCCGAACCGCGTTCAGCCGCACTGCTCAACGGCCAGCCAGTGGTCGGTTTCGAGGTGCTGCGCGCGCGCGGCGCCGGGGAGGTCGAAGTGGGCGAAGGCGTCCAGGCCGCCCTCGACGCCCTCAAGGCCAGGCATCCTCATATCGTGGTCACAGAGGTATTCAACTCGGTGGAGCTGGTGGTGGAGAACTATGACGGTTCGATGCGCCTGCTCTACGAAGGTGCCGCCCTTGCCATCCTGGTGGTGTTTTTCTTCCTGCGTGACTGGCGAGCGACCGCCGTTGTCGCCGTCGCGCTACCCCTGTCGGCCATTCCGACCTTCGCCGTGATGCACTGGATGGGATTCACGCTGAACACCGTAACGCTGTTGTCCTTGTCCCTGGTGATCGGTGTGCTGGTGGACGATGCCATAGTCGAGATCGAGAACATCGAGCGCCATATGCGGCTGGGCAAGACTCCTTATCAGGCCGCGCTGGAGGCCGCTGATGAGATCGGGTTGGCAGTGATAGCCACCACGTTCACCTTGATCGCGGTATTTTTGCCGACGGCGTTCATGAGCGGGACCGTCGGCAAGTTCTTCGTCCAGTTCGGCTGGACAGCTGCCATTGCGGTGTTCTTTTCACTGCTCGTCGCGCGAATGTTGACCCCGATGATGGCGGCCTACCTGCTCAGAGCACCGAAGTCGTCGAACCGACAGTCTTCACGGTGGATGAACCTGTATCTGTCCTGGGCTCGCTGGTGCTTGCGTCATCGTCTGTTGACGGTGACGATCGCGGCGGCCTTTTTCGCCGGTGGCCTGATGCTCGCGGTGTCGTTGCCAGGAACGTTCATTCCTGCCGATGACGATTGGCAAACCCAGGTCACGCTGACACTCGCTCCGGGCAGCAAGATGGCCGATACCCTTTCCCTCGCCGAACGGGCACGCCGGATCGTCGAACAGAACCCCCAGGTAAAGCGGGTTTACACCGCCATTGGTAAAAGCGCCGCCGAGGATGATCCAGGCGAACCGCCTGCCAGTTCCGCCGGGGACGTGCGTACCGCCGTACTCACGATCAGCATCGCACACCGCAATGACCGCCCCGGCCTGAGCAAGCAACAGATCGAGGGCGAACTGCGCGAAGCGCTGGGCGTGTTGCCGGGAGTGCGGGTCGGGGTCGGCATGGGCGGTTCGGACAACTTCGTGCTGGTGTTGGCGGGTGAAGACGCTCTGGTGCTGACCCGACATGCGCAGCAGGTAGCGCGCGAGCTGCGTACGCTTCCAGGGGGCGGCGCGGTCACTTCAACCGCCA
This sequence comes from Pseudomonas sp. 7SR1, assembly GCF_900156465.1. Taxonomy (NCBI): domain Bacteria; kingdom Pseudomonadati; phylum Pseudomonadota; class Gammaproteobacteria; order Pseudomonadales; family Pseudomonadaceae; genus Pseudomonas; species Pseudomonas sp. 7SR1. Next base: position 4,503,733 of record NZ_LT707064.1, read on the forward strand.
GCCTGGTGCGACCCGAGTTGATCGTGCGTCCTGACTTTGCGCGTGCCGCCGACCTGGGCGTCACCTCCGCTGCGATCGCCGATACCCTGCGGGTCGCTACCCTGGGGGATTACGACCAGGCGCTCGCAAAGTTGAGTTTCAGCGAGCGACAGGTGCCGGTGGTGGTAAGGCTTGCCGATGCTGCCCGGGCAGACATCGAGGTGCTCAAGCGGCTTCCGGTTCCCGGGGCCAGGGGGCCTGTAGCGCTGGAGAATGTCGCCACGCTGGAAATCGGCAGCGGCCCGGCTGAAATCGCACGCTACGACCGCATGCGCAACGTCGACATCGAAGTCGAGCTCAACGGCCAAGCCTTGGGAGACGTCGAGGAGGCGGTGCTGGCGTTGCCCAGCCTGCGGACGTTGCCGGCAGGGGTGGTGCAAACCTCCGGTGGCGATGCCGAGGCCATGGGCGAGCTGGCCATCGGCTTCGGCCTGGCGATGCTGACGGGCGTCCTGTGCATCTACATGGTGCTAGTCTTGCTGCTGAAGGATTTCATGCAGCCGTTGACAATCCTGGCGGCGCCGATGCTATCGATCCCCGGGGCATTCGTGGCCTTGTTCTTCACCGACACCGAGATGTCGATGCCGGCGATGATCGGGCTCATCATGCTGATGGGCATCGCCACGAAGAACTCTATCCTGCTGGTCGACTACATCATCCTCGCTCGCCGGGATCATGGCCTTTCCCGCTGGGATGCGATTATCGATGCCTGTGGCAAGCGTGCCCGTCCCATCATCATGACCACGATGGCCATGGGGGGTGGGATGCTACCGGTGGCCCTGGGTATAGGGGCCGATCCGAGTTTTCGAGCGCCCATGGCCATCGGCGTATTGGGCGGCCTGATGACGTCGACCCTGTTCAGCCTGCTGGTGATCCCGGTGGTCTTTACCTATGTGGACGACGCCGCCCAGTGGATCGGCAGACTCACCGGCACCTTTGGCGGGCGGCCGATGGCGGGCAAGGAAGGGCATGCCGATCTCTCTGGTGGAGGTGCTGGGTCATGAGTGGACGATGCCGCCCGAGAACCATACGCCTTACCAAAAACCGTGATACTCGTTCAGGCTGCGTTGAAAACAGCCTGATCTTGGGCTCAAGATTTTTCGGACAGAGCCTAAGGCTGCCTTTTGGTGTCGGTCGAGACCACGTTCTCGAGACCGGCCGCATGGGGTATGTGGTTCGGCACGATCAATTGCACTTGCTGACGGCGGCATTTGAATTTCACGCCCTTGCGGGGCGCCATGCCCCTGGCCGTTTCCATGCATATTTCCTTGGTGGCATAGGTCGGTCCCGGCTTGCGTTCTTCCACGCAGCCTTCCTTGCCACTGCAGATCGCCATGACCATAACGTATACAGTCATCATCCCGGTGTTGCTCCCATAGAAGCGATGCGATTGTTGCGTCCTGCGCCAGCCCTTGAAGGGGCAAACGAGTAGCAATGACACGCGGATGATGAGCCTTCATTCGAACACCCAGCAATGGCATGGTGATGCCATTTGTCGGAAAAACGTCACTATTTTAGTCTTTGGCATTTTTGCCAAAAATGGCGACAGTATATTGGCGCTATTGCTTGGAGGGCTGGGTTAATACTATGGGTTGAGCTGAGGTAATGGCCCGTAAATAAAGGGTTGTAAGTGACGCTGCGGCTGGGTGGGGGGACTGCTGTTTCGATCCGTGGATTCTGCTCAAAAATGATCGTGCAATACCTTGATTCGAATCACTTTTAAAGGGCCCAGGGCTGCGATGGCGGGGGTACATGCCGCTGTCAACGCGATCTGGATGAGGGCGATAAGGGTGGGGCAGCGCGGCGGGTCTCGAAGCAATTCACCCTTCGCAAGCCTGACCTGATTGACGAGCGGATTGTTTTCTCGTGCTGGGGCGAGAAACTGGCGACAGCAAGCGCTCGATGGCACCGCCCACCATATTTGTCATCATCAGGCCGCGTGCTTGTTCATCCAGCGCATATTGACCAAGCCAACTGGGCGCGCTGTTGAGCAAGGCGGCAATGGCATGAGCGGCAGCCATCTGGCCTTGTTCGTCGAGTTGCAGGCGCACGCCGAGCAGCAGCAAGAGCTTGCTCTCATACTGTTCGCGCAACTGCCGGACCCGTTCCTGTTGCGCCTCGTTCAGGCAACCGCTGTCACGTTCCGCCAGACGGAAATGCCAAGGCATCTCCAGATGCAGGTTCAGGTGCGCGCGGATCACAAGGTCGAGCCTGTCGCGTTTCGCCGGGGCGGTTCGTTCGACGCGTTGCAGGGTGGCGAGCAACTCTTCGTAGAACTCTTCGATCAGGTCGAGCAGCAAATGCTGCTTGCTGGGGTAATGGTGATACAGCGAGCCTGGGGCGAGCCCCAGGCAGGTTGCGAGCTCACGCATGCCGACTTGACCGAAACCCTTGCAGGCAAAGAGCTCCAGTACCTTGTCCCGGTATTCGGCGAAGCGTGAGCAGCGCTCAGGCATAGGCATGGAAGCCACGCCCCGTCTTGCGTCCCAGGTAACCGGCGGCGACCATTTCCTTGAGCAACGGGGCAGGGCGGTACTTGCTGTCATTGAAACCCTCGTAGAAGGCTTCGAGGATTGCCAGCACCGTGTCCAGACCGATCAGGTCCGCCAGGGCCAGAGGGCCGATCGGCTGGTTGCAGCCCAGGCGCATGCCCGCGTCGATATCCTCGGCACTGGCCAGGCCTTCCTGGAACACCAGGATCGCTTCATTGATCATCGGCACCAGGATCCGGTTGACCACGAATCCCGGACGGTTGCCGGCGGTGATGGCGGTCTTGCCGAGCGCGGTGGCCATGTCCAGCGCCAGGGCGTGGGTGGCGTCGCTGGTCTGCAGGCGACGAATCTCTTCGATCAGGCCCATCACCGGCACCGGATTGAAGAAATGCAGGCCGATGAAGCGCTCAGGTCGGCTGACGCTGGCGGCGAGCTGGGTTATGGACAGTGACGAGGTGTTCGAGGCGATCACGCAATCGGCGCCGACCTGGGCCGCGATCTGTTGCAGGACGCGCAGCTTCAAGTCGAGGTTTTCGGTGGCGGCCTCGATCACCAGTTGCGCATCCTGGAGGCTGTCGTAATCGCAGCGGGTGCGGATCCTGTCCAAGGCTGCGCATTTTCGCTCGGGGGTCAGCGTGTCCTTGGCGACCTGGCGGTCGAGATTTTTATCAATCGTCGCGATGGCTTTCTGCAGGGCCGTCTCGCTGATGTCGATCAGCGTTACGTCGAAGCCGGCCAAGGCGCAGACCTGGGCAATACCGTTGCCCATGGTGCCGGCGCCAATGACGCCGATATTTCGTGGATTCATGCGCATCTCCTGGATCACACCCGTTCGAACAACACGGCGATGCCTTGGCCGCCGCCAATGCACATGGTTGCCAGGGCATAGCGGCCCTGGCAGCGATGCAATTCATGGATGGCCTTGGTGGCGATGATGGCGCCGGTCGCGCCTACCGGATGCCCCAGGGAAATGCCCGATCCGTTCGGGTTGACCTTCTGCGGGTCGAACCCCAGCTCTTGCGCGACGGCACAGGCCTGGGCAGCGAAGGCTTCGTTGGACTCAATGACGTCCAGGTCGGCGACGGTCAGGCCGGCGCGCTTGAGCACCAGGCGGGTGGCGGGAATCGGTCCCAGGCCCATCATCGAAGGCTCGACGCCGGCATGGGCGTAACCCACCAATCGGGCCATGGGCTTGAGGCCTTGAGCCTGGACGACCTGGCCCGTGGCCAGGATCAATGCACCGGCCCCGTCGTTGAGGCCGGACGCATTGCCGGCGGTAACGCTGCCGTCCTTCTTGAAGGCGGGTTTCATGCGGCTCAATTGCTCGACATCCACCTCACCTCGGACATGCTCATCCGTGGCAAAGGAAACCGTTCCTTTGCGGGTGCTGATTTCGATCGGCACGATCTGCCCATCGAAACGCCCTTCGGCAATCGCCCGGGCGGCCCGCTGCTGGCTGAGGACCGCCAATTCATCCTGGGCCTGACGACTGATGCCGTAGTGCTCGGCGATGTTTTCAGCGGTGATGCCCATGTGGAACCCGCCAAACGGGTCCTGCAGGACCCCAAGCATGTAGTCGATGGCCTGCATGTCGCCCATTCGTGCGCCCCAGCGGGCCTGCGGCAGCAGGTACGCGCCTCGGCTCATGGACTCGACGCCACCGGCCAGCGCCGCGCCGGCATCTCCCAGCATCAGGCTTTGCGCGGCGCTGACGATTGCCTGCAGACCCGAACCGCAAAGGCGGTTGACGTTGAAGGCAGGCGTCTCTTTCGGCAGGCCCGCATTCATCGCCACGGCCCGTGAAATATAGGCATCACGCGCTTCGGTGGGGATCACATGGCCCATCACCGCATGGCCGATGTGTTCGGGCGCCAGGCCCGACCGCTCGATAGCGGCGCGGCAAATGTCGGTTGCCAGCTGGACAGGCGGCACATCCTTGAGCGAACCGCCGAAGCTGCCGATGGCAGAACGGACGGCGCTCATCACAAAAATATCGGAAGGGTTCATGGCGACTCTCCAGGCAGGTCTTTTTTGTTGGCTAGGAGTCTAGAATCTGCAGCGCCACTGGCCTATGCCAAAACTGTCCAGGGGTGATGGCGTTTTTTGCCATGTCCAGGGGTGACGAGAGGGGCGTTCAACAATGCGGGAAACGGACTCGGTGGCGGTCTACTTCATGTACCCCATGCTTCATGCACTGCGTGACGAGCCGCAGCGCCTGCGCTCGGTGCTCGAGCAGGTGGGGATCGATCCGGCATGGGTGGATCAGCCGACGGCACGGGTACCGGCCAAGGCTTTCGCCGCGTTGTGGCTGGTGCAGATTCGTGAGTTGAACGACGAGTTTTTCCAGCTGGACTCCCATGGCATGCCGCCGGGCAGCTTTGCCTTGATCTGCCGGGCATTGATCCAGGAACCGACGCTGGAAAAAGCCATGCGCCAGTGCCTGGCCAACTTCGGACTGTTCCTGCGTGATTTCCGTGGCACGTTGAGTGTGCGGGGCAAGCGCGCGGTCATCAGCTTGCAGACCCGTTCGCAGAGCCGTGAGCTCGGCAGACTGGGGGAGGAAACGTTCATGGTATTGATGATCAGCCTGCTGTGTTGGCTGGGCGGACGGCGCATCCCCATCGACCGGGCGGATTTTCACCATACCCGCCTGTCACTGCAGGATGATCCCTTGCTCTGGGGGCCGAACCTGACCTTTGGCACCGAACACACCGAAATCGAGTTCGCCAGTCACTACCTGCGGCTGCCGGTGGTCCAGGACCTGGCCTCGCTGAAAGTATTCTTGCGTACCGCTCCCCAATGGCTGGTGATTCGCTTCCGCAACCAGCATGGGTTGGCATCCCAGGTCTACCAGCGCCTGCGCCATAGCCATTACAGCGAATGGCCCACCTTGCAGGCCTTCGCCCTGGAACAGCGCCTGAGCCCCAGCACCTTGCGCCGCAAGCTGGGGCGTGAGGGCTGTTCATACCAGGAAATCAAGGACGAGGTACGGCGCGGGGTGGCGTTCGAACGGCTGCGCCAGGGCCAGGCGAACATCAGCGAGATCGCCGAGCAGCTGGGGTTCCAGGAGCCGAGTGCTTTTCACCGGGCATTCAAGAAATGGACCGGAGAGAGCCCCGGGCAGTACCGGTTGCGGTTTCAGGGGCGCGATGGTTGATTGCTTTGCGGCGGCTGGCGCGAGCAGGCTCCACTTAAGGATTATCCCTAAGTCGGTTATGAATGCATCCTGGCATTTGATATCATTCTGCTATTGAGAGTGGGCGGAGGTCCCTGACGGCACGCGGCGCGAACCTGGAATGTTCTGATGGCCTGGGTGAATTGAAATCCCTTCGCTGGAGGCATCCATTGTTACGACATCGAGTGACCAAGACCAAGGCTGGGTTAGTGGCTGCGGCAGCCTTGCTGCTGACTTTGGTACCCATGTGGGTCACCCTGAGCGCATGGCTCAAGCATGAGCAGGTCCTGGTGGAGCAGGCGGCGGGCAATGATGCCATGAACCTGGCCATTGCCTTCGAAGAACACATCCAGAGTGTGGTGCGTTATGCAGATGCTCTGGTCCAGGACATTCGAGAGGATGTCATCGAGGACCCGAGCGAATTCGAAGAGATCGTCAAGGAAGAGACCCAGGTCTACGGAGACATGGTTGCCCAGGTCGCCGTGATCGATGCCCAGGGCAAGTTGGTCTATTCCTCGCTGGGTCCGGTGAACGGTACTGTGGACCTGAGCGGCCGTGAACATTTTCAGGTGCATCGCAACAATCCGTCCCAAGACAAACTGTTCATCAGCAAACCCGTTCTTGGGCGGATATCGGGGATCTGGTCGATGCAGTTCACTCGGCCCATTCTCGATAAGGGCAAGTTTGCCGGTGTCTTTGTGCTGTCGATCCCTGTCAGCTTCTTTACCGACTTCTATCAGAAGATCAATGTGGGGCCGAACGGCCTCATTGCGCTCGTGGGGCAAGACGGCGTTCCTCGAGCCGCCGCTTCCAAAGTTGGCGTCAACACGGCTTTGGACGGAATCGTTCTGGCCCGGCATGAACCCTATTTCGCCTCCGACAAGCCGCCGCAAGGACTCTATCGGGGGCTGAGTGCCTTAGACAAGAAAGATAGCCTGGTTGCCTATCGACGCCTGATGCAGGCCGAGCTGGTGGTACTGGTTCAACTTTCGCCTGTGGACTATCTGGCGTCCTTCAATGAACGTCGTCAGTTTCTGTTGTTTTCTGCTGCAGCCATCTCGCTCTTGTTGGTCGCCTTTGCCGTGTTCATCTATTTCGCCACACGGCTGCATTTGGGCAATACGGCCGCGCTCAAGCAATCCCATAGTGCGCTAAGACAACTTGTCAGTATCGATGCGCTGACCGGTGCCCGTAGCAGGAGCGACTTTCTCAATGCCCTCGATAATGAATTCAGTCGAGCGAAGCGCCATGGCACGGAGCTCAGTCTCATATGGCTTGACCTCGATCACTTCAAGCGAGTGAACGATACGTTTGGTCATCCGATTGGTGACATCGTGTTGAAACAGGTGGCCACTCTCTGCAACGGCGTGCTTCGGGCCCATGACGTGTTCGGCAGGCTTGGAGGAGAGGAGTTCGGGGTGGTCCTTGCTCATACCAGCGGGGTCGATGCGCTGGAGGTGGCCGAGAAGCTACGCGTGACCATCGAAGCGGCCATTATTCAAACGGACCGAGGCCCATTGCAGATCACGATCAGTTGTGGAGTCGCCTCCCTGTCGCTGGCGGGAGACAGTCCGAGCCAACTGATCGTGCGTGCGGACGATGCGCTATACAGCGCCAAGCACGCAGGTCGCAATCGAGCACGAGCTGCTCCTGCCTGTGTCGAGCAGCCGACGCAATCCCAAGGGCGATCTGCAGACTGGTAGCAGGTCGTCAACGGTCAGGATCGAGGCCTGTCTCAACCGGTAGCAACCCACTGCTGCGGTTCGTTGATTTGAGTCAAGGGAGGAATGTCGGGTAGTGGCACATTGGTATTCATTCGCCTGTGCTTCTACCAATAAGAGATACGCCCGTATATGCCAGCCTGCAGCCGTGTTCGCAGAGGTTTCTTGCCGACCCGACGTCTTGCTTCAGTTCTTCCCGCCACCCCGTCACTCTTGGCTTGCATCTCCATTGCAACGTCTTCGCAGGATCGCAGCGAGGCTGGATTCGCCTCGCCAAGCATCAAGTACTGGAAGGGATTCTGCTCATGCCCATCTCCTTCAGTAGATCACTGCCATGCCGGATCATAAGGATCTTTCGCAAGTCTTCATCCAGACCCTGGAGCAGAGTGTCGACAGCGTCGTCGTCATCGACAGCCATAACTCCATCATCTTGTTCAACGAGGCTGCCCAGAAGCTTTGGGGGTACAGTCCTGACGAAGTCATGGGCCGAAATGTGGACCTGTTGGTCCCGCAGAAGATTCGCCCTCATCACGATGGGTTCATCGATGCCAACCGCCGCACCGGCATCAACAAGATCGTCGGCACCAGTCGCACTGTGCCGATCGAGCGCAAGGACGGGTCTCGTCGTTGGGGGGCGATGTCCATTTCGAGGGTCGAGACTCAAGGGCAGATCCTGTATACCGCCTTCATCAAGGACATTACCCAGCAACATGAAGAACAGCATCGCCTGTATCTCTTGTCGCTGGTCGTCGACACCACCGAAAACGCCATCCTCATAACGGATGCCTCCTGGCGGATCATTTTCGTCAATGACGGTTTCGTCCAGATGTTCGGCTATGGCGCTCAAGAGGCTGCCGGCAAGACGCCAATCGAGCTGCTCGCGCCGCACCTTGAACACCGCCAGGTCGCAGGGATTCGCCACCAGGTGGCCAGACACCATGTCTATCACGGACAGAACTATGGCTATCACCGGGAAGGGCCGCGGGTGTGGTGCAACATCACCAGCCATTCGGTCCACGATGCCCATGGACAACTGGCCAACACCGTAAGCGTGTTGACGGACGTGACGCATACGCGGATGCATGAGGTGCTGCGCCACAAGATTCTCGAGGCGATGGTGCGCGAGGAGTCATTGAAAACCGTCTTGAACCTGGCATGCCTCGAAGTCCAACGTATTGCCCCTGAAGTCACTGCTTCGGTCCTGCATGTCGATGACCGCGGGTGCCTGCAGACATTGGCTGCCCCTGGCTTGCCGTCAGGCTTTTGCATGGCCCTGGACGGCACGGCCATGGGAGCCGGGCTCGATGCCTTGGCTGCGACGGTATTCAGCGGCGAGGCCGCCACGATAAGCGAACTCGACGCTCATCCGTTCTGGGCACGATTCAAGGAGCAGAAGCAGCCACTGGGCCTGACGAGATGCTGGGCGACGCCCGTCAAGTCCAACGACGGACGAGTGCTCGGCCTGTTCGCTTTCTACTACCGCGACTCAGGCCAGCCAAGCAGGCTTCATCAGTTGCTTGTCGACGCCTGCATTCATTTGTGTGCCTTGGCGCTGGAGCGGGAAGAGTCGCGCCAGCACATACGCAAGCTGGCGTTCTATGACGAACTGACGGGGCTGGCCAATCGCAATCTGCTCCACGCCCGGGCCGAGCAGGCGATCGCCGATGCGTCCAGACATCAGTCGAACCTGGCTGTGGTGTTCATCGACATGGACCGGTTCAAGCAGGTCAACGATTCGTTGGGGCATCCGGCCGGCGATGAGTTTCTGCGTCTGGTCGCCCATCGCCTGTCCGAGGACCGGCGTGAGCACGATATCGTCAGCCGGTTATCGGGCGATGAGTTCGTGCTGGTGCTGCCTCAATGCGACTCGGCGCAGGCGATCGACCTGATCGAGAAACTGCGGGCACGCCTGAATGTTCCTAGCCAGGTGTGCGGTGTGACCCTCAGGCCCTCGGCGAGTATTGGCGTCAGCCTGTTTCCCGAGGATGGCTGCACCATGGAGGTGCTCCTGCACCGCGCCGACATGGCGATGTACCAAGCCAAGACTCGTGCGCGGGGAAGCGTCTGTTTCTTCAACGATGGGCTTAGCCAACTGACCCAATGCCGGTTGCGCCTGGAAGCGGCGCTGCGTGAGGCGATGGATCAGCGATCCCTGCACCTGGCCTATCAGCCGCAGATCGATCTGGGCCGGTCGGCGTTGTATGGGGTGGAAGTGCTCGCGCGTTGGACGCATCCCCAACTGGGAGAGATTTCGCCCGCTCGTTTCATTGCGCTGGCGCAGGAGTGCGGGCTGATCAGCGAGCTGGGCCTCTGGGTGCTCAGCGAGGCCTGTCGTCAATTGGCCGCGTGGCGCAAGCAGGGACTGTTGGTACCGGCGGTATCGGTGAACATGTCGCCCACCCATTTTCATGACCGTGACCTTCCGACGATCCTGATGCGGACGCTGCGGGCCCATGGCCTGCAAGCCAGGGACCTGACATTGGAGATTACCGAAAATGTGCTGATGGACATCAATCCGGACACGCTGACCACCATCGAGCAGGTTCATGCCTTGGGTATAACCCTGGCAATGGATGATTTCGGTACCGGTTATTCAAGCCTCAGCTACCTGCGGCGCTTGCCGATCCAGGAGCTCAAGCTTGATCGAAGCTTCGTCCACGACCTTGAGCGCGATACGACCAGCCAGGCCTTGAGCGAGGCCGTCATCCGTATCGGCGAAAGCTTGCAGATGAGAGTGGTCGCCGAGGGCGTCGAGACGTTGGCGCAACAGCAAGTCTTGCAAAACCAGGGGTACCGGATCGTTCAAGGGTTCCTGTATTCGAGGCCTTTGGTGGCCGAGGAAATAGGCCCCTGGATCAGGGCGCGCTACGTGTAGATGTGGTTGACCCGGCCCACGAGCCGGGTTTTTTATGGCCACCTGCTCGGGGCGCTGGGAGCGAACTGGCTTCAAGCGTGCATCGGCCTGCTCTATTTGAAGCGTGCCGCATAGGTCGCCAGATTGTCTGCGGTGATCAGTTCGTAGGGGACCCAGACGTCTCCCTGCACCGGCTCCTTGCGGATCATCTTCAGCGCGGCCTGGACGGCCTGCAGCGCCTGGCCCCCGGGATCCTGAAACACCGAAGCCGCCAACAGGCCGCGCTTGATGGCCGCCTGGCCATCGGGCAAGCCATCCACACCCACCACGGGGACGTCCTCCCTGCCAGCCTGGCGCAACGCCATGGCAGCGCCGATCGCCATTTCGTCGTTGTTGGCGACGACGGCGTCGAAGTCTGTACCAGCGGTCAACCAGTTGCTCGTCAGGTCCATGCCCTTGCTGCGATCCCAATCGGCGTTCTGCTGCACCACCACCTGAATGCCCGGAAAGGCCTTGAGGCCCTCCTTGAGGCCTTCGGAACGGCCCCGGGTGGCGTTTTGGGTCAGTTCACCCATGATCAGGGCGATGCTGCCCTTGCCGTTCAACCGCTTGGCAATGAACCGGGCCTGCAGTTGGCCGGCCTGCAGGTCATCCGAGGCCACGGCAACCACGCCGTTGGGAATGCCGGGATCGTCGGGGCGGCGGTTGACGTAGACCAGCGGGACCTTGGCGGAGGTGGCGGCCTGGGTGATGTTGACGGTGGCGGCGGTGTCCACCGGCAGCACGATCACGGCGTCGACGTTCTGGGCCAGGAAACTCTGTACCTGGTTGAGCTGGCGCACGACATCGCCCTGGGCGTCCTCGAATTGCAGGGAGACCTTTTGCGTCTTGCCGGCTTCCTCGAGGTTACGGCGAACGTAGGTCATGAAGTTGTCGTCGACCTTGGCAATGCTGACACCGATGCGGTAGTCGGCCAGGGCCAGGGGAGTGAGGGAAAGCGCGAAGGCGGCGCACAGCAGTTTGCGAAGTAGCATGTCCGGTTCCTTTTGTTGTTATGCAAACGGGATGAAAACCTGGATCTATAACGTGAAGGCACTTTTGAAACGCTGGAGCGCACGTTCGCAATTGCCATCCGCCGCCCAGCCCTCCAGACCGACCACGCCTCGATAACCCAGCTCGGCAAGCGTCCGGGCGATGGCGGGGTAATGGATTTCGCCGGTGCCGGGTTCGCAGCGGCCCGGCACGTCGGCCACCTGGATCTCGCCGATAGCCGCCCCGGCGCGCCGGATCAACTCGATCAGATTGCCCTCGCCGATCTGGGCGTGATAGAGGTCCAGATTGAGCCGCAGGTGTGGGCTGTCCACGGCCTCGATCAGCGCCAGAGTGTCTTCGGCACGCGCAAAGGGAACCCCCGGATGATCCACCGCGGTGTTGAGATTCTCCAGGAGGAAGACTTTGCCAGCGGCCTCGCCCAGGCGCGCGATCACCATGAGGGTGTCCCGCGCGGCCAGCCATTGCGCGCCAGTCACGGTGGGCAGGGGCCTGACCGGCAGGCCGTTGCTGTCCAGGCCGGTGCCATGCAGGTTGAGGGAGGGGCAGCCGAGCCGCTCTGCGACGGCCAGAGACTCCCGGGCACTGGCCAGCAGTGCGGCGCGTCCCTCGGCGGTGACCAGGTCGCCCGAAACATACCCGGTCATGGAGGTGAAGCGGGCGCCGGTAGCGGCCAGGGCGTCGATGTCGTGGCGCGTCCAGTCCCAGATTTCCACTGCGAAACCCAGGGCGTGCAAGCGACGAACCCGCTCGACGAAGGGCAGGTCGATAAAGACCATCTCGGCGCTGACGGCCAGTACAAAAGGTGTGGTAGAGGTCATGGCATCACGCTCCGACGGCGACCGGCTGGCCGGATTTCACCGATTCGATGGCCGCCAGAGCGATGGCCAGGGCGGCCCGGGCGTCGGTTCCGTCCACCGGCACGGGGGTGCCGCCGCGCACGGCGTCGACGAAGGCGCGCAGCTCGGCCAGATAGGCGTCGCGCAGCAGCTGCGCATCCGAGCGCTGGGTGGTCTGGCTGATGCCTTCGGCTCCGTAGCAGACCAGCTCGCTGGTGCGCACGTCGCCGGCGGTGAGCATGCCTGCGCTGCCGAACACCTCGCCACGTACGTCATAGCCGTATACCGCCTGGAAGTTGGCCTCGGCGGTAGCGATGGCGCCGTTATCGTAGCGGACGGTGACCACTGCGGTATCGAGCAACCCCTGGTCGCGCAAATCGGGTCGTACCAAGGCGTCGGCCACCGCATACACCTGGGTGGCTTTGGCGCCTGGGTTGAAAAAATTGAGGGTGTCGAAATCGTGGATCAGGGTTTCCAGGAAAATGGTCCAGGGTTTCACCGCGGCGGGATTGTGCAGGGCCGGATCCCGGGTGAGCGAGCGCAGCAGTTGCGGCGTGCCGATGCGACCCGCGAGGATCAAGTCGCGCGCCGTACGAAAACTGGTGGCGAAGCGCCGATTGAAGCCAACCTGCAGGGCGACACGGGCTTGGGCGCAGGCCGCGATGGCCCGGTCGGCTTCTTCCAGGGTCACTGCCATGGGTTTCTCGCAGAATACCGGCTTGCCAGCGCGGGCGGCCGCCACCACCAGTTCAGCGTGACTGCGTGCCGGAGCGACGATCACCACCGCGTCCACGGCGCGGTCCTCGATCAGTGCCTGGGGATCGGTGTAGATGCGCTCGACATCCAGGGTCTCCCCAAGTCGAGCGGCGGCACCCGGGGCTGGATCGGCCAGGGCAACCAGGCGGGCGCCGTAAAGATGCCGGGCGAGGGCGGTGGCGTGGAATGTGCCCATGCGACCGGTACCGATGAGGCCGAGGGACAGAGGTGTCTTGGAATGCGGCATGGAAGGGCGTCCTTTTGTGGTTGTTATAGGCGGCCGTGGGCCTTGATAGCCCGGGAGCAATCGCCATGCCACTCCTCCAGCCCCCGTTTCCAGGCGCTTTGGCGGCTTGCCTGCTACTGTCTATGTCTAAGAAAAAGACATGTCTAGCTGGACATGTCCAACCTCTGGACAAGACTGACCCATGACGCCCCTGACCGCCGCGACCGACCTTGAACAAGAGCTGCTGTTCGTCACCGAGCTGCAGCAGCCTTCATCCGCCGACGCCACCCAGCATTCCCTGCACGCGGCATGGGAAGCCTGCCTGGCTGGCGATTGCGATCTGGCCGCTGTACGACCGGTGATTCGCGCGTCCTGGCTACGCAGCCGGGAGGCAGGCATTGCCGCGGATGAATTCCACTATGAATTCGTCTCCCCCGAGGATCTGGCGAGCCGTCTCGCTGCCCATCGCGAGCTGCTGGACATCGCCGCACCGATCATGGCCGACCTGTTGCGCTACAACCCGGACGGCCACCTCAATCTGGCGGACGCCGATGGCGTGACCCTCAGCGCTTGTGGGGTGGACCTGACCCCGTTGGGGAGCCGCCTGCTGGAGCAGGTTCAAGGGACCAATTGCACGGGTTTGGCGCTGCGCGAGCAGCGCCTGGTATTCGTCCTGGCCGCAGAGAACTTCAAGCGGGAACTGCGCGAGCGACACATGCATTGTGCTTCGGCACCGGTGCGCGATACCCAGGGACGCCTGCTGGGCGCCCTGACGCTCACAGCGGCCGTGGGCAATTTCCATTGCCACACCCTTGGCACCGTACAGGCAGCGGCCGAGGCCATCTCCCGGCAACTGGCGCTCAAGGCGTTGCTGGAGGAGCAACAGCGGGTACTGGAGGTGCTCAACGAAGGGGTCATCCTGCTGGACGATGACCGCCGGATCCGTAGCCTGAACGGCTATGCCCGGCGGCTGTTGCAGCTCGACGAGCCGCAGCAGGGCCGCCCCTTCGCCAGCCTCATCACCCAGGACACCGACCTCGATGTCTGGTTGGACCGGCGCTGGGAGCGCCAGGATCGCGATCTTACGCTGCTGCTGCCCGATGGCAGCGGTCTGCCGTGCCTGGCCTCGGCCTGTCCCATCGCCCAGGGCGGCTGGGTGCTGTCGCTCCGTGAAAACCGCCGCATCCGTGAGATTACCCGCCAGTTGCTGGGGACCCGGGCGCGCTACAGCTTCGCCGATATCCAGGGCCGTTCGGCGGCGCTGCAGGCCAGCCTGCAACTGGCACAGGCGGCCAGTCGCAGCGAAGCCACGGTGCTGGTGCTGGGGGAAAGCGGGGTGGGCAAGGAACTGTTCGCCCAAGCCATCCACAATGCCAGCGGACGTCGCCACGGTCCTTTCGTGGCGGTGAACTGTGGCGCCATCCCAAGGGATCTGGTGCAGAGCGAGTTGTTCGGTCATGTCGAGGGGGCCTTCACTGGTGCTGCGCGGGGTGGCGCGGCCGGCAAATTCGAACTGGCCGACGGCGGGACCCTGTTTCTCGATGAGATCGGCGACATGCCCCTCGAGGCCCAGATCAGCCTGTTGCGGGTTTTGCAGGAAGGCGAGGTCACCCGCGTCGGGGCGAGGAAGGCCCAGGCGGTGGACGTGCGGGTCATCGCCGCCACCCACCGCGACCTGGCCCAGGCCGTGGCGGAAGGAACCTTTCGCGAAGACGTCTTCTATCGCCTCAACGTCCTCACCCTGCAGGTGCCTGCGCTGCGCGAGCGCCGCGAGGATATCCCGCTGCTGGTGGCAACACTGCTCAAGCGCCTGGGCCGCAACCTGGAGCGACCGCCGCTGGCCATTTCCGACGAGGCGCTGGCGCGGTTGATGGCTCACGACTGGCCCGGCAACGTCCGGGAGTTGGAAAACGTCATCGAGCGAGCCATGAATCTCGCCCAGGGTGCGTTCATCGAGCCTGCAGACTTTCCCCCCGCGCTGCTCGTCGATACCGCAAGAACAGCGCAGGACGAGGAGCGCCTGACGCCCTTGGAGCAGGGGCAGCGCGAACTGATCCGTGCGGCCTTGAAAGACTCGGGGGGTAACTTGCGCCAGACGGCGAGTCGCCTTGGCATTTCGCGGGCGGGACTCTACGTCAAGCTCAAACGCTACGGGCTTAGCGCAGCCAACTTTCGAGGGGCCTCGGCGCCTTCGCCACGAATGTCAGGCCGGCGCCACGAATAGGAGGGCGTCGGCGCCTCGTCCAGCCGCGGTTCATATCGGTTCGGTCAATGGCGTGTAGCTTCGCCGGTACAGCAGATTGCCCGCCAGCTTGAGCACAGACGCGCGGCCCCAGCCAGGCAGCCTGCGCATCTTGTCCCGGGCGATGCATTGCTTCTGGACCCAATCGACGCGTGGCTTGCGTCGTTGCGTATAGCCAGCAAGGGCATCGCCGATGCGCTCACTGGCGGATAGCATCTCAGCCAGCACCAGCGCATCCTCCATCGCCATCGCAGCCCCTTGTGCCATGCTCGGAGAAGACGCGTGCGCCGCATCGCCGATCAGCACTACATGCCCCGAGACCCAATCCTCCATGACCACCTGCTCCAGACGACCAGCATGGACCTGGGTGTGCGCAGGCATCTGCTCGACAAGCGCGGACAACGGTGCCGGGAACGTCTCGAGCAGGGCATTGCGGGGTAGTTGGGCCAGGTCCTGCTGCGCTTCCCGTTCGCTGGCGCTCCTATCGGCATACATGTAGACCTGCCCGTCACCGATGGGCAGCGCCAGCAGGCTCATCGAGTCCCCGAGCATCACTGTCCAGGCATCGATGCCCACGGTGTCGGCGGTGATGAAGCGCCAACAGACGTTCCCGACATACTGGCTCAAGACCTCAGGGAACACGCTTTGACGTACCTTCGAATGAACGCCGTCGGCGCCGATGACGAGGTCATACTCGACCATGGTCCCGTCGGAAAAGGTCGCCAGGCTGGTCTTTTCGAGGGGTTCGATCTCGCTGATCGAAGTCCCGAAACGCAGGTGTGTTTCACGCAGCGATTGGCGCAGCGTCGCGTGGAGGACGCCACGGGGAAGCGCCAGGCACGGCCCGCAGGATGCCCAGACGTCCTGGGTCTGGGTAATGCTCAACGGTCGGCCTTTGTGGTCCAGGATGCGCTGGGTCTTGATCGGTGTCGCCAGCGCTGAGGTCGCATCCAGCAATCCCAGGGCTTGCAAGGCCCGGGCTGCGTTGCCTGGCAAGTAGAGCCCGGTCCCGCCTTGGGGCACGTCGGCCTTGCGTTCGATCAGGTCGGGGCGCAATCCCTTGAGTTCCAGCGCCCTGGCCATTGCCAGGCCAGCGATACCGCCGCCCACGATCAGTATTCTCATTGCATTACCCGATGGTTGCTGTGGTTGGCGCGATCATACCGTGCGCGGCGAGGAGGAGATCTGCGGCTCGTTCGCCGATGACCACGCAAGGGGCCATGGTATTGCCGACGGTGATCCTGGGCATGATCGAGGCATCGGCGATGCGCAGTTTCTCGAAGCCATGCACCCGCAGCCGATGATCGACCACGGACATCTCGTCGCGGCCCATTCTGGCGGTGCAGCACGGGTGCCAGTAGGACACGGCGGCGTTGCGGATGAATTGCTCCATGGCGCGGTGATCCCTGGGGCCGGGTACGACTTCGCGCTTGACCAGGCCGTCGAAGGCTTCGCTGTTGCCCAGTGCCCGGCAGAGATCGACCGATGCGAATGCCGCCGCCATGTCCTCGGGCGCGCTCAGCGAGTTCGGCTCGATGAGCGGGGCATCCAGGGGGCCGGCCCCCGACAGGCGCACGGCCCCTCGGCTGACGGGACGGGCCAGCCCGGCGAACATCGTCCAACCCTGTGGCGGTGGCTGGATGTCGACTTCGGCTGGGGAGGGCACCGCGAATTCCAACTGGCAGTGCAGAAGGTCCGGGGCATCCAGGCGGCTGTCGCTTTTCCAGTACAGCGTGGTCTCACAACCACCGCCGCCCACCGCCTGGGGATGCAGGTACTCCCAGGTGCAGCCAAAGGCGATATGGTCCTGGAAATTGCGACCCACGCCGGGCAGGTGACTGATCGGCGCGATGCCATGGGGGCGCAGTTCGCTTTCCGGGCCGATACCTGACTGCATCAGCACCTTGGGCGTGTTCACCGCGCCCATGGACAAGATGACCTCGGCGTGGGCATGGAAGCGCTGGCGCTGACCATCGACCACCGCTTCGACTCCGATCGCCGTTGTGCCGCGCAACAGCACCCGGCAGACCCATGCGCCGGTGAGCACCGTCAGATTCGGCTGCTTCAGCAATGGTCGAAGATAGGAGTCGTAAACGGATTCGCGCCTGCCCTGGTTGATGCGCAGATCGGTGATCGCGACCCCGCCCGGGCTTTCCATCATCGCTCCGTTGGGACTGTCATAGCGGGGAATGCCCAGGCGATTGGCCGCTTCCAGCGTTGCCCAGGCCAGGGGCTGGGGCTCGGCCGGTTGCTCGACGTGCGCAGGACCACCCGAACCGCGCCGTGCGGCGTCCGGTATGCCTTGCCAGTTCTCGATCCGCCGGTAGTAGTCCAGTACCGAGTCGTAACCCCAGGCAGGATCGCCGGACTCGGCCGCGAAATGATCCCAGTCCGTTCGATGCCCGCGGGCCCAGACCATCACATTGATGCTGGAGCCGCCCCCCAGGCCCTTGCCCATGTTCAAGGCCAGGCGGCGACCGTTGAGATGGGGGTTGGGCTGCCCGGCGAAGGCCCAATCGCGCTCGGAGCCGAGGTTCAACGGCCATTGGCCGGGCTCGACCACCTCAGGGCCGGCGTACGCCTGGCCGGCTTCGATCAGCAGTACGCGTACGTTGTCCTGGCGAGCGAGGCGGGCCGCGACCACGCAGCCCGCCGTACCTGCGCCACATACGATGAAGTCATAGTGACGATCATGCAGATGATCCATGCGTCCGTTCCGTACAAATGCAGCGGTTGAGTTCAGGGCTGTGAAGAGGCGGCGATCACGGTTTGTCGACGCTGTTCACTGCCTCGAGGATCACCTTGGCCACTTCGGCTGGCTGCGACTGCTGGGGAACATGGCTGGTGCGCAGCTCCGTCAGGGTGGCGCCGATACGCTTGGCGGCGGAACGCTGGACATCGGGATGGATCATCCGGTCTTCGCGGGCGAGCAGGTACCAGGACGGCTTGGTCTTCCAGGCGGAGACGGTCGTCTTGTCCTCGAAGGCGGAGGCCTTGATAGGGCCTTGCGTCGCAGTCATCACGGCGGTCTGTGCCGCGGGGAGATCCTGGGCGAAGTCCTTGGCCATACCTTCTGGCGTGAGGTAGAGGAAACCGTTGCCGTCCGCCTTGATCTGACTGATACCAGGGGGCGTGGGCGCGCCTTTGCCCTGTTCGCCGCTGGTTTGTCCGGCATCGGGCGCGAAGGCGGCCACGTAGACCAGGGCGCGGACTTTCTCGTCGTTGCCGGCCTGGGTAATGACAGTGCCGCCCCAGGAGTGACCGACCAGCACGACGGGGCCCGACTGGTTGTTGAGTGTTCTCTGCGTGGCGGCCACGTCGTCGGCCAGGGAGGTGAGCGGGTTCTGCACCACCGAGACGGCCACCCCTTTGGCCTGCAGAAGCGGCACGACTTTGGCCCAATCGGAGCCGTCGGCGAACGCGCCGTGTACGATGACGACCGAAGGCGTTGTATCTTTGGCCTGGCTGACACCGGCGGCGAATGTGCTTGCAACGGCAAAGGCGACGGTGATGGCTTTCAATCTGAATGTTTTCATGGGATGAGCTCCTGTGTAGGTGCTCGAATTCTGCTGACTGGCCTGCTCGCTGGGCATCGGTCATTTATCCGACCCCAAGGTTTTTCCATGGATAGTGCGTTGCGGCTGGACATTTCATTGAGCGGAGCGCTGCGGGCGATCGGCCAGGTCGGCGACCTCAGCATGGGACAACCCCTGGGGCACTCCCGCCGCGTCGCCACGTTGGCACAGAGGTTGGCGCAGGCCGCGCACGGCGAAGGCGAGCACCTGGCAGTGGCGGAGCAGGTCGCCTTGCTGCGCTGGTCCGGCTGCACCGCCAACGCCGAAGGTTTTGCCGACCTGCTGGGCGATGACGTCGACGGCCGCCGCGCGATGCTCGACCTGACCTTGAGCCGCGAGGAAATGACCGCGGTGCACCAGGCGACCCCGTTGGCGGTGGTGCACTGCGAGGTATCCGGCGAAGTCGCCAGGACCCTCGAACTGGGTGAGGCGGTGCAGGCAGGCTTGTGTCGTGTATTCGAAACCTACGATGGGACCGGCCGGCCGCTGGGCCTGACCCATGAGCACATTCCGGAAGTCGCTTATCAGGTGGTGCTGGCCGGTGACCTGGATATCCTCAGCCGAGCCCATGGCCTGGACGCCGCCCTGCGCTGGATCCGGGACCAGTCGGATCGACGTTATCCCGCCGCGCTCGCATCGTTGCTGGCGGATAACGCCAATGATTGGCTGACCGAGCTGGAAAATTCTTCTCAAGCCCCGGCCAGTGAGCATGCCGAGCGTTCTGTCTCACTGACGTTGGTGGGGGATGTGATCGACTTGAAGCTACCCTGGCTGGCGGGCCATTCGCGGCGGGTGGCCCTCCTGGCGATGGAAGCAGCCCGTCTGTGGGGGGTGAGCGAGCCCACCCTGACGGCGCTCGGGAAGGCCGCGCTTGTCTACGGGCTCGGTCGGGCAGCAGTGTCCAACCAGCTCTGGAACACCGCCGGGGCACTGCCTTATGGCGCCGTGGAGCGGGTGCACCTGGTTCCCTACTGGACGCAACAGGCGCTCAGGCCGATCAGCGAACTGGTCGTGCCCGCGCAGATTGCAGCCCATGCCTACGAGCGGCTCGACGGCAGTGGTTATTTTCGAGGCGTGATGGGCGATGCGCTGTGTGCCGAACATCGGCTGTTCGCTACTACCGTCGCCTGGGTCGCGCTGAGGGAGGCCAGGCCGTGGAGGGCGGCCCATGGAGAATCGGAAGCGGCCAGGCTGCTCGAACAGGAGGCCGTCCGTGGCTTGTTCGACAAGGATATCTGCGACGCGGTGATCGCCGCCGCCCGTGGCGAGCGTCGAGCGCATCAGCCCAAGGCGTCGTTACTCACCGCGCGCGAGTGTGATGTGCTCCAGGAGATCAGTCGCGGCGCCAGTAACAAACAAGTGGCGCGACTGCTGGACATCAGCCCGAGCACGGTTCGCACACACATGGAGAGCATCTTTCGCAAACTGCAATGCTCGACCCGAGCCGCCGCGACCCTCAAGGGATTGACGCTGGGGTTGATCTCCTGAAGTCGGACAATAGCGTCAGTTCTCCATCAGGCTGGAAGTGCCATGGAAGATCGTCCCATTCGGCTGGCGAACACGAACGCACCGATGGCGTCAGCCCTCAAAGCTGCCCCCCTCGATATGGTAGACCTGCGGTTCTTCGGAAAAATATTCCTCCAGGCCCATCATGAACAACCGATGGTCTTCACTCGCTTCGAAGCCTGGCGTGTGATCTTCCAGTGATTGCCATCTCACGATCAGATTGAACACCTCGGGACTTTCGATCCCTTGTGCGAGCAGATGGCCGCCGTAACCTTTCGCACGGCTGAGCAAAGGGGCGACCTCGGCAAATGCGCCTCGGAACATTTCAATGCGTTCTTTGTGAACGGGAAGTCGAGCGATCTCGTAGATCATGGCGTTTCCTCTGGCTTGGCTTGATGATTGAAATTACCCACTCAAGGAATCAGCGATGGCTCCACTGCGATCGCGATTTTTCCTTGGAGACCGTTGTTGGGCGTTTCCAAACGGGCATGGGCGAGGGCAATGTCGGCGAGCGAATAGACGGCGCCGACATGAGGCCGCAGCTGACCGCGCGTTATCAATGCACTGAGCTCATCCAGCTTGCCGCGGTTTTGCCGGGTGAACACGAAGTGATAACTGGCGTTCTTGCCCCAGGCCTGGATGAGGTTTTGTGGCTGTGCGATGTCCACGATGGTGACGACGCGGCCAAGCTGGGCCAGCACGTCGGAGCTGCGTGACAATGTGTTGCCGCCAATGGTGTCGAAGACGACATCGACGCCGCGACCATTCGTTTCCCCCATGACGGCGTCGACGTAATCCTGTTTTTCGTAATCGATGGTCACGTCGGCCCCCATGCTGCGGGCGAATGCGGCGTTTGTCTGGCGTACGGTGGTGAACACCCGGGCTCCCATGGCTTTGGCCAGTTGAATCGCGACATGACCGACGCCGCCCGCGCCGCCGTGGACAAGAATGCTTTCCCCGACCCTGAGCGCCGCACGCACCACCAGCGCTTCCCATACTGTCCCGCCGACCAGGCTCAGGCTTGCCGCCTCGAGGTGGCTCAGCGAGGAGGGCTTCTTACCGACAATGCTTTGGGCGGCGACGTGGTACTCGGCATAACTGCCTGGGCCTTCGAATATCTGTGGCGTGTACCAGACTTCGTCTCCCGGAACGAAGGCCGTCACCCCTGGCCCCACTGCTTCGACAACGCCCGATACGTCGTGCCCGGTAATGGCCGGCAGTGGTACCAGGTCGGGATAGTCGCCACGTCGAACCTGGTAATCCAGCGGATTGATGGACGTGGCGTGGACCCGCACCAGCACTTGCCCGGCTTGCGGTACGGGCTTGGGTACTTCGCAGAGCTCGAACGATTCAGGACCGCCGAATGCCTTGAGAATCATCGCTTTCATGGTTGAAAACCTCGTATCGATAAAAAGGGATATCGAGATATCTCGATATATTGCGGCAAAAAAATCTACAGCTCTTTCCCTATGATCTCGGCCAGTGCACCGATGGCCGCTTCATTGCGCTTGTAGTACGTCCACTGGCCGATGCGCCTGACTTCCACCAGGCCGACTCGTTGCAACGTAGCGAGGTAACCCGACACCGTCGACTGCGACAGCCCGATACCTTCCTGGATACTGCTGACGCAGACGCCGACCGTGAGAACGTCCCCTTCATCCTGTGGAGGGAAGTTCTTTACGGGGTCCTTCAAACCTTTCAGGATCTGAAGACGCGTAGGGTTCGAGAGGGCTTTGAATATTTCGATCAATTCCATGCGCCGAGGATATCGAGATTTACCGATATGTCAATACGAAAAAATTGGTCCGCCCGGTTTTTCCTCGGCCGAAGCATGCCGCTCTTCAGTCGAGGCGGCCGATGGCGTGGGCAAGGTTCGCACGTGCCTGTGTTTCAAACGCGTCGAAGTAAGTGGCAGTCGTATAGAGCCGCCCCCGGGCCAGAAAGCCCTCCAGCACCTGGCGCCGCTTTTGGCGGTAAAGGGGCAGGGGCACGTAGCTGTATTCCTGACGGATTTGCCGGTCGTACTCCTCGAAGCGTTCGGGCGGCGCCCCGAGAATCGCCAGATCCGTGTCCACCAGCACTGCCTGGTCTGCCGAAGCAGGGGCTGCGTCGTGCCGCGTCACCATGACCAGGTCGTACAGCCTGCGCTGTGTTTCGGCACACAAGCCGTGATCCCGAGCGACCTCGGCCAGCCACTGGGCACTGCGCAGCTCGTTGTCGTTGCGAAGTGGATCGTAGATCGCATCATGGAACCACAGGGCGAGGTCGACCTCGGCGGCTGCCTGGCAGCTGGCGCCGACGCCTCGTCTCACCCGCAGGCACTCAGTCAGGTGCTGGCGGTTGTGGTAAGCGCGATGTGGTTCGTCGTAGCGCCGAATGAGTGCTTCGTATGTCTCGTGCGACGCCGCTGTGACGCCCAGCACCGACCAGGCACGAGCCCAGGCCGAAAAGTCCATCGCGCCGGTGTCTTCATGTGTATTGGCTGGAAACGGGGTGCTTTTTTCTGATGATGCCGTCATTTCGTGTCCTTACCATCAATCCAGGGGCTTAGCTGCATGTGCTGGCAATAACCAGAGGAGGCGATACCTGATACAAGGATTGATTCGCCGGTCAAACCGAGCGATCTCGATCAGCCTCCTGAACTTTCAATCAGCATGGCGCGCAAGCGTTGGCGTTGTTCTTCGAGTGCATCGATCTGTCGTTCGAGCCTCGCCAGCCGCTTGCGTTGAGTCTCGGTGATGTCCGCGCAGGCTTTCGCTCCTTCGATCAACAGCATGCAATCGGGAAAGCTGCGGATTTCATCCAGGCTGAAGCCCGTGGCGATCAGGCGCTGGATCTGCTTCACCTGGGTGATGGCTTTTTCCGGGAACGCCCGGTAGCCATTTTCGCTTCGCGTGGAGGCCAGCAGGCCATGCTGATCATAATGACGAATCGAGCGCACGCTGACGCCGGTGGCCCGGGCCAGGGCACCGATCTTGAGCACGGTGGGGGGCGATATCTGGTTCATGGGCGAACGATAGCATTGCGGCTTGACTGTGACACTAATGTCAGGGTCCAGGCTGTGCTCTTTCAATACTTGAGGAGCTTGAACATGATGTCGTTCAAATGCATCAACCACGGGCGCAGCTGGCTGGCTGGCCTGCTGCTGATGGGCGCGTCCTGGCTGGCACAGGCCGCCGTGCAACCGTATACCGTGACGGCGCCTGACGGTGTGTCCATCGCGGTGCAAGAGGCGGGGGACCCGAACGGTCAGCCCATCATCTTCATTCATGGCTTGCTGGGCAGTCATCTGAGCTGGGAAAAACAAGTCGAGAGCCCTGAGCTTCAGCGTTATCGCCTGATCACCTACGACCTGCGTGGGCATGGGCGTTCCGGCCAACCCGGGGAGGGCGATGCCTACAGCGACGGACGACGTTGGGCCGATGACCTGGCGGCGGTGATCGCAGGATCAGGCGCCCGACGCCCCGTCTTGGTGGGATGGTCCCTGGGGGCTGCCGTAGCGACCAACTACCTGGCCGCCTATGGCGACGAGAAGATCGCCGGCGCCGTTTACGTCGGCGGCGTCATTGAGCTCAAGCCTGATCAGATCGTTGCGCACCCCTCTGTGTACAGCGGCATGACGTCGCCTGATCTCAAGACCCACCTCGATGCCGAGCGTGAGTTCGTCGCGCTGTGTTTCGCCACACGGCCTGATGCCGATACTTTCCAGCGTTTGTTGGCCAATGCGGCCATGGCTTCCGAAAACATGCAGAAAGCCGTGCATGGCATGTCGCTGGACGCCCCCAAGGGCCTGGGTGCGATGCACAAGCCGTTGCTCTTGATTTATGGGGCGCGTGACGCCCTGGTGCAGGCCGAACCGTCCTTCAATCGCGCCAAGGCGTTGAACCCCAGCGTCCTCGGCAAGTTCTACCCGAGTTCGGGGCATTCTCCCTTTCTGGAAGAGGCGCAGCGGTTCAATCATGACCTGTCTGCGTTCGTTGACGCTGCGATGCGCGCTCGGCGATGAAGCCGGCCGCTCACAGCTTCAACGGGTATTCGATCACGATGTAAATCCGGTCGATGTCATCCCCGCCCTGAGCGCTGTTGGCCCGATGGGACACGTGGGATACCTGCATGGACAAATCCTTGGCCGGCCCGGAGGGCACGATGTAGTGCAGGTCTATATCCCGTTCCCAGTGGCGTCCGCCATCCCCTTGTTGCGGGACGAACTGGCCGGTGTCCGGGTCGAGTGGGTTATACGCTCCACCTTGGGGGGCATGGGTGCCGTCGATACCGCGACCGGTGACGTAGCGGGTCATGAATTTCAACCCCGGGACGCCGAAAGCGCCCAGGTCAAGGTCATAGCGGGCCTGCCACGAACGTTCGCCGGCACCGTTGAAATCAGCGTATTTGATGGAGTTGGCAAGGTAGATCGAGTCGCCGCCCACAAAGTCGAATGGCGTGTCGCCCTGGATCTTCTGATAGGCCAGCGTGAATCCCTGTGCGCCAAGGGTGTATTTGCCCGACAGGCTGTACGCAGTGTTATCGATCCTGCCGGACGTAGCGTTGCCGTAATCCCGGGTGTGGTAGACGTTGCTGTCCAGGAAGAACCCGGATCGCTTCAGATGTGCATTGGCGTAGTACTGACGCCAGGTGTCGGTCAGCTCGGAAGCGTACAGGGCGCCGCCCAGGGGCTGGTCTTCGAAAAATTGGGTACCGAGAAAACTGATGCTGCCTGGGTCAGTGCTTGCCCCGTAGCCCGTGAAGTCCCCTTCGCTGGTGGAGGCGTCCTGATTCTTGAACGCGGTGAACCGCCCGGCCTGCACGTGCACATCGTCGAACTCCCGACTGTCGAGCAGAAACCCTGTGGCATATTCCGGTTGCAGGCGTTTGTCGGCGGTGTCGAACACCGGAGTTTGCACGGTCATTTCACCGTAGGCCAGGGTGGTTCTGGACGAGCGCAGTTTCAACGCGCCACCGGCACTGGAGTATTCGCGCTCACTGCGGCCTTGCGAATCCAGCGGCAGCAATCCCGTTCCGGAATGCCCTCGGCCGCCATCCAGTTTCAATCCGAGAAAACCATGGGCATCGACACCGAACCCGACAGTGCCGGGGGTAAAACCGGAGGAAAACGAGGCGATGAAACCTTGGGCCCACTCCTGTTTGTAGTTTTTGTTCGCCGGGGAGGGGGATCGGTAGTCGTTCTGCAGGAAGAAATTTCGGCTCAGCACGCCGAAGGTCGAGCCGGCCATGACATCCTGCACCGAAGGCTCGGCAGCCAGGGCCGTGGTGCTGGAGCCGATCAGCACCATGGATAGCCAGAGTCTGTGCATGGGTTGTGGCCACCGTTGCGTGCAAGCTTCATTGCTGTAAAGGCGCCGGGTTTTCACCGCGTGATTTGTCGTGTGCATGCTACAACCGGTTCGGTGACTTCAAAGGGGGCGTCGGGCCATGTATGCGGGCGTGGGAAAGGCTCGCGCAGAGGGCTTGATTATTGGCTGCGGGGCTCTGGCGAGTGAGTTAAACGTTGTTAATTTCAAGCGGAACGCGTCGGGGCCTCAGATCAGGATGTAATCGCTGCGTTGGCCAATCCCCTTATGAGCGCCTGGAACCAGATGCACGTAACGGCCATTCACCAGGTCGACCGGCAAGCAATCGTCCACCTCGAGTACCGCGTCGGTGTGTGACTTGAGCCAATCGGCCGGCATGCGTTGCCTGCCCAGTTGTCTGGCCTGGGCCTTGTTCTGCGCCACCACCAGCAGGTAACGATGTGCCTCGCCAAACACACCGGGTTCGTAGCCCCCAAGGTTGATGAAAAACAGCCTCGGATCGTCGGGCCCCGGGGCCAATTGGCCGAGTTCGACACGGTAGGAGTCGATGCCGTCGACCTCCAGCCACGAGTCGATGTGCAGGCCCTTGGGGCTGCCGAACCAGGCGTCGCGCAGTTGCGGATACGCCTGTTGCAGTGAGTCCGCCTGGGCGAACAGCACATCATGTACTTCAATGCTCGCCCTTGGATGACGGCCACCGAGCATGACGATGTACAGCATGGATAACTCCTTCGGGACGCGTAAGGCGCGACATTCTGCGGATGATGGGGCGTTTATTCAAAGTCGTGAAAAACCTATACATGGTTTGAAATTATCTGTACAAGAAACTAGTCTTGTACAAGTATTTCTCTCGCCCTGATAGGTGCCTCATGGCAAATCCGGCTCGTTGGGCCTGCCTCTGCTTGCTGTTGACGGTGATGTCGTCGGCGGCAGCGGACTGGCGCACGACATTGCCCACGGCGCAACGGCTGGGAGGCGGTGATTTCACCTGGTTTGGCCTGCGCCTCTATACCGCACGGTTGTGGACTGTCGGTCTTGTACATGACTGGAACCAGCCTTTCGCCCTGGAACTGCTTTACCACCGATCCATGTCCCGGGACACGCTGGTGCAGGCCAGCCTCGAGGAGATGCGCCGCCTGGGTTCCGGTAGCGTGCTCCCGCAAGACATCACGACCTGGACTGAAGCCATGGAAGCGGCGTTCGTGGACGTTCGCCCCGGCATGCGGATCACGGGACTGTATCTGCCAGGAGAGGGCTGCCGCTTCTATGTCGACGGCAAGCTCAGTCGGGAAATTGCCGACCCGGTTTTCGCCCGGGCGTTCTTTTCCATCTGGCTGGATCCCCAGGCCCGAGACCCACAACTGCGTCAACGCCTGCTTGGCCTGGCTGACAACGACTGAGGAACATGAACATGTACAAAGCGCTTGTGCTGGTAGCCTGCCTGTTTCTGGGCAGTTGCGGCAATGTCGGGGTCGAGCATTACGCCGGGGAGCAGCCACGTCTGGACCTGGCGGCTTTCTTTTCTCGACCGGTGCAGGCCTGGGGCATGTTCCAGAAGCGCTCCGGGGAGGTGGTCAAGCGCTTTCATGTGCGTATCGACAGCCGTCGGGAAGGCGAGCAGCTGATCCTCGACGAACATTTCCTCTACAGCGACGGCACGCGTCAGCAACGCACCTGGACGCTGGTGCCGGATGGCCCGGGCCGGTGGAGCGGCACGGCGGGGGATGTGATTGGCCAGGCCCGCGGCGAAGTAGCCGGCAATGCCCTGCGTTGGCGTTACCGATTGGACCTGCCGGTGGACGGAGAACACTGGCAGGTGGATCTGGATGACTGGATGTACCTGATGGATGAGGACACCCTGATCAATCGCTCGAGCATGAGCAAACTGGGCGTGGAGATCGGTCAGATCACCTTGTTCTTCCGCCGCCTGCCGGAGGGCACACCATGAACCTGAACAATCTCGCCGAGCGAGTCACTGCCGGGGAAGTCCAAGAGCTTGAACTGCTGTCGCTGGAAGGAGGTTTCTACATCCTGCGGGCCCTTACTGGCACGGGGCCGATCACCCTGAGCGATGCGCAGGGGCAACCCCTTCGATTGCGCTCCACCACCGAGCTGCGCCAGTTACTGGCGGACATGCCTGCGGTGCCGTGCATGCTGGTGCAGCAAGTGGTGCATGACGAGATGTGCGGCCTGCGTGATGGCCCCGTTGCACCGCTGCGGGTACCGGTGTCGCTGACGACCCAGTGGTAACCGGTGGATGCTGGGGCTCAGCGCCACGCCGCGATGCGCACCAGCAGCATAAAGACCAATGCCCACACCGCGGATAACAGCAGCGCTGTTTCCACGGTTCCCAGGGGCAGGTCCACATTCGCCAGCCTGGCGCCGCCCAGATACGCCAATGGCCCCCCAAGGGCACCCAGCAGTGCGCCGCGCCAGATGGGTCGGCCTGCCCAGGCCAGGCTGTGACGCAAGCCGCTGGCCAGCACCAGCCACAGCAACCCCAGCCACAAGGGCAGCGGCCTGGCGTCGAAGCTGAACACACCCAGTGCCCCCAGCACGCTGTCGAGCACGCAGCCGGCCAGTGCGACGCGCAACAGTGCCTTGGCCTCGGCAGCCAAGTCCGGGCAAAGCCACAGGTGCACTGCCAGGCCGAGGGGTACCAGGAGCAACAGCCAGGGGCGCTGCGCGCCCAGGACGCAGATCCACCAGCCGGCCTGCAGCCAAAGGGCGTTGCCGATCAGCCAGTATCCGGGCATCAGGCTGGCCCGGACATTGGCGCGCGCCGTGCCTGGGGCGCCGCCCACAACAGTTGTGCCACACCGATGGCACGCTCCTCGAAGCCGCCCTGGCAATAACACAGGTAGAACTCCCACAGGCGCTGGAATGTATCGTCGTAGCCCAGCGTGGTCAGCTCGGCACGGGCATGGCGCAGGTTATCGCGCCAATGTTCCAGGGTGCGGGCGTAGTCCAGGCCGAAGTCCTCCAGGTGCACGAGGTTGAGCGGGGTGTGCCGGCTGGCGGTGTCCAGCATCACGCTCAGCGAGGGCAGGGCGCCGCCAGGGAAAATGTAGCGCTGGATGAAATCCACCGAGCGCCTTGCCTGGGCGTAGCGCTGGTCGCGGATGGTGATGGCTTGCAACAGCATGAGTCCATCGGGCTTGAGCAGTGCCGCACACTGGCGGAAATACACCGGCAGATAGCGGTGCCCGACAGCCTCGATCATTTCGATCGAGACGAGTTTGTCGAAGGTTCCTTCAAGGTCACGATAATCTTCACGCAGCACCGTCACCCGCGCCTCCAACCCCAACGCCTGAACACGCTGCAGGGTATGAGCGTACTGCGCCTCGGAAAGCGTCGTGGTGGTGACCCGGCAGCCATGGCGGGTGGCGGCGTGGATCGCCAGGCTGCCCCAACCACACCCGATTTCCAGCAGATGATCGCCGGGGTGTAATTCGAGTTTCTGGCAGATGCGCTCCAGTTTGTTCAACTGGGCCTGTTCCAGGGGCTGCCCGGGGTGTTCGAACTGGGCGGCCGAATACATCATGGTCGGATCCAGCAGCCGTTCGAACAGGGCGTTGCCCAGGTCGTAGTGGGCCAGGATATTGCGTCGTGAACCGCGCTTGCTGTTGCGGTTCAACCGGTGCAGCAAACGCAGGGCCGGACGGCCGAAGCGTGCCAGGCCACCTTCCAGGGCATCGAGCACGTCCAGGTTGGCGACGAACAGGCGGGTCACCCGTGCCAGGTCCGGGCTGCGCCAGTAGCCATGGATGTAGGCCTCGCCGGCACCGATCGAGCCATTGCCGGCGATCATGCTCCAGGCGGTGTCATCCAGGACCTCCACTTCGGCCTGCAAAGCGCTGTCGGCATCGCCAAAATTCCACTGCTGTCCGTGGCTGAGCAGGCGCAGATGGCCGTGGCGCAGTTTGCCCAGTTGGGCGAGCACAGCGGTTCGCGCGAGGCCGCCGAGCAGAGGCGCCAGGCCCGCGGACTTGCTAACGCTCAGGGTAGGATTCGACATGATCGGGATTCTCGCAAGGTTGGCCGAGCGCCAGGTTGCCCCGGCGGGTCGTGTGGTCATGGATAGGGGTACGTTTGAACAACAGGCGCAGGGCTTGCCAGTAGATGGCCGAGACGGTGCGCAGGCTCATCCAGGGGAAGGCCAGGATGTATCGATGCAGTGCCTTTCGCTCCAGCGGTTGGCGGTGCAAGGCGAGGTCGGCCTCGAAGACCTTGTCGGCGCCTTGCCAGTTCTCCATGTGGATGCGGACGCGCTCCTCGTCCAGGACGAATCGCAGGCGATACTCCATGTCCAACGGCATGAACGGCGACACATGGAAAGCCTTGGCCATGGCGAATGACTTCGCATGAGCGTCTTGCACCGGCAGTACATAGTGAAAACGTTCATGCCAGGGGGTGTTGCGCACTTCCAGCAGGATCGCCGTCAGATGCCCGTCCCGGTCATGGCAAAAATAGAAACTCACCGGGTTGAACGACAGCCCCCAGCAACGCAGTTGGGTGAGCAAGCGGACCGGGCCCTCGGGCATCTGTCCCGTGGCCTGACCGACCAGCAGGCGGGCAGCCTGGGCCAGCGATTCACCCTGGCGGGTCAGCGCCGGCAGGTAGTCGGTCTCGCGCCAGCTCAGGGGCGCCAGGCGCCGACGCCCCAGCCACCGAGACAGGCCCAGCAGCCAGGTTTGCTCGTCCAGGTCCAGGTAAAACATGCCGGTCCGGTAGCGAAAAGCATGGCGTCGCGGCGACAGGCGCCGATGGCTGATCCAGCCCAGGCAAAGGCTGCTGTTCACAATGATTCTCCGAAGTGCTCAGCCACCTTCAGAGCACTGACCACGCCGTCTTCGTGAAAACCGTTGCCCCAGTAGGCGCCACAGTAATAAGTGAACTGCTGGCCCTGCAGCTCCGCCTGGCGCGCCTGTGCGGCGGAGGCCGCCAGGCTGTACTGCGGATGGGCGTACTGGAAGCGGGCGATGATTTTCGCTGGATCCACGAGCGCCGTCTGGTTGAGGCTCACGCAGAAGGTCTCCGGCGCCTGGAGGCCTTGCAGGATGTTCATGTTGTAGGTCACTGCGGCCGGAGCCTGCTCGGTGCCGCCGAGGCGGTAGTTCCAGCTGGCCCAGGCCCGGCTTCGGCTTGGCAGCAGGCGGGTATCGGTGTGCAGCACTACATCGTTGTCGGCATAGCCGATGGCGCCCAGCACGGCTCGTTCTTGCAGGCTGGGCGCTTCCAGCAGCGCCAGGGCCTGGTCGCTATGGCAGGCGAACACCACGTTGTCGAAGCGTTCGGTGCCGGCGGCGCTGACAAGAGTGACGCCTCCTTCGTCACGGCTGACGCGCAGGACTTTGCAACCGAGGCGGATCCGTTCGGCAAACGGCCGGCACAGCGGGGCTACATAGCTACGCGATCCGCCCTGGATAACCCGCCATTGCGGACGATCATTCACCGACAGCAAACCGTGGTTGCGACAGAAACGCACGAAGAACTGCAAGGGGAAGCCGAGCATGTCAGCCCGAGACATGGACCAGATGGCCGACCCCATCGGCACGATGTAATGGTCGATGAAGCGGTGCCCGTATCCTTGGGCCTGCAGGTACGCACCCAGGGTGGTGTCGGTATCGATACGCTGACTGTCCAGGTCGGCCAGGGCCTGGCGGTTGAAGCGCAGGATATCGCGCAGCATCCTCCAGAACCCCGGGGATACGAGATTGCGCCGTTGGGCGAACAGGGTGTTCAGGTCGTGGCCGTTGTATTCCAGGCCTGTGAGCGGATCATGGACAGAGAAGCTCATCTCGGTCGGCTGTGAGGTCACCTCGAGCTGATCGAGCAAACGGATGAAGTTCGGATAGGTCCAGTCGTTGAATACGATGAAGCCGGTATCTATGGCATAGGGCTGACCACGCCAGATTACATCGACGGTATGGGTGTGGCCGCCGATCCATTCGGCGGCCTCGAACACCGTCACCTCGTGTTTGCGTGACAGCAAGTGGGCACAGGTCAGGCCCGCGATGCCACTGCCAATAATCGCTATGCGCATTGATCGTTATTCCTGTTCATGACGGGCCAGGCGTTGACCGAGAGCCAGACGCAGGCGCGCGGGCAGCGCCCCGAGCAGGCGCAGCACCAGGGTGAAAATGCCGGGGAAATTGATCTCCAACGGGCGTCTGGGCAGACGCCGGGCGATGTGTGTGGCGGCACGCTGCGCCGACCACAGCAGGGGCATGGGGAAGTCGTTGCGGCGCGTCAGCGGCGTGTCGACGAAGCCGGGGCTGACCAGGGTGACGTCGATGCCCTCGCGGGCCAGGTCGATGCGCTGTGACTCCACCAGATAGCGCACCGCGGCCTTGGAGGCCCCATAGGCACCGGCCCGGGGCAAGGCCAGCCAGGTCACGGAGCTGCCCATCACCACCAGGTGGGGGCGTTGGCCGGCGCGAAGCAAGGGGAGGGCCGCCGCCAGACAGTAGCTGACGCCCAGCAGATTGGTGCGCAACACACGCTCGACCACGGCCGGGTCGAACTGGCCCGGCTCCAGGTACTCGCAGGTGCCAGCGTTGAGGACCGCCATGTCCAGCGCCCCCCAGGCCTGCTCGATCCGGGCGGCGATTCCGGCAACCTGCTGCGGGTCGTCCAGATCGCCGATGGCCAGCAATACCTGCCCCGGAAAGCGTTCAGCCAAAGGAGCAAGGCGATCGGCGCAGCGACCACCCAGTGCGACCTGATGACCTTGCTCCAGCAGGCTTTGCGCCAGGGCGGCACCGATACCGCTGCTGGCGCCGGTCAGCCAACAGCGGCTCATGCCAGCCTGCCTTTGAGCCAGCGGATTGCGCCGCCCATGACGGGAATGTGTTCGTAAAGCAGGGCGCCAGCGTCGAAATAATCCTGGTGGAAGTGGACACGGTCATGCCACTGCAAGTGACTGCATCCCTGCAAGGTGATCTGTTGTCCATGGGCCAGGCGTGAATGGCGGAACTGCAGGGTCCAGCGCAGGTAACCCTGCCCGGGCTGCACTTCGTCCGTGCCGCTGATGAGGTAGCGGATATCCTCTGCGTTGGCGTACAACTGGGCGAAATAGGCCCGCAGGTCCTGCAATCCGCGAATATGGTGCAGAGGGTCGCAGAAGACGACATCTTCACTGTACAGCTTTTCCAGCGTGTCGAGGTTATCCCCATCGAGGCTGGCGAAGCGCTCGGCGAATTGCTGCAGATAGGCTGACATGGGTGGCTCCGGGCAATCTTGTACAAGAAAGAATATCTGTACAAGTATTGCTGAAGCCTAAGGCTAAATCTGTACAAGTCAATGGCTTTGTACAGTTATTTTGAGTCAGCGTTTGACTGCGTCCAGTTGGCGGCGCAATTCAGCGACTTCTGCCTCCAGTTCGCGGACCTTCTCTTCGGCCGATATCTGCGCGGTGACGTCACGCTGGATGCCGATGTAATAGGTCAACTGATCCGCCTCATTGTGCACGGGCGTGATGGACAGTTCGTTCCAGAACAGGCTGCCATCCTTGCGGTAGTTACGCAGCACCTGGCGGCAGGGCCGGCGTTCGCGAATCGCCTGGCGGATGGTCGCGATGCCCGCCTGGTCATGATCCTGGCCCTGGAGAAAACGGCAATCCTGATAGAGGATGTCGTCGGCGCTATAACCGGTGAGGCGCTCGAAGGCAGGGTTGGTGTAGATGAGGATGCTCTCGTGGCCCTCCTGCTCGGCGACGACGATGCCATCGTTGGAGTGCTCGACCATCAATTGCAGGAGTTTGGCGTCGATCATGGGGGTCACCTACAGGATTATGCGGCGCTATGCGAAGCGCCGAGGCGGTTCGCTACATGATGACCTACGCAGGCTCGCCGCAAAAGGTATCTATGGGTTTAGAATGTGCCACCCTTCGGAAAACCACTATGACTCAAACCCCTTCACCCGATCTGCTGCCCATGCGGGATGTGGTCAGCCTGACCGGCATCAATCCGGTGACGCTGCGTGCCTGGGAGCGGCGCCATGGGCTGATTCGCCCGCAACGCACCGACGGTGGGCATCGGCTGTACACGCCCGACGATGTCCAACGGATACGCGATATCCTGCGCTGGACTTCCGATGGCCTGCCCATCAGCAAGGTCGGCGAAATGCTCCAGGGCGAACGCGATGAGCCCCCTCGGCAACTCAATGCCATCCAGGATTGGCGCGCCGCCGTATTACGCGCCACGAAGGCATTCGATATCCAAGCGCTGGAAGAGACTTATCAGCAACTGTTCACGCTCCTGCCCAGGGCAACGGCATTGCGTGAAGTGTTGATGCCGGCCTGGCACGAGCTGTCATCAGGCAGCGCGTTTGGCGAGTGCAGTCAATGGCTGCTGCTCGATACCTTCCTGCGCGCTCGCCTCATGCTGCGCTTGCAGATGAACCAGGTCGAAGCCCCGCGCGTACTGCTGGCGGGCACCGAAGGGCATGCCGAGTTGCAACTGCTGTGCGCCGGTGTGCTGTTGAGCGGTAGGCAACAACGCATCGAAGTGCTCGGCTGTGGGCAACCACTGGAGGAGCTCCCCTTGCTCTGCGCGGCGATCCAGCCTGCTGCGCTGGTGATTGCGGTACAGGCACCAGTGAGCCCGATCCTGGCCAAGCGGCTGCGTTCGTTGCAGATGGAAATCGCCTGTCCACTGGCCCTGACAGGGGCGGGATCGGCGGGTTCGCAGGCTGCCTTGCAAGGTATTCCGCTGTGTCTGTTGAACGAGCAGGACGCCGATGTGGCAGGGGTGCTCAGTGCCTTGATCAAGGGCACCCTGGACCTTTGATTTGCATGGCCTACCGTGGCTCCGCTACGTATAGCCCGCCAGTATTGCTCCTCCTGGCCCGAAAAAAGATCGTAGGCCTGCACGCCTTGCCAGCGGATATCTGGGTGGCGATCACTACGACGCTGGTTCTTGCCATGGAAAAAATGATGGTAAAGTGATGGCGTTGTCTGAGGGTCAATCGAGCTACGCTGGACGTTTTCAAGAGCCAATTCGAGCAAGGAAGCCAAATGAATCAAAATGCATCCGCCACTGAATTCCAGCTACCTGAGCGCATAGGTATCGCAGCTGACCTGTGTTTTTCAGTTTCAGATCATGTTGGCTACCTGGCGGATTGTCTGCTCGTTCATGACGAAGTCGTGATTCCACTCGACGCTGCGGTATTGAACCGACTGGAGGCAGCTTTTGATACGGGCCCCCTCCATCTGCTGATACAGAAAAAACGTATTCGTTTTTGCCCGTCCTACTCGTTAAGTCATGCAAACGGCGTCGAGCCGCAAACGTATGATCGCGATCGATTTTTCGCCAGTGTCCGCGACAGGGACATGCATAAGCATGGCAGTGATCGCGATGCGCTGTTCAAGGACATAGAAGACACGTTCGTTGACCCGATTGGATTCAACTACTCGACCTGGTTGCCAGCCAGGGATGTCATTGAAGATGCCTTCGCTTATTACGCAGGGCGTCCAGGTTATGAGTTTCTCTTTCCCAGCGCGCGGTACTATCTGAGTGGTGCAATAACCGGGGTCGCCAGAATGAATGACCTGATGCTGGCCGGGGTCCCCTCCATGGAAATGGATCTGGAGTTACCTCAGTTATTGGAATTGTGCTACCCCATCAAACGATTGAAAGGCGCCTCCCCAGAAGCTGACCATTTCGCGGCAAAGGGTGTAATCGAGCAACTTCATAAGGTTCAGAATCTTCCAACGTTTGAAAAGCTCGCTTCAAGTTCACTCAGGCGAGAAGAGGAAATCAAAGACATCGTGGACATCATCTTGAGTGATGAAGCCCACGACCTGAAGTCTTGGCTGGCAAGAAATCTGAAAGCCGATCTTGATGTACGTGCAGCCTATGATTCGGCTGAAAAGCGGCTGCCGTCCAAAAAGTCATGGACGAATTGGGTCAGGTTCGGGATGTCCACCGGCGTCGGTACGGTTGCCGGTTTGTTCCTGGCTGGACCACCAGGTGCCATAGCGGGGGCAGCGATAGGAGCAGCAGATCTGGCCGGAGGTGAAAAAGCAGTCGCTCTTTTTGATGGCTATCACCCTAAATTATGGCTATCGCACATACAACGAACCGGGCTACTGAAAAAAATCTGATCCCGATCGCATCGGGTGCGTATGCCTTGAGCAAACGCCTCCAGCAATGACAGGCGAAAGTTCATGTTTGCCTGCAAGCAGCGTTCGCGCACCGTAGCCGGACGCTACCGTCCTACCTCAGACGTCCTCGACCAGCCACAGGTCGTTTCTGGAATATCGAGGCGCCCAGCTAAGGGGCAGTGTGCTGATGACCTGCTGACGCCGATGGATTCTCATGAGTGACCCAATGGAACGCATACCCTTGGCGCAGCAGGTGCCTCGCCCGCAGCTGGGGATTGTCCTGTGCCTGCTGTCGATGATGATATTCGCGTTCCAGGACGCGATCACCAAGGTCATGGTGAGGGACCTTCCGGTCACCCAACTGGTGATGGTCAGGTATTGGGCCTTCCTCGCGTTCGCCATCGTCTACAGCCTTTGCAAGGGTGGTTTGCGCGCCGCGTCCAGAACCCGTCACCCTTATCTGCAGGTCATCCGCGCGCTGATCGGCATTGGCGAGATCGCCTTGTTCGGCATCGGCCTGCGTTATCTGGGACTGGCGCAAACCCACGCACTCTTTGCGGTATTCCCGTTGATGACGTTGGCTTTGGCCGGCATTTTCCTGAAGGAATTCGTCGGAATCCGCCGATGGCTGGCGGCAGCGGTAGGCTTTGCCGGCACCCTGGTCATCCTGCGCCCGGGTAGCGGGGTATTCGAGCTGGCGGCGCTTATTCCCCTGATTGCAGCGCTGTGCTTCGCTGTTTTCAACGTCCTGACGCGAAGAATCAGCCAGGGCGACGCCTTCGCCACCAACATGCTCTATATGGGGTTGGTGGGAGCGGCCGCCATCACGCTGGTGGGATTTCCCGGCTGGGTCGCGCCAAATCCGTTGCAATGGGCATTGCTGGGCGTCCTTTCGATCACCGGCGTCGTGGCCCAGCTGCTACTGTTCCAGGCCCTGCGCTATGCGACGGCTTCTACTTTGCAGCCTTTCAATTACACGCTGCTGGTGTTCGCTACGCTCATTGGATTGTTGTTCTTTGGCGAGCTTCCCGATATCTGGACGGTGACAGGAGGCTGCATGGTCATTGCGGCCGGCTTGTACGCGGCGCGGGTCGCGAGGTAAAGCCCAGGCGAGGGGAGAGAGCCTAGAGATGATGGCCTTTTGATTTCAGCTGGATCCGGCTAGAATTCGTGCCCCTCTCAGTGAGCGGCATGTAGAAATTCACGCAAGGAAGTTGATATGCAATTTGCAAAAGCCATAGGCCTCGCCTTGGCCCTGAGCCTCAGTGGATGCGCCAGTTTCACCAAAGATGAAGTCGCACCCGTGAACCTGCCTTCAATGGCCAGCTACTCGAACAAGCCAAACGTTTATGTCGACTTCGATTTCTATCAAGGCGAACCTGGCAATGCCAAGGCCACCGAGGTGCCACAGGCGCGTGACATGCTCAAGCCCGAGCTGAAACGAACCTTCGATGAATCGGGGCTCTTCGGGCGGGTGGTCTTCGACGAGTTCCAGAAGCAACCAGGCGACTACAGCCTTCGACTGAAGGTCTATAACCATGCGCCAGGCGGCGGACAGCTGGTATTGGCGTTCATCAGTGGTTTCACACTGGGTGTGATACCCGCGGTAGGAACCGACCAGTACACCATGAGCCTTGAAACCCTGGACGATCAAGGACAGCCCCTGGCCAAGTCCAGCAATCATGATGCGATCAATACCTGGATCGGCATCTGGTTCCTGCCGCTGGCAGGCAACACGCCCAAGGCTGCGGTCACCGATACCTTCAACCGGCAGGTCAATGCGCTGTTGAAGAACTGGGTCGACACCAACCGCATGAAATACTCCGCTGTCGACACCCGCATTCCAAGGGGCTGACACTGATGAAAAAAAGAGCCGCAATCGCGGCTCTTTTCTTTATTACTTCAACGCTTGAGTGAACTGTGGGTCGCTGTACAGGCTCTTGAGAAGATCGTGCACCATCGGGTTGTAATTGTTCGCGGCTGCCGGAATGGCGATTGCGCCAATGAAACTACTGTCCCATTCACGTTGCACGTCCTTGGTGGACTCGTACAACACCTGATCACCTTTACGCAGCGTGAAGCGTGCCGCCAGTTGCCCGTGCCCAGTGCCCATGCCTGCGGTCAGCTGACTCTTGACCAGCTGAACCTGCAGCTGCCGGTCAGCACGTGGGTCCAACAGACCCGCCTGGCGAAGCTCATCGTTGATCGCGGCCTGGATATGCAATGGAACGCTGCCTGCGGGGGAGGAAATCGGGTTCATGCGCACCATCAGCGACCCTTGGCCGGAATCGGCATTTACCTGTGCTTCGCGCAGAGGCTGCATGGGTTCGTTTTTCTTGAGCTGCTGAACGTTCTGGAAATCGGGTTCATAGCGGGTCATGGTGACACCACAGCCCTGGAGCAACAGAGCGCAGATTGGTAGAGCCAGATAGAGCTTCTTCACAGCAAATCCTTATGTGCTTTTTTGAAGGGAGGGGATTATCGGCAGATAGCTATTGGCCATCAAGGAATAAGTTCTGCGGCAGCAGATACGCCTGACGTCGTGGTAGCTGCGATGTGCGATGAACCTTGCTCATTGCCGGAGCCGAAACGGTTCAAATGAGGGCCAACCGACGAGACGGCCGATCTGGAGCAGACCGTGATCCAGACCTCTGAATCCAGTCACCATGTCCTTTCACGGCACCGGAAAAGGAATATTGCCGTTCAGGGCCGCAGTTCTCGAGAACACCTCAGCCATGAAGTCCATGAACACGATTGCCCGCGTGGGGAGCAGTCTGTTGGCGACATAGACGATCTGCACCGGGACGGGCGGAGCGACGTGGTCCGCCAGGATGAGTTGCAATCGACCACTGCTCAAGCCTTCCTCAAACAGCCACGCGGGCCCATGTCCCACCCCCAAGCCTGCCGTGACCGCAGCACTCACGGCGTCGGGCGAGTTGACCCGGAACCTGCCGGAAACCGCAATTTCAGCGTCACGCAAGCGCCAGGTCGCCCCGGACGCCAGCAGGGTGTAGATGACGCAGTCGTGGTCGCGCAGGTCATCCGGTGTCAGCGGGACTCCGCGTTTGCCCAGGTAGTCCTTGCTGGCCACGAAGACGCGGTCGTACCATCCAAGACGCCGGGCGCGCAGGGCGCTGTCTTCCAGGTGTCCGATGCGAATGGCAAGTTCGGTTCCTTCATTGACCAGATCCACGTAGCGATCGTTGAGCTGAAGATCCAGGGTCAGTTGGGGGTAACGCTCCAGAAACGCCGGTACGTGCGGCAGCACGAACGCGTGTGCAAGCGCTGTCGGGCAGGCTACACGCAAGAGTCCCGACGGCTCGATGATGTTTCGCAAGGACGACTCGGATTCATCCACCGCATCGAGGATTCGCCGCACGTCCGCATAGTAGCGTTCACCCTCCGGCGTCAAAGACAGCTTTCGCGTCGAGCGGTGAAGCAGACGCGTCTGCAAATGCTCTTCCAGCGCCGCCACGTAGCGACTGACATTGGGTTGCCCCAGTCCCAGGTCGCGGCCCGCAGCGGAAAAGCTTCCGGTTTCCACGGCGCGTGCGAAGCATGACATCAAGAGAAACCGATCCATACCACTCCCTGGATTCATGTAATTTCTGCATGAATCATATTCAAAAGCTGGATCTTATCTATTTGTTGGCATGAGCGCACATTCTCCATCCCGACCGTGTGGGTCGCTATTCCCAGGAGAAACCAAATGTCGCGCTTGCAAGGTAAACGTACTCTCATCACTGGCGGCACCAGTGGCATCGGCCTGGAAACCGCAAAGCAGTTTCTGGCCGAAGGCGCCCGGGTCATCGTCACGGGCGTCAATCCCGATTCGATCGTCAAAGCTCAGGCTGAACTGGGATCCGAAGTCCTGGTACTACGGGCCGACTCGGCCAGTGTCGCCGCGCAACAGGAACTGGCACAAGCCGTCAAGGACCACTACGGCCAGTTGGATGTTGCTTTCCTCAATGCCGGGATATCTGTCTGGCTGCCCATCGAGCAGTGGACACCAGAGATGTTCGAGCGCTCTTTCGACATCAATGTCAAAGGCCCTTACTTCCTGATGCAGGCGTTGCTGCCGGCCTTTGCGAATCCTGCTTGCATCGTACTCAACACCTCCATCAGCGCACATGTGGGCGCGGCCCGCTCGTCCGTGTATGCCGCCACGAAGGCTGCATTGTTGAACATGTCGAAGACACTTTCGACTGAACTGCTGGGACGCGGTATCCGTGTCAACGCCGTCAGCCCCGGACCGATCGACACCCCCCTGTACGATAAGCTCGGGGTTGCGGATGCGTATCGCGAGCAAGTCAACAAGGAGATCACGGCAAGCATTCCGCTTGGCCGCTTCGGTACGGCCGAGGAGGTTGCCAAAGCGGTGCTGTATCTGGCGTCCGACGAGTCGCGCTGGACCGTGGGTTCTGAAATCGTCGTTGACGGTGGCCGCCTGCTCAATGGGTAAGCGCACCGCCCGGATGTTGGGCGAAAGCGACTTGGCATCGGGCCGATGCAACGAGGCGCTGAAGGTTTGCTTCAGCGCTGAGCGACGCGCCGACCTACTGGCGAACAAAGCGCGCGCCTTGCGCACTACAACGCCAGCTGCAACAGTGCCTGCGCGTGCCCTTTGCTGACCTGCTGCGCTCGCTCAGTGCCTAACCCCATTTTTTCAAACCACAGCAAGCTGTCTACCTGCCATTGTTCGATATCAGGCTGAGAGGTCTGGCCCAGGTCGGAACTGTAGAGCGCCCTGGGGACTTCGCACAGGACCTTGCTGAAGTCTCCCCAGGGCTGGTAGCCGAGCAGATAGGTCAGGGCGGTTTGTTCGGTGTAGACCATGGGCGCTTGAGCCAGCTCCAGCAGAGCGGTGGCGTCCAACCCGGTCAAGGGATTGGCCGGCTGGTTGAGCATAAGCCTGGGCACATCCAACCGCACCGCCGCGTCTACCAAAAGACGTACTTCCCGGGCGTCGGCATGACCGGTGGAAATGACGATCGGATAGTCCCGGGCCATCCGCAGCACATCCAGGGTTTGCGCATTGAGTTTCCCCTCCTGACTGACGGTGAGCGGCCGGATGGGGTATTTATCCAGAATCCAATGACTACTGTTGCGTTTGAGGCGGGACTGGTGGGAGCGACCTGTGACGGTGGGAAGGTGCACGATCAGCCGGGCTTCGCTGTCCCCGTGGTGGCACAGCGAACGCTGCACCACCCTGAAATCGATACCGCCGGCGATTTCATTGAGAACCACCGAGCCTGAAACCGGAAGCCCTTCCTGCCTGGCCTCCCAGGCTTGGGACGCGCTGCAGCCAAGGTGGTTCTTCAGCACCACCCAGCCGTTCAACGAGCGGTAATGCCGACCGGCCTCCATCACGCCATGGCGCCGCAGGTACGCGTCGGGACCGGCGTGATAATGCACATCGATGAAGTCAGCCTCGAACAAACCCAGCGGGCGGCTCATGCGGCCACCTCCAGGTTGATGCCCAGGTGATCGCGCACGGTGCGCATGACCAATGCCGGCGCGTCGAGCAATGGACGCATGCCGCCATCGGGAATGGATAACCGGCAGTGGCGGGCCTGATCGTTGACATGCACGTTTATACCCCGCACCAGCTGCGACTGTTCGCCATAAACCGCCAGCAGTGCGCCGGAAAAACCGTGGCTCGCTTGTCGCAGGTCGAGGCGATTAAGCAGCCGGAAACCCAGGTGCAGGCGCCTGGCCTGGCGTGCGGCGCTGGCCTGGTCGATGGCGATTGGCCCGCTGGGACGTATCCGGGTCGCCGGTTGTACAAGCTGGTCGAGTAGCTGGAGCGCTTGTTCGAGATCGCCGAGCAGGGCCAGGTCAGCCATCTTCCCCAGTCGACCGTCGAGGATTCCATCGGCGAAGGCAGGGGAGGACAGCAATAGCACTTTGCTGATGTGCGGGGCGAGGCTGGTGCCGAGTAGCGCCTGGACGACCGCGCCACCCAAGGCCGATCCCACCAGCAGATCGATCTGGCCCAACGCCGACAACTCTTGGCGCCAGCGCTGTGAAAACTCTTCAAGCGATTCGTTTTCGTCGCCCAGCAGCGATAGCGTGTCGAAGACCACTATCCGGTAACCCGCTTTTACCAGTGGTGCGATCATGGGTTGGAAGAACTGCCCTTCATCCCATACGGGCATGACCGGCGACATGACCACTGCCAGTTGATTGCCGTTGCCCCAACGGCGGCTGACTGCATTGGACGTTTGCATAATCCTTCTCCGGATGATCAGGCGATTTTGCCGAGAGCCAGCAGTTGCTGGCTGTTGCGCAAGATGCGCGTGGTTTCGCTTAACAGGTCATGGACGATCTGGCGGGCGGGCTTGATGTCGCCTACCAGGTCCAATACTTCACCTGCCCAGATCGCCCGGTTGTCGAGATCATCAGCGAGCACCGCCCTGGCGTAGTCCTGGCGAATCGAATCCGGCGCCTCTCGCAATGCCTCGTCGCGCCCCAGCCAAGCTTGCGAGAAGCGGTTGGCAATGGCCCGGCCGCTGTAGTGCTCAGGCCATTCGATGCCACGCACCAGATCGAAGATCCGGGTGCGCACGGTGTCCGACGTGCTGGATTCGATCAGGCGCTTCTTGAACGCGGCCGAAGGCAGGGCCTCCTCGGTCGCGAGCAAGCGTGTGCCCAGCATGACCCCATCGGCACCCAGCATCAGCGCCGCTGCCACGCCACGCCCGTCTGCGATGCCGCCGGCCGCAATCAGCGGGATTTTGTCCCCGACCCGATCCTGCACCGCAGGCAACAATGGCATCAGGCCCCGGCGCAAGCTGTGCCCGCCGGCTTCGGCACCTTGGACGATCAAGGCATCAGCCCCGGCGTCCAGGGCCGCAGTGGCCTGGTCAAGCTCATGAATCTGTACGATGGCTTTCGCGCCGGCCCGATGGATGATCGGCACGAATGCGGCAGGATCGCCAAACGACAATGCGACGGCGTCTGGTCCGTATTCCAGTGCCAGGTCCAGCAGCGCCATGTTTCGGGCTACGGTGAACATCACCAGGCCAACGCCCCATGGTTGCTTCAGGTCCCGCATGGGCGCCAGCTCGGTGCGCATCCACCGCTCCTCGCCATAGCTGGCGCCGACCAGGCCCAGCCCTCCGGCCTGGGATACCGCAGTGGCCAGCCTGGCCCCAGAGGCTCCCCCCATGGGCGCGAGGACGATCGGGTGGGAAATATTGAAGGCCTGTGTAAGGCGCGTGTTTAGCTCAGCCATATCGATACTCCTGTTCTCGTGCGGGCAGGCCGTTTCGGCCTGCCCGTTCTGGCTTTGGGATTTATTCAGCGATGAGCGCCGCGGCCAGGGCCTGAGGAATGAAATCGCTCACCTGGTAAAGGTGGAACTCCCATGTCCCGGTGTCCTTGAGCCCTGAATAACGTGACATGAATGACTCGTCCTGAAACAACGAATCAAAGGCATCCTTACTGCTCCATTGGGCCTGGTTGATGACCGTTTTGCCATCGAGGCTCTTGTACAGTCGGCTCCACTGGAAGGCAGGGTAGGTTTGCGCCACGTACTGGACGGTTTCGCGCAGGACGGCGAGGGCGGCATCTTGCTGGCCCGGGTTCACATGGACGACGTTCACCAGGAAGATGGCCTGGTCTTCGCCCGATTGCGGTGCCTGGAATTGTTCGATTTGTGTCATGAGTCATTCT
This sequence comes from Pseudomonas sp. 7SR1, assembly GCF_900156465.1. Taxonomy (NCBI): domain Bacteria; kingdom Pseudomonadati; phylum Pseudomonadota; class Gammaproteobacteria; order Pseudomonadales; family Pseudomonadaceae; genus Pseudomonas; species Pseudomonas sp. 7SR1. The sequence goes on from NZ_LT707064.1 coordinate 4,547,302, forward strand.
CCTTGGGATTGGGGCGGGTCATTGCGTCAGGCGGGCGGATATCGCCGGGCTGCCGTTTTCCCAAAGCAGTGGATTGATGCAGTCGGCGAACCGGACTGCGTCGACGCGACCGATGATCACGTCGTGGGTGCCGTAGCTGAGGTGACTGTCCAAGGTGCAGACAAGGCTCGATTGCGCATCCGCCAGGCAGGGCAGGCCCTGAATGTCTTCCCATTGACCATGGGCGAAACGTTCGGGCCCTTTGACCTGGCCGGCGAACACCGGCACCAGGTCGCTATGGGTCGCGCTCAACAGGTTGACGCTAAAGCGCCCGGATAGCATGAGCGGGCTGTGGAGGCTGGCTGAGCGGTTGATGCATATCAGCAGAGCAGGGGGGCTGGTGCTGACTGAGATCACAGCGGTCGCGACCATGCCCACCGGGGCATCGCCGTCGCGGCTGGCAATGATCGCCACGCTCGATGTCAACCTGCGCATGGCGTGCTTGAACTGATCCGCCAGTTCGCCAGAAACCACGTCCGTGGTGATCGGCAGGACCGTGACATTGCCCGTAGCACTGCGGGCCTGGGAATATCTGCTCATGCCACGGCCTCCATGATCCTGCCCGGCTTGTGCGGCGCGCGTTGGCCGGCTTGCTCCATCAAGGGCAATACCTCCTTGACGAAGCGCTGAAGCCCGCTCTGGTAGTCCAGCCAGGTCAAGTTGATGCCGTCCACCCCCAGGTCGGACCAGCGCTGCATCTGGTCGACGATCATCTGGGCGGTGCCCACCAACGGCACGCCGGCAAAACCGGCCTTGAAATGGAAGCGAAAACGCTCGGCATCGGCGGCGTCCTTGAACATGCCGCTTTGTACGCCGATCTCGCGGGTTACGTTATCCAGCGCCGCGTCGTCCCCGTGCTGGGTCACGTAGTAGTCGAGTTGCTGGTGCGCCTGGTCCAGTGTGTCTTCGTGGACGACGTAGGCGTAGACCCAGATCTGCAGTTCCCGGCCATGTTCCAGGCGTGCCAGGTCGCGATAGGCCTTGATCTGCGCGCGGATGGTGTCATCGTCATCTTCATGCTTGAGGATCAGGAACGCGGCATCGCAATGTTGGGCGCAGAATTGCCGGCCCCTTGGGGAGCCACCAGCGTTCATCAGAAACGGCCGGTTGATCGGCTTGGGCTCCGCGTAGCCTTGCTTGACGTTGAAGAACTCGCCCTCGTAGTCAAAGTACCCGTTGGCCTCCCACGCTTTTTTAGCGATCGCTATCCACTCATCGGCATGGTCGTAGCGTTTATCGTGGTCACGCTGGTGACCATTGAACATGCCCATTTCCTGGCCGAACCAACCGCAGATCATGTTCAACCCGAAGCGACCGCCGCTGATGTGATCGATGGTCGCCGCCTGCTTGGCGGCAAACAATGGGTGGACGGTGGACAAGTGTGATGTAGTGAACAGCGCGATCTGCTCGGTGACCGATGCCAGGCCTGCTGCCCAGGTGTAGGTTTCGTAGGAAACGCCCATCGGATTGCTGGCGCCTTCCCAGCCTCGCCAGCGGCCCACGGGTAGCAAAAGCTCAAGGCCTGCGCGATCGGCCAGTGTGGCGATCGCCAGGTTGCTTTGCCAATCGGCTGCCCTGTGGCGCTCTGGAACGGTGGTCAGTGTGCAACCGCCTTCGATGTTGAAACCGAACACGCCGAGTTTGATTTTGTTCTGGCTGTCGCGAACCGGATTAGGCTTGCGAATGGACACGTTTGCAGTGGTCATGTCTTGAATACTCTTTCGAATGGGGAAATAAGTCGAAATCAAGCGTTCGCCTGCTTTTCCTTGGATGACAGCCAAGGCTGGTCGTAGCGGTGCAGGGCGCGGGCCTGTTCCAGGGTGTAGCCATTGCTCACGCTCTGGATAATGTCCTTCTCTGTCTGCTCGACAGCCTGGGCACGCCGGATGACCTCTTGGGCCTTGTCTGCCGGAATTGCCAGGCAACCGCTGCTATCGCACACCATCACGTCGCCCGGATTGATCGTCACCCCGGATATCTGCACGGGTATCTGGGTTGCCTTGAGCTGCACTCGGTTTTTCGCCGATTGCATGAAGCGGGCTCGACTGAATAACGGGTAGTTCAGGCGCTGGACCGTATCGATATCCCGCGCGGCCCCGTCGATCAGCGTTCCTCGAATGCCTCGGCTTATCGCCACATGGGTCAGGATGTCGCCCCAGGTTGTGCAGTCCGTGCGCCCGGGATTGCTGGAAACGATGACCGCGTCGGGCGGCACTTCATCGATGTAATTGGCGGCGGACCTGAAGCCGTTCCGTTCCTGGACTGGCTCGTACAACACGGTGTAGGCGAAGCCGATACAACGGGTCCCTGGCACCTGCTGGTTGTTGAGGCCGGCCAGGCCCCCGGCCAGCCCCAGGCTGTCGAGTGCATCTGACAGGCTGGCGGTGTCGAGCGCCTCGCAGGCCTTGAGCAGCGCATGGTTGTTTTGCAAAGCGGGAGAAATGATGGCGTTCATGCATGGGCTCCTTTTTTCAGGCCGTGCTTGTCCTGGTCTCCGGACTGCCGGGATGTCAGCCCGTCAAGCCGCGCCACCCATTCGAGAGCTTGCTTGACGATGGCGGCCGCCACTTCGAAGGTATTGGCCGTTCCGCCCAGGTCGTAGGTGCGGCAATCACTGCGTGCGACCTGGGAGACGGCGTTGCGAATCGCCTGGGCGGAGTGCCGATGTCCGAGGTGCTCGAGCATCAGCGCGACCGACAGGAACATTGCGCTCGGGTTGGCCCGACGTTGGCCGGCGTAGGCGGGCGCGCTGCCATGGACCGGTTCGAAGTAGGCACCCTGGGCCCCGATGTTTGCGCTGGGCGCCAGGCCCAGGCCACCCATGACCCCGGCCCCGAGGTCGGAAAGAATGTCGCCAAACATGTTTTCCGCCACGATCACCCCGAAGCGCTCGGGCCGTCGGACCATCCACAACGCAACGGCGTCGACGTTATCGATGTTGAACTGGATGTCGGGAAAGTCCGCGGCAACCGACTCCAGGATCTCTCGGGCAAACGCGCCGCTGTACCGCAGGACGTTGGGTTTGTCCGCCAGCGTGACGCGCTCGTGGCCCTGCTGGCGTGCGTACTCGAAGGCAAAGCGGAACAGGCGCAGTAGTCCTGCGCGGGTTTGCAGGCGCACCGTCATCGTGGCATCGGTGCAACTCTCTCGCGACCATGGCGCGCCATTGCGTTCGCGCTCAGCCAGTATCGGTTCGAACGCCTGCGGAATGCTGGCAAAATCCAGCCCAGCATACAGGCCCTCGGTATTCTCTCGAATCACCGAAAAACGATAGCGGTTGTTGCCCAGTACATCGGTGACAGGCCGTACATTGGCAAACAGTCCAAGTTTTTGGCGAAGCTGGATAACCGGAGAAACATAGACTCGCCCGGTTCCCCTGAGTATCGATGAAAGTTCCGCTTCCGCTTCACGAAGAGGCTTGCTGGTAATCGCTCCTAATAACGTGGCGTCACTTTCATTGATCAAGTCCCAGGTTTTATCTGGAATGCAATTTCCTTCTTTCTGCCAACAGCTCCAACCGATATCCCCAAACTTTAGATCGATGGGCAATCCAAGGGCTTCGAATAACGGCAGTACCGCGTCGGTAACTTCGACGCCAATGCCGTCACCTGGCAATACACATACTTGTTGTCGCCGGCTCATTAGCGGATACCTCCGCTTGCCAGGGAGGGCGATAGAGTCGTCGGCAATGGCTTTATAGACTTTTCCGGCTTGCGGCTACCCTGTTCGTGCAATATCTGCAAAGCGTGGAAAGTTGAAGCGGGGCTGTACGCCTTTATCACATCATCCAGGCGTTGCTGAACATCGAAGGGCATGTTGTAGGTGCCCATCATGACATCTGTCAGCGACAATGGCAGGCTGCTGGCGGGCACGGTGTCGGCGGTGAGCTGGGATAAATGCAGGGCACTCACCAGGTCATAGTCATTGCGAATGCCGGCACGGTGCAGGTAGGCGACAAAAACACCCAGGTGCAGATTGCCCGCCCCCTTGCCCATGCCACAGATTGAAGCATCGATGTATTCGGCGCCGGCATCCATGGCGGCAATGGAATTGGAAAGCGCCAGGGAAAGGTTGTTGTGGGCATGGAAGCCCAAGGGGATCAGGACCCGGCTGGATATCCGAGTGATCAGCCGGTCTACATCGGCAGGTATCATGTTGCCGTTGGAGTCCGCGAACACCAGCAGGTCTGCCCCGGCGTTTTCCGCGCGCAGGCTCATATCGGAAATTTCCCCAGGACCCAGGGTTGTGACATGGGTGATATTGGCGCTTACCTGGAAGCCATGAGCCTTGGCCAGTCGCACGGTGGCCAACCCGTCGTCCAGACGGTCGCGGCGCAGGCAAACCCTGATCATCGACACGCCATATTCCTGAAGCAGCTGGAAGTCGCTGGCATCGACATTGTGCGGATGCACCATGACGCACAAGTCGATCCGCCCCGCGGCGGCGTCATGGACCGCACTCAGGTACTGGGCGTCGACAGCGCTGGTGAGCCCATGCTCGTGCTTGCGTACGAACGAACCGTTGCGGTAACCGATTTCGCAGTACGGAATGCCGGCTTCGACCATTTGAGAAATTGCAGACTGGGCATAATCAACGGTGAAGTTGAAATCATTGCGGTATCCACCGTCTCGCAGCGTGACATCGATAATCTTTATCTGGCTCATGAATACAGTCCCTTTTTCATGTTTCGAAGGCACGCAAGTGTGCCGCTTTAACTTCGAATAAGCAGAGGTAACCAGGAGTAACAATGTCTTGCGCAGCCGTATACGCATAACGATCAGCCGACAGTGGCGGCGTTATTGGCGTAAAAGGCAGGGGGATTATTATTATAGGAATGTAACGGTTTTCTACGAGGTCATGATTTCAGCGAAAACTCGTTCGCCTGACCTGATTCGATACTGGACAACATTCCGCAGATTGTAAACAGGTTGTTTTTAACAGCTGCTGTTAAAAAATTCCCAGTCGGGTCGAACCTTTTATTAACGATGTTGCTGTGCAAAGCAATGAATGATGAAGTCCATCATGGCCCTTATTCCGGGAGCCGTTCGCATGTCGCGATGGACCACCAGCCATAGCTCAGCATGTAACGGCCGCTCTTCGATCGAGACCCTGTGCAGGCCGCTTTGAGGATTGGCCATGAATACGGGGAGCAAGGCGATACCGGCGCCGGCCCTGGCCGCTTCGGCCTGTACATCGAAGGATTTGACCCTTAGCACCACTGGCCTTTGGCCCGCGGCATTCTCCAGCCAGATGCGCTGAGGGGAGGGTTCTTGTTCATCGTCATGGGCGATGAATTCATAGGCTGAGGGGGCACGGCCCTGGAGATAGGATTGCGCGGCGAAAAAACCGAAATCCAGGGTGCCGATCTTCCGCACGACCAGGTCCGTCTCGGTCGGTCGTCCGACGCTGATCGCGATATCCGCTTCGCGCCTTGCCATGGAGGCCATGCGGGGGTTGGACAGGATCCGCACGTTGACGCCAGGACATTGCTCCCTTAGCTGACCGAGACGGGGCGCAATGAAATGCGTCGTCAGGTGGGGAGGTGAGCTGAGGGTAATGTCTGCGACTTTATCGGTGCGGATCGCGCAGACCGCGCGGCTCAGCGCGCAGGCAGTTTCCTGCATGCGGTTACCCAACTGGGCGATCCGCTCGCCGTTTTCGGTCAATTCGTATCGGTGGCTGCGCCGGTCCACCAGGCGTATTTTCAGTGCCGTTTCAAGGGCCGCTATCCGCCGTGAAACAGTCGCGTGTTCGACGTTTAACGACCGCGCTGCGGCAGCCAGGGAGCGTATTCTCGCGAAGGCGATGAAATACCGAAGGTTCTCCCAATCGAACTGGGTGCTGTCCACAGGGAAATCGACGGCCTGCGAGGCGGTGAGTGAAGTGCTGCTAACATCCATATCGTAACTCCGTCCGAGTGGTTCTGACCGATAAAAACTCCGCTGAGTTCGAGAAAGACCGTGGCAGGCCACGGTCTCCGAGGAATGACTTTAGTGCAAAACCGCCTGGGTTTCCGACGCAAGGCCTGGTTGTCGGGCTCCATACACAAGCACCTTGGTCGCGATTGTCGCAGCTGCCAGTGCACAGAAAACCAGCCCGCTGACGATGGTTCCTTCCATTCCCAAGCGTGCGAGGAACCAGCCGCCGGCGGTTGCACCGAGCGTCACGCCCAAATTGATGAATGAAATGTAGAGTCCCGTCACAAACTCGGGAGCCTCCGGGGCTTCGGAGGTCAACCATACCTGCGTTACGATCAGGCCACTGGTGTGTGTGGCGCCCCACAGCACGACGATCAACACCATCGGCAAAATGGCTGCACTGGCGAAGAAATGGAGGATCAGGTAGGACGCACCCAGCATGATCGGATGCATCAGCGTGGTACTCACTTTGTTCCTGGACAGCAAGCGGCCCGCCAGCAAATTACCGGCTACACCTCCCACACCAAAGAGGATCAACATGGCGCTGATCACCTCACCGCTCATGCCGGCTTCACGAGACAGGTATTCGGCGCTGTAGGAGTACACCGAAAACATCGCACCGAAGATCAGGGTGGAGGCCAGGATATTGAGCCACAGCGTCGGTTTGCGCAGGATAGCCAGCTGTTCCCCATAAGGGGTTCGCTGTCCGGCAAAGGTATCGGGTAGCCGGGCGATGATGCCGAGGCCGGCGATCACATTGACTGCGGTGCAGAACAGAAAGGCCGCCTCGTAGGAGAAGCGTGCGGCGATCCAGGTGGTGATAGGCACGCCCAGGACCATGCCCATGCTGGTGCCGACAAACGCTTTGGCCGTCGCTTGCGTAGCCTGTTCCTTGGGATAAAGAGACACCGCTGCGACAAAAGCCAGAGAGAAATACACCGGATGGAAGAACGCCGGAATGATCCGCAGGACCGCAAGCCATCCGTAATCGGGCGCATAGGCCGACAAGGCGCTGGAACCGGCAAAAATGAACAACGACAGGGTCAGGATCCGCTTGCGGTTGTAACGTGAAAACAACAGCACCATGAAGGGGCCGAATACCGCAATGATCAGGGCGAACAGGCCCACCAGATAGCCCGCCTGAGAGGCGCTGACGCTGTAGCGTTCGATGATCACCGGCAAGATACCGACTACGCCGAACTCGATGGTGTAGACCCCGAACAAACCCAGCGCGATGAAGAACAACGGGTTGAACATTTTCATGGCCGGTCCTCCAGGGTCACGATGACTTTGCCGAACTGCTCACCGGCCTCCAGGTATTCATGGGCCTCGACGATCTCGTCGAAGGTAAAGGTTCTGGCGATTACAGGGGACAGGCTGCCCTCGATCAGGCCGCTGGAGACGAACGCCTTGCCTTGGGCAAACAGGACCGGGTCGTTGACGATTTCGTGCAGCAGGTAGCCTCGCAGCGTGAGGCTTTTCCCTAGCACGGTGAACAGCGGAAAGGGCGAGGGCTCGCTGCTCAAGGCTCCGTACTCGATGATAATGCCGCCGCGACGGGTGGCATCCGCCAACGGCTCGATAGCCGGACCGCCCACTGGATCGAAGACAACCCTGGCGCCATCGCCGGCCGTGATCTCCCCGACACGTACCGCCAGATTTTCCTTGTCGCTGACAATCACATGAGCGGCACCGGCCGCCAGCAGCTTGCGGACCTTTTCCTCGCCACGGGTCACCGCGATAGGTATCGCCCCTACACGGTTGGCAATCTGAATGGCAGCCAGGCCTACACTGCTCGAAGCGGCGGTTATCAGCACGATGTCACCTGCAACCAGTCCGGCGACGGGCAATAACGCGCCCCAGGCCGTGAGATATTGCATCCAGACGCCAGCGGCCTGTTCGAGGCTGAGGCTGTCCGGATGTTTGACCAGCATCGCCGCCGGCACCACCGCCTGCTCGGCATAGGTTCCCCATCGAGCGATGCTCGAAGGGGGAACGAGGCTGACCGGATCGCCTATCTCAAAATCGTGTACGGCATCGCCTAAGGCTTCGACAAAACCGGCTGCTTCGTACCCCAGCCGGCTGGGAAACTCAGCCTGCTCAAGGTACTGGCCGCGCCTGAACATGGATTCGGCGCGGTTGAGACCGATGGCTTTTACCCGGATGCGGACCTCATCAGGGCCTGGCTGGGCGACCGGTAAATCCTCGATTCGCAGGACCTCTGGATCACCATACTCATGGAACCGAACGACACGTGTCATGGCATTTCTCGCAAGGGTTGGGGACGTTTGCAGTCTAGAGGCGCGCCGAATGCAGAAAAACGCGCTGGAGTTCCGGTGTTAACGGATGTATGTGTCCGCAATGGGAATTGACCGGGCCTGGGGTAGCCGGCGGCCAACACTGCGAACCAGGACGTAGAAGAGCGGGGTGAAGAGCAATCCGAATGCGGTCACGCCCAACATGCCGAAGAACACCGCGACGCCCATCGCCTGGCGCATTTCCGCTCCGGCTCCGGTGGAAATCACCAGGGGGACGACGCCCATGACAAAGGCAATCGAGGTCATCAGGATCGGCCTGAGCCTCAACTTGCTGGCCTCCCAGGCGGCGCTCGACGGGGTGTGCCCCTGGCGTTCCAGATCCCTTGCAAATTCGACGATCAGGATGGCGTTCTTGGACGCCAGGCCCACCAGTACCATCAGGCCTATCTGGGTGAAAATGTTGTTATCGCCTCCGGTCAACCAGACGCCCGCGAGCGCCGAAAGCACCCCCATCGGCACGATCAGGATCACCGCCAGCGGCAGCAGGAGACTTTCGTACAGCGCCGCCAGAACCAGAAAAACCAGGAGCGTGCTGACCGCCAGCACCCAGGCGGTCGTGTCACCGGCCAGCCGTTGCTGGTAGGTCAGGTCGGTCCATTCCATACGTACGCCCTGGGGCAGGGTCTGCCGGGCGATGCGCTCGATGGCTGCTTCTGCCTGGCCCGAAGAGTAACCGGGGGCGGGGGCGCCGTTGACGTCCGCCGCTGTAAAAGCGTTGTAATGCACGACCATTTCCGGCCCATAGCCGGGATCGACCGACAGCAGCGTCGACAAGGGCACCATGTCGCCGTAGGCATTACGAACCTTCAAGCGTTTGATGTCTTCGGGGTGGGCCCTGAACGGCGCATCGGCCTGCGCCCTGACTTGGTAAACACGCCCGAAAAGGTTGAAATCGTTGACGTATAGAGATCCCAGGTAAATCTGCAGGGTCTCGAATACATCGGTTACCGAGACGCCGAGCTGCTTGGCTTTGACCCGATTTAGATCGACGTCCAGTTGGGGCACGTTTATCTGGTAGCTGGAGAAAAGGGGGCCTAATTCCGGCGCCTTGGCAGCCTCGGTCATGAAGGCTTTGACCGCGCTGTCGAGTGCGACATAACCCAGGCTGGCGCGGTCCTCGATCTGGAGTTTGAACCCGCCCAGTGTTCCCAGCCCAAGGACGGGGGGCGGCGGGAAGACCGCAGTGAAGGACTGCGCAATCTTGCTGAACTCGGCATTGAGTTCTGCCGCTATCCGGTTCGCCCCCAACTCCTCGCCGGAACGCTCGGCAAAGGGTTTGAGGATGACGAAGATGATCCCGGAGCTTGAAGAGTTCATCAGACCGTTGACGGACATGCCGGGAAACTCGAGGGTGTGGGCAACGCCAGGATGTTTCAGCGCGATGTCGTTCATTTGCTGGATGACCTGCTCGGTTCGATCCAGCGAGGCACCGGCGGGCAGTTGAGCGAAACCCACCAGGAACTCCTTGTCCTGGGCCGGAACGAACCCCGTCGGTAGCGTGTGGCTCAACCAGGCGCAGGCACACAGCAGAACCGCGAACACCGCGAACGTCCTGCCCTTGTGCGCCAGCACACCGTGTACGCCGGCACCATAGTGCTCCTCGGCTTGCTTGAATCGACGATTGAAACCTTTGAAAAAACGCCCCATGACTTTGTCGATTCCACGTTCCAGCGGATCCTTTGGCGCGCCGTGTGGCTTGAGCAGCAGGGCGCAGAGGGCCGGGGAAAGTGTCAACGAATTGAATGCCGAGATCACCGTGGAAATGGCTATGGTCAAGGCGAACTGGCGGTAGAAACCGCCAGAAAGGCCGGGCATGAACGCCAATGGAATGAACACGCAAACCAGCGTAAGGGTGATGGCGACGATGGGTTTGCTCACCTCTGCCATTGCCTGGTAAGTGGCCTGGTGCGGTGACAACCCTTGGCTGATGTTGCGTTCGACATTTTCCACCACGACGATCGCGTCATCCACGACGATGCCGATCGCCAATACCAGGCCGAACAGTGACAACGCGTTGATGGAGAATCCGAACGCCAGCAAGAACGCCAGTGTGCCGACGATGGATATCGGCACAGCCAGCAATGGAATGACCGAGGCGCGCCAGGTTTGCAGGAACACGATCACCACCAGCACCACCAGCACGATGGCTTCGAACAGAGTGCTGATCACCGCATCGATACTGGAACGGACGAACTGGGTCGGGTCGAAGACGATTTTGTAATCGACGCCTGCCGGCATATCGGCCTTGGCTTGAGTCATGATTTCCCGAGCCCGGGCTGAAATGTCCAGCGCGTTGCCGCCCGCCATCTGGAAAACTCCGAAGCCTACCGCCGGCTGCCCGTCGACTAGCGAGCGAAGCGCGTAGGTGGAAGCGGCCAATTCGATCCGGGCCACATCGCGCAAGTACGTCACGCCCCCGTCCGGTACCGTCTTGATGACGATATTGCCGAATTCCTCTTCGGTTTTCAGCCGACCTTTGGCGTTGACCGAAAGCTGCAGTGGAACGCCCGCGTTCATGGGCGACGCGCCTATGACGCCGGCCGCGACCTGAATGTTCTGTTCTCGTATGGCCGCCACCACTTCGCCGGCGGTGAGGCCTCGCTGTACAACGCTGTCGGGGTCGATCCAGATACGCATGGCGTAGTCGCCGCCGCCCCAGATGCGCACTTCGCCGACGCCAGGGATACGTTCAAGCTGGCTCTTGATGTTAAGGATGCCGTAGTTGCGAAGGTAGTTGGCGTCGTATTCGTTGTTGGGCGACACCAGATGAATCGCCAGGGTCTGGGTCGATGACGATTTGCTGGTGGTGACGCCAAGGTTCAACACGTCGGCCGGCAGGCGTGGGAGCGCTTCGGAGACACGGTTCTGTACCAACTGCTGAGCCTTGTCGGGGTCGGTGCCCAGCGCGAATGTCACATTGATCGCCAAGGTGCCATCGCTGTTGGCCTGCGATTGCATGTACAGCATGCCTTCCACGCCGTTGATACGCTCTTCAAGCGGCGCGGCGACGCTCTCAGCCACCACTTTGGGGTTGGCACCTGGGTATTGGGCGCTCACCACGATCAACGGCGGCACCACATCGGGGTACTCCGACACTGGCAGCCGCGTTAGCGAGAGTATCCCGGCCAGCAATACAAGAGCGCTGAGGACGCCGGAAAAAATCGGACGGTCGATGAAAAATCCGGAAATGTTCATCATTGTTGCGCCTGTGGTTGGGAAGGCGCACGTACCGGAGCAACCTGGGAGCCCGGTGTCGCCAGGTGCAGGGAACTCACGACCACCTGCTCCTCGGGTGAGATGCCCTGGTCAATGACCCGTAGCGCACCCTGACGTATCCCGGGCTTGACCTGGCGATACTGGACGCGGCCCTCGGCATCGACCACCAGTACGTACTTTTTGTCCTGGTCGGTGCCGATGGCGCTGTCGTCGACCAAGGTTGCCGGGCGGCTGGCACTGCCTGGCAGCAGGACCCTGGCAAACAGGCCCGGGCGCAGCTCTCCGTTGCTGTTGTCGAAACTGGCCCTGACGCGGATAGTGGCTGATCGAGTATCCAGCCGGTTGTCCAGGGAGCTTAGGTTGCCCTTGCGTGGATAACCCTCTTCGTGGGCCAGCCCGAGCATGACGGGTACCGGATCGCCTGCGGGGCGGTTGCCCAGGTAGCGCAGGAAGGTTTGTTCATCCACGTCGAAGTCCGCGTAGATCGGAGAGATGGACACCAGGTTCGTCAGGGCTGTGGAGCGCTCTCCCACGTCAACGATATTTCCCGGTGTCACCTCCACCCGTGAGGCGCGACCGTCAAATGGCGCGAGGATGCGGGTGTGCTCCAGGTCGAGTCGGGCCAGTTCGACCCTGGCCTGGGCTTCATTGACCCTGGCCTGAGCTTCGTTGGCGCTCTGTATGCGCTTGTCCAGGTCGGTTTTCGCGATGGCATTGCTGGTGATTAAATGCTCGTAGCGCTGCAGCTCTTTCTGCGCAAACAGACTCATCGACCTGGCGGCCACCAGCGCGGCTTGGGCTTGTTGCAGCGTCGCGGCATAAGGACGAGGGTCGATCTCGAACATCAGGTCGCCTTTGCGCAGCAGCGCGCCGTCCTTGAAGTGCACACTGATGAGCGTACCGGCCACCAGAGGCTTTATGACTACGGTGTCGGTGGCGACCAAGCGACCGGTGTAGCTCTGCCAGTCGACGACATCTCGCGTGATGGCGCTCATCACTTGCACCTGAGGCAGCGGAGCGGGGGCGCTTTTAGCCTGGGCTACCGGGGCCCGCATGCTGATTGCGAAGCCGGCGATTAGCGCCAGCGCCAATAAGCCGAGTGCCCAAACGGGCACGCCGCTCAACCTGCGAATAAACGATGACATGGCTAGCATCCTTTCCAGTGGAGAAATCAAACCTGAGGAACACTCATTGGTCGCTCGATCGGCTTGGCTTTGCCCCAACGTCGCATGGCGGGCCGCTCGACGAAGGCGAAAAGCAGCCAGCCCCCCAGGATCGACAGGCAGAACGTGGCCGCGAGAATCAGAGAGGCCGGTACTACTGCGAAACGTTGTCCATCCAACAGCGAAGTCACGCACATCATGATCAGCAGGTGGACCATGTAGAACCCGAACGAGATCTCTCCCAGCCAGACCATCAGTGGATGACGAAACCAGGACTTGAGCTGCGCGACGTCGGCGGCAGCCAGGCTGGTGATCAGCAAGGCAATCGGAATGACGGTGGTGAGTGACAGGCTGTAGATGAAGGGCATTTCTCCTGCGAGGAAGTATGTCGCCGCCGCCAATGCCAGCGTCGGTGCGACCGGGATCGCAATCCAGCGTCCCGTCATCAGGATGCGGGCCATCAACATGCCGAGAACGAACTCGAACAACCGTAGCGGCGGAAAGTAGTAAGCCAACCACCACTGGCTTAGGGAGATGGGGTATTCGGCGATCTGCGGTGCATCGTCGACAACCTCGGCGATGAGCCAGTGGGTCACAGCCATCGCACAGACTGTGAGGCCCGCGGTCAGCCAGAGGCGGTCCTCGCCGACCTTCCACAAGGCGCGCAAGAGAAACGGAAACGCCAGGTAGAAAACCAGTTCACAACACAGGGACCAGGAAGGCCCGTTGACACTCAGGAACACCGACATGTCCGGGACCCAGGCATGAACCAGCAGCAAGTTGGGCAACCAGGCACTCACGGCTGTCAGCGGTACAGCGAACAAGATCATCGCCAGGACGAAGGTGACCAGATGATTGGGATAGATCTTCACCAGGCGACGGCGCCAGAACGCCCCAAGCGTATCGTCCCTGCGGGCCGACCAGGTTATGACGAAACCACTGAGGACGAAAAAAAACGATACGCCAAGCCAGCCCCCCACGCTGAACAAGCGCTGGAAGCCGGCGACAATGTGCTGGTCGGCAAAGGGGTTGAATCCGATGATCTTTGTCAGTGAGGCGTGAAAGAAGAACACCAAGGCAGCCGCGACAAATCGGAACCCCGTCAGGGAGTCCAGGCGTACGTTGGCATGGTTGTGATACAGGCGTGAATGCGTCATGAGTCGATACCTTTCAATAAAGATCCGCGGCGCTGTCGAAAGCCCAGGCGCCTGGTCAATTCCATGGGGCAGGTAGCCAAAAAAAAGCTGGACAACTCAAACTGCATTCGCATGAAGGCCGGCTCTCAAGCCGGTCTTTTCATCATGAACTCCTTATCGCCGCGTGAACCTTTGGCCATTCAGGCACCGTATACGGCGTTGCATAGATCGACGGTGAACTGCCCGAACATGCCTTCGAACGCCGTGTTGGTGAAGGCCACCACGCAGATCTGTTGCACCGGATCGACGAACCAGGAATGACCGAAAGCCCCACCCAGACGCCACGTGCCAACGGACTCGGTCGTTTGTGCGGCCTGCGGGTCAGTCAGCACGGTGAATCCCAGGCCGAAACCACGGCCAGGCCAATTGGCGAGTTCCAGATTGCCGGTCTGGACACTTCCCATTTCTTTCGCAAGGGTCGCTGGCATGAGCGGCCCACCACCCTGGCGCAAGGTTTCGAGCAGGGTCAGGAACTCTTCGGCGGAGCCGATCATGCCGGAGCCTCCCGATGGATAGGCACTGCTATCGAGGGCCCGATCCGCGTCCATCCGGATACCTGCAGTGTTCTCGAATACTTCGATCACTTCGACGCCATTCATGCGGCGTGGAACGGGATCGGCATTGAGGTAGGCGGCTGTCAGGCGGGAGGTGTCGACGACGTTGAAGCGGGTGTCGGACAGGCCGAGAGGCTCGCACACCAGTTGATTGACTGCTTCAGCCAGGCTACTGCCGCATACCCTGGCGATGAGGGCTCCCAACACGTCGGTGGCAATGGAATATCCCCAGTTGGTGCCGGGGCGATAGAGCAACGGCGCGGTCGCCAGCCGCCGGATGTTTTCCTCCAGGGTCAGCGGTGCGCTCTCCAGCCCGTCACACACACCGGCCTGCGCGTAGGCGCCGCCACCCTGGGCTTCGAGAAAACCATAATTCAGGCCTGCTGTATGGCTGAGCAATTGGCGCACGCTGATAGACACCCGAGTGCCGTCCGCCAGGGTCGGCTGGAACTCCGGTAGCCAGCGGGCGATAGGGTCATCCAGGCCAATGCGGCCTTGGGCAACCAAGGCCAGGGCGGCCGCCGAGGTGATAGGTTTGGTGACCGAGGAGAGCCGGAACAGGGCGTCGGTGCGCATCGGTATCCCGGCCTCTCTGTCGGCCAGGCCCACCGCGTTTCGATAGGTGATTTCGCCACGGCGGGCAACCAGTACGACAGCTCCCACCAGGCGTTTGTCTTCAATGGCGCTGCTCAGCGCAGCGTCAATTCGGGCCTGCATAGGGTCAGTGGCGATAGCGCTGGATAACTGAATGGATGCTTTGGCGGTCATGATCGCGATTCCCTGCTGTGATAGACGGTTGTCATGCTAGGTCGCAGACGGCAGGGGAAACAGAGGCTAGAATTCCGGACACATCGGACGTTTCGTTCCGCAATCAAAGCGCCAATACTCAAGGAGAGAGCGTGGACAACCTCAGCGGTATCTCGGTTTTCGTCCAGGTCGCCGAAACCCGTAGTTTTGTCGCAGCCGGTCGGCAATTGGGTGTGTCGTCATCGGCCGTTGGCAAAAGCGTCGCGCGCCTGGAGCAGCGCCTGGGAGTCAGGCTGTTTCATCGCAGCACTCGAAGCATCAACCTGACAGCGGAGGGCATGCTTTTCCTGAACCGCTGCCAGCGTGTGCTCAATGAACTGGAAGCAGCGGAGCTCGAGCTGTCCAGCTCCAGCAGCGAACCCCGTGGCAAGCTGCGCGTGAGCCTGCCCTTGGCAGGGCAGTTCCTGTTCACTTTGTTGTCCCGCTTTGCCAAGCGATACCCGGACATCCATTTGGAGCTGGACTTCAGCGACCGTCTGGTGGATGTCGTGGAGGAGGGCTTTGATGCCGTGGTCAGAACCGGCGAATTGAACGACTCTCGTCTGGTGGCGCGGCGATTGGGCGCCTTCCGTTTCCTGCTGGTGGGTGCTCCGGCCTATTTCCAGGCCCAGGGCGTGCCCTTGGACGCTGGCGACTTGAGCAACCATGACTGCTTGTTGTACCGAGTGCCTTCCACCGGGAAGCTCGAGCGCTGGCCGCTACCGGATAAAACTCACAATGGCGCGCAGGATTTGCCGGCAGTGCTGGTTTGCAACAACATCGACATGCTTTTCAACGCCGCCATGGAAGGTCGGGGCATCGCCTGCCTGCCGGAATTTGCCGTCAAGGATGCCCTTGAGTCCGGAGAGTTGCAGGCGGTGCTGACCCAAGAGGTCACCCGCACCATCCACTTCAGTGTGCTGTGGCCGCCGAACCGCTTCATCACGCCCAAGCTGCGTTGTTTCGTAGATTTCATCTCCCTGCATATGTAAGTGATCAACCGTCTAGATCCGATGACAGTTCCTTGAGGAAATCCTGGATCTTGTCTTCGTCGATTTTGACGTTCAGCGTCTTGCAGAGATGATCGGGTCACCCTGCACGTGAGCGTAGCTGTCACCGAATGCGTGGATCAGGAACCCCGGTTCCCAGCCAGGCACCTCGAAGTTTGGCCATCCTTGCCGTAGTAGGGGATCAGTACACCCAAGTTGCCCGCCGACAAAGAGTGGACCTCGGATTGCCGGCCTGGATCGGCCCGGGGCACTTTGAGCCTGTGAATCTCTGGCGACGTTGAAGAACAGCCGTATAGCAGCGCAAAAGCAACCTTTCCATAACTATCGAAATAACCGGATTGGTTGACCAATTCGCCCAGCGTTTCGCACGTGAGGCAGGGTTTGATGGTGTTGAAATCCACGGCACCATTGGCTGCGAAGATAAGTATTCCTTTGACTGGTCTCGCCGGGGCTCGATGGAGGCAGCTGCAATCCTGCCGCGCAATATGCTCCAATGGCATCCTTCATTGAATATCGAGACCTCATCATGGCTGACGCCTCCGACCAAGCCTTCTACGACCGTGCAGACGCCCATATCGAACTGTCCAACGAACAGATCAAGACCCATGGAGATCTCGGTGGGGTCAGCGCCTCAATGATGTTCGGCACCACTCGTTTCAATGCTTGGGCGAGCGCGCAGAACTTCAAGTCTGGTGCCGAAATGGCTGATGCTCGGGAGGCGCTGTTGAAGTATTTCTGCGATCAGTTCCGGCTGATGCTCGAGGATAATCTTGATGATCACATCAACAATTTCAGCCAGTACATGCAGGTGAAATAGGTTCTGGTGCCGGCACATCCAGACCTACTCGCATCTGCACTCAATCCATTACCATTGAACCGCTTTTCAACAGTCCCAAGTCTCCGACTGGCTAGGGCACCCGATGGAACCAGGGAGAAAGGGATGTACGTCAAACAAAAGTATGGCCGGTTCATCTTGCTGGCCGGCGCGTTACTGGTCAGCGGTTGCACTTCGTTTCTACAGGGCAAGCAATATGTCATCCCCGGACCCGCTGACCCTTCAGCAACGGTTCGCCTCAAGG
The DNA here is from genome assembly GCF_900156465.1 of Pseudomonas sp. 7SR1. Taxonomy (NCBI): domain Bacteria; kingdom Pseudomonadati; phylum Pseudomonadota; class Gammaproteobacteria; order Pseudomonadales; family Pseudomonadaceae; genus Pseudomonas; species Pseudomonas sp. 7SR1. The sequence continues at coordinate 4,564,581 of NZ_LT707064.1, forward strand.
CTGGAGGAGGGGCGAGGCTGGATGCCATGACCTTCAGCGATAATGGATGCTATGCCGGTTATACGGTCCTGCCCTCCAACGGGGAACATATCGAATCACGGGTTGCCGTGGACAAAGAGCTGATCCTGACCTATTGGCAAGTCGCGGGTAGCAGCGCTTGCAAGATCCCGTTCTCCTTCAAGCCACAGAACGGAGCCACTTATACCTTGATTTCGGGCTCCTGGACCGAGCCTAAGGCTGGCATTCTTCCGATCTTCAACCGTGACGAGTCTTTCTGCGGGGTGGCCGTCATCAAGAAGGTCGGTGAACAGGAAAATATCGAACCCATTCAGCAACTGCGGATCAAGACCGGGTTCGGGTGCCTCAGGTTCGTCAAATAAAGACATTGAGGCCAGTGGCAAAGCAGAGGGGGAGTGCAATGACAATAACCATGGCACTGCGCCCCCAAGATCGAAACTGCCCGACATTAAGCCGGCTCAGCCATTACGGTACGGAAACCCCGAGTTCGGCGAGCTTGGCCTTATGTTTCTCCAGCAGGTATTTCTTGTCGACCAGCGCCAGGAATTTCTTGAAGTCGGCCCTGGCATCATCCTTCGCCCCCAAATGGTCGTACGCGACCCCGCGGGTGTAATAGGCCCAGGCATAGTCCGGCTGGCGTTCAAGGCCGGCGCTGAAGGCTTCGGCGGCCTCTCGGTATTGGCCCAGGTCCGTCAGGGCCAGGCCCAGATGATAGTAGGTCGGCATATGGAAGCCGGAGCCCTTACCGGCTTCTCCCAGTCCGTTGTCGAGGTTGTACTGCACAAGTTCGAGTGCTTTCCTGGGGTTGCCGGCGTCACGATACATCGCGCTCAAATCCAGGTTCGCCCGCGGATCTGGCTTGACTGCCAGTTGGATGGATTTTTCCTTGGCAGTCACGGCTTGGGAAAATTGGTTGAGGTTGCTGTGGGCTTCAGCCTGCACCGCATAAATCACGCTTTGCAGCGAGGCGGGCAGTGTATTTTTCTGCAAGCACAGATCACCTTCCTGCAGCACCAGGGTGTAGTTTTCGGCCTTGAGCGCCTTCAATTGATTGGAGCAGTGGGCGAGATTGGCTCTTTGCGGATTCTGCATCCCGGCGCATCCTGTAAGGAGGAGGGAACAAGCGATCAGTGCGGACCAGCGAGCATTCATGGAAAACATCCTTGTCAGTCGAGCAGATGAGCGTTGAGGTCAGGGCGATAGACCTGCAGCAACGGCGCGGTCACGGTGCCTTGTAGCGAGCAGAACACGGTGGTACGTCCTGCGAGCGGCGGTTTCATGTCGCCCGTATCGACCATCAAGGCGCGGTCTACGAAACCAAACGGAGTAGCAACCCCCGGGCCGGTCAACCCTTCGGTGCGCCATTGGCCGATCGGATCACCGATGCGACGGATTTCGGCGCGGGTGATGGCTTGGCCCTGGCTGGCGAAACGTGCGTTATCGACAATGAGTGGCTTGAGTTTCGTGGCCACCTCTTGTGGCGAGCCATCTGCCACGAATCCCCAAAACAGAAAATTGCCGACGTTTTTGATGGTTTGGGCCTGGTTGTAGTAGCCGACCATACGCACGCCATTGATGATCAGGGGTGTTTCGAAGTGCTGGTAAGTGCCACCTTCCTGCAACGGATCTCTGATGGTCGGCGCCTTGACCGAGCCGTAATCACTCAGGCGCAAGGTAGCTGCAGGGAGACGGGCGTCGCGCAGGCTTTCGAAGAAATGTGCATCGCAGCGAGAAAATTCGCGAAACAGTTGCTCGGGCGTGGTGACGGGCTGAGCCTGGGCCGTAAAGGCGGCGGCGACGGCGAGTAAGGCAACGCCGGGGAGAACAGAGCGGAACATTGAAATCATCCGTGAGACAAGAATGAAGGCTGTCGGCCTATCAGGGGCGAACTTTAGTAAGACGGGGCGGAGGAGGGGTTAGCGTCGGCGTCTCAGAATAAAAGATCGGGTCTGGTCGAGGATGGCACAGCAGAAATTTTCAATAGATCACTACACATCGTTGGGGTGGCCAAGCCACCTTGGATGATCATGGTTGAGCTCATTCTCGTCGCGTCTTGCCACGGGGCGAGACAGGCTTCTTGCGATCTTGACCGACATCCGTCGTGTTCCTGTCGCTTGCGAAACGCCGAGCCTGACCTAGCCTGACGAGGTGGCTTCATCGTCTCCAGCAATATCTTGTGAGAAACAAAGCATGCCTACAGACTACATAGTGACAAAGAGACAGGCACAATTGCTGAGGCTTGGCAACGCAGTGATCGACATTATCAAGGGGTTAACTCCCTACGGTAGTGGCAATCAGTTGGATGAGGAGTACGCCGCCTCACACATTCGTACTGCGGCCACCTACAACTTCATGGAAAACCCAGTCAACAGCGCCATGCTAAGACCTCGGCGTATATTAGAAATCGCCAAAAGAACAGGTGCGGGCAATTGCGATCAGCTGGGGGCAATGGCTTACGCAATCTGCAGGGATTATCTGTCGTCAGATTATTATTCAGCGTGGGTCGGCACCAACGCCCACACGTTTGCTTTGATTGGACATAACTCTGGAGATGCTGAGGACGCCATAGCGGTGGACGCTTGGCCTCAGCGGCCGCAAGCGGTGTTGTATAAACACCACTTCTGTTACGGCATGCAATTCGACACCCATGTCGCAAAACCAGGTACAGGGCGAGGGAGATACAAGGAATCAACGGCAGCTGAAGGCCTTAATTTCAAAATGTCGAATCAATGGGACGCCGTATTCAACAATGCTGAGATTCAAAACTGGAGATATGAGAATAATAACGTTGTGACCCCATGGAGGGGCCGTCAATATCGATACGTTACCGTCGGTTAACACATATCGCTGTCGCATCGAGTCTCGCGTTTCCACACAATCTTATAGACACACATAAACATTGAATCGCCCCGGGTTTCGTAGACCACTACATGCGTGTCGACGAGCTAGCTGCCCATAGGTAGCCACTGTGAGGTGTCCTTAGAAATAAGAAGTGGCTACCCAAGGCAGTGTATCGTTCACGTTATTGCAACGGAACATACACGTCAGTTTTCCACTGGTCCTGCGGCGTCTCGGGAAAGAGGCTCAGGTAATGGAAGAACAGTGGCTGGTCACGCAGTTCCTCTCCACTGGCAGGAAGCCAATCGCGGTAAATCGGATAGATCGTTTCGCCGATGTGATCCGGTGACCCCACATGTCGCACCACGGCGCAGCGCCCGCCTGGAATCACGGTCTCCCGCACCCCGAACTCATTTGGCGCCACGGCCTCGTGAATTTCGCCGCAGATTGCGAAGCGAAATGCCTGCGCAGGTGTCGTATCGGGGTTGCCAAAGGGAATGCCGAAGCTGCGACTCGAAGCTACCGGCGACTGTCCGCTTTGCTTGCGCCACTCGATGAACTTGCGCACGCTCTCATTGAGAAGCCCGGCGGGCCCGCGATGTTCAAATGCCGCGACCCTGACTTCAGGGAATTGCACGACTCGTATCTGCATCATGATCGTCCTGGAAAAATGAGGGATTGCGAACACCGTATTCCAGACCTGCCAGTTCGGCTCTTTTCTGAAAGCACTCGGCGACATACCGAACGCCCGGCTGAAGGCCCTGCAAAATGCCTCCGGACTTTCGAAGGCAGCACCCAGTGCTGCCTCCAGTACCGAGTGCTCCGCGACGGTTGCCAGGCGATGCGCCGCGCGTCGTAATCGCATCAGTTGCACATAACGTGAAACAGGCACACCTACGAACGCGCTGAATTGCCGATGGAAGTGAAATGCCGAAAAGTTCGCCACACGGCTCAACGTATTCACCGACAGATCACCTTCGAGATTCTCATCAATGTAGGTGAGGACGGCGTTGAAGCGTTTTGTGTAAGCGACGTTGGTCGACATGTCGGGCACTGGGTAAATGCTCCTGGAGGTACGGTCGGCGATAGAGTCGACTATAGCAACGTGAACGTGCCTAGCCGCGTTTGCTCAATGCACGGATCGGATTGACTCATGTGGCTCAACGCAGCTCAAAGGTCGAGCATGTCAATTCAGCAAGGCTGAGCGAGGCATTGCGAGGGTGCTTGTCCGAATCTTTCCAGTGCTTGCGCGAGGTGGCATAGAGGGAGGCAGGGTGGGAAGGTCGTTGGTTTGGCTGGATTACGGTAATGGCGGCAAAGTTCGGTTTTCAGGTACAGGTGACAGCTAGTGATAAACAGGAAAACACACACTGTTTAACATAATATACATTATGCGTAACTATTTGTTTCAGAGCCGGACCGCAACACCCGGTTTGAAACCCATCCCGTGATCAACTTCTGTAGCGTTTGTCTGGACTTCGGAAACATAACCCAGGAACCCAGGAACCCAGGAACCCAGGAACCCAAGAAGAGTTTCCTGGAAACCGCGCTCCTTGTGACAAGCGATCACGCTGACCAATGTCCACCGTTACGGATAACGGTCTCTGGTGAACACATTACGGTAACGCTCGAACGAATCTTCCTGACTGCCCAGTGCCGCCGTTCTACGGATCTGCAGGCGCGGTATGAAGCCACTTCAACAGGTCGTGACCGTCAAGCTGTACTTGCGACTTGCCGATTGACTGAAGATGCTGGTGCGCCGCTCTGGGTGCATCAACGTCAGGATCTACCTTGGATGCTGAGATCGGGCACGGACATGAAACTCTTCAGCTGGATCTCCATACCGATCATTGAGCGACGCTTCTTTTACTTGAAGATCGGCACCGAGCCCGACCGGTTCCGAAGCTGTTCCTGCTCCCGCAGCCTAAGACCGATTTCGGCGATTTTCTGCTCGCCGGCGCGCAATGCCTCGGGGCTGGTGTGGACCGAGTAGTAACCGAGATTAAGATCGAACGGGTGCGCAATGGCTGAGCCAATGACAAACACCGCATCGCCCTCTCCCGCCGTGATGCGTATCGAAGCGCTGCCTGGCTCGAACACCACCATCTCTCCCGCTTCGACAACATCCGGCGATGTCAGTTGTCCACGGGCGACGCTCAGCCACAAGGCGTCATGGCCTGCTGGTGGGGTGTATTCCCAGCTGGTGCCTTCTGAGAGAGTAACCAGCAGGTAGTTGATACCCTCGGGGGCCCGAACCGGACTTCGGCCCCCCGCATAGTGGCCGAGAATGACCCGGGCTGGGCCCGCTTCAGGCATCGCAGCGGCCTCCAGGTATTGGCTGTCGACGGCCGCGTTCTCCAGGTCTGGAGGTAACGCGATCCATAGCTGAAAGCCCTGGACGCGTTCAGAAGTGCCGGCGCTCATCTCTTTGCCATGCCAGACACCGCCGCCGGCTCGCATCCATTCGACGCCGCCATAGGCGATTTCGCCGCTGCCGGACTCAGGATCATCAAAGTGCAGATTGCCTTCGGTGATGACCGTGACCGTGGCGATTCCTGAATGAGGGTGCATGGCCATCTGGCCGAGAAACGACCTGTCGCCTTCGAACAAGTCGAGGAATACGAAGGGTTTGATCAACTGGCCCAAGTCCGACGGGCTCATGAGCCGGACAATCGGCCCATGCTTGTGCCCCCGGGTGCGGTGAGTGATCCGACGGGAAACCATTGCATTGCCAAGCGCTGAAATACCCATGACAACTCCTCGAAGAATGATCGGTCCGCCCGTCCAAAGCCTGGCGGCGGCGTATGTGCAGTGATCATAAGGAATCGGCATTAAGCTGATTAGAGCCTACAATTGCTTTTCACTCGGCCATTTTTGGAGTAATCGAATGTTCGATCTGAACGACGTGGCCATTTTTATCCAGGTCGTCGAATCCGGAAGTTTCGCCGGCGGCGCACGGCGCATGGGCGTTCCGCCCAACACGTTGAGCCGGCGGATCAAGCAGTTGGAGGACACGATGGGCGTGCGGCTGTTACACCGTTCGACCCGCAAACTGGCACTGACCGATGCGGGCCGGGCGTTGTTCGAACAAAGTGCCTCCCAGATCGGAGAGCTGCTGGAAGTGAGCCGACGCTTTGCCGACCGCAGCCAGGAACCTGCGGGACGGGTGCGTGTGGCCGTGACGGCAGATTTCTTCGACGTGTTCCGCATGGAGTTCGTTGCCGGTTTCCTGGCTCAATATCCCAGGATCCAGCTGGATTTCCTGCTGAGTGACCATCGTGTCGACCTGATTGCCGAAGGCATCGACCTGGCGTTCAGATCGGGAATGCTGCCTGATTCCAGCCTGGTCGCACGCAAGATATTCATTGGTAGCCGCATGCTTGCCGCCAGCGCAGGTTATCTGGAGCAGCATGGATCGCCTTCGCATGTTTCCGAACTGAACCAGCACCTGTGCATTTTCCCTTCCAGCCCCTCAGGTCAAGCCACGTGGCGCTTTTCCGGGCCGGGCGGCGCCGCGGACATCGTGGTGACCGGGCGAGTCTGCGCAAACACCGCTCAGGCGCAATTGAAGGCGGCGGTCGCGGGCCTGGGCATCTGTTTCTTGCCGGGGCCCATCCTGCATGCCAGCTTGAGGAACGGAGCGCTCGTCGAAGTGCTTCCCGAGTTTCGCCAACAAGACATCGACCTGTACGTGGTCTATCCGAGTCGACGCCAGATTCCGTTGGCGGTAAGCACGTTTGCCGATCAGGCCGTCACTCATTTGCTCGAAGAAATGGCCTTCCAATAGCGGCTGGATGATCAGGCCACGGCCAAGGACAAGCAATACTCGGGCTGCCGCTCAAGATGTCGGGCGAAGCAGGAGCGCAGCCAGCGTTCTCGAGGATCGGCATGGCTGGTGCCCCGCCATGCCATGGCCAGATCGGGACTTGAAAGCTGCAGCGGCGGGTATTCAGCGCGCAGTCCATGGATCCGGGCCATCGCCTGAGCCGCGTAGTCGGGTACGACCGCAAGCATGTCGCTATCGACCAGCAGCGCGGGCAAGGCGCTGAACTGCGGGACCGCCAGCACGACACGGCGCCGACGGCCATGGCAAGCCAGGGCACGGTCCACATGATCGGTTACCTTTCCCAGGGCAGATACTGTCACATGGGGGCGCCGGCAGAACTCATCGAGGCTCATGGGACCTGCCGAGTCGGCGCATAGCAGCATCGGCTGCACCGGGCGCAGACTCCGGCAGTGAGCCCGGGCCGGTAGTTCCTGGGCTTGGCCGACACCCAAGGAAATGTCCCCGGCAATCAGCAACTGCGGCAATTGCCACGAATCCACCCGGCGTACCACCAGGGTAATGTTGGGGGCCTCAGCTCGAAGATGCTGCATCAACTGAGGCAGCAGTGCGTACTCCACTTCGTCACACAGCCCGACGTGAAAAGTCTCCTCGCTGGTGCGCGGATCGAAGGTCTGCGCGCAGCTCAGGGCCAGGGCAACACTCTCCAGCGCGGGCCCCAGATGGACATGAATTTCCTCGGCCCGCGCGGTGGGCTCCATCAGCCGTCCGGTCCGGATGAACAACGGGTCATCGAACATTGTCCGGAGCCGGTTCAGCGCGCTGCTGACAGTGGCCTGGCCGAGGAAAAGACGCTCTCCTGTCCGGGTGACATTGCGTTCGCGCATCATGGTTTCGAAGATCACCAATAAGTTGATATCGGCATGTCGCAGGTCATATCTGTTCATCTTATCCGCCGCCTGAGGAAGTTGATGTTCAACAGCCCTTATTTCGTCCCTCTATCGATGGGACTTTCGAGACGACCTGAGTATTTCAAGCGAGTACCTGCCAGTCACTTGTACATGGGTTCAACGGGGTCGTCCGTTGGGTATCCAGAATAATACTTGTGTATTGCCTCGCTCGTTTCCAGCCGAGGGCTCGGGCTCCGTCTGAGCCGAAGCAGTTCGGCGCCTGACACTTCTGCGGACGATACTTTCGTATGGTTCTGTCCAACGCATGAGTGATCGCCCTACACCCATGTAGAACTGTGCCTGGAAGTTTTCCTATCTAGCATTCACTCACGGCAGCCCACTGCAACTCCATAACGCATATCGCGGTTAACGGTGAGCAGCCTGTCGTGCCGAAATGCTCGAAAGGATCAATAGCCCTATCCCTCTAGATGAACTAACAGGAGAACGACCATGAGCACTTACCTGAACAGTTTCGCCCCCGACAGTGCCTTGCCGACTCAGGAGTTGGTGCCCTCGCGCTATGCCCTGCGCCTGGGTGAGATCGATGTGCTGGTGGTCAGCGATGGCGTGCTGCCGCTGCCGACCGAAACCATGTCCACCAATGCCGATCCGAGCGAGCGTGAAGCCTGGTTCAAAGAAATGTACCTGGGGCCGGACATGTTCGATTGGGCGCTGAACGTGCTGGTTGTGCGTAGCGGCGAACAACTCATCCTGGTCGATGCCGGCCTGGGCAACCAGTTCCCCGGTTTTCCCCGCGCGGGACAGTTTCCCAAACGCTTGAAGGATGCCGGCATCGAGCTGTCTGCCATCACCGATATCGTGATCACCCATATGCACATGGACCATATCGGTGGGCTGCTGGTCGATACGGTGAAGCAAGGCTTGAGCCCGAATGTGCGTATTCATGTCACGGCCACGGAAGTCGATTTCTGGAAGATTCCCGACTTCAGCCTGACCGAAATGCCTCAACCGGTGCCGGACGTCCTGCGCCGGACTGCCAACCAGTTCATTGCGCACTATCAGGATCGCCTGCAGACCTTCGAAGACGAGCACGAAATAGCCCCGGGCGTGGTCGCGAAACTCACCGGCGGACACACGCCAGGCCATTGCATCGTCTATGTGAATTCCGGCGGCGAACGCCTGACCTTTGCCGGCGACGCCCTATTCCCGGTGGCTTTCGATCATCCTGAATGGCACAACGGTTTCGAGCACGATCCGCAGGAGTCGGTCCACGTGCGTGTACGTCTGTTGCGAGAGGCTGCGGCAAGCGGAGAGCTGTTCGTTGCGACTCACCTGCCCTTCCCCTCGGTTGGCCGTGTGGCGCTGGACGGCACTGCATTCCGTTGGATTGCAGCCTACTGGGACTACTGAGAATCGACAGGTAGCTGACATTTGATCCTGTCGAACTGGCTCCCACTCACCTTTTCAATCGAAGACGCAGGTGGGAAGCCGCCCTACTTCAGGCCGCGCATACAGGTAGCCTTGCATCAGCTCGACCCCCAGGTTCAGGAGCTCGGCACTTTCTCCACGGGTCTCGATACCTTCAGCTATCACGGTGATCCCCAAGCGTTTCGCCACCAGGATGATGCCCTCGACGATGGCTTGCTTGACCGGGTCCTGATCGATGGTGCGGGTCAAGGCCATGTCGATCTTCATGACGTTGGGCTGGAACATGGCCAACAGATTGAGACCTGAATAGCCGGAACCGAAATCGTCGATCGCCGTGGTGAAACCCTGGCGTTCGTATTCCGTGAAGATGGACCTGAGGTGTTCCGGGTCGTCCACCCTTTCGCCTTCGGTCACTTCGAACATGAGCCGTTCGGGCGGGAAACTGGCCTGGCGGGCGGCTTCCAGCGTAGCGCGTATACAAGTCTCGGCCCGATACACCGCATTGGGCAGGAAGTTGATGCTCAACAGGCAGTCGGGAATATCGAGGATACCCAGCCTGGCCGCTTCCTCGATGGCCTTGACTCTGCACGCCTGGTCGAACCGATAGCGGTTACCGTCATTGACCAATCCCAGGATATGTCCCGCCGATTCGCCATTGATGCCCCTCACCAGGGCTTCATAGGCAAACGTGGTGCCTGTGCGGATATTGAAGATAGGCTGGAAAGCCATGGTGAAATCAAACCCGAGTGCCACGTGGTCGCGGCATTCAGCACAACCGATGGATTTGAAGGGTCGAGAGGAAAATTGCTCGGTCATGATCATCATCCGTCGCGGTCACGGGACGTCCCTGCAGTTGCAAAGAACACTAGCCAACGCTTAGTGAATCGGCAAAGACCGGGTATTCTGAAATTTTGATCAGGATATGTGCCCAGTGTTCCAGCAATCGTGCCCATCCCCCTCCAACAGCGTCCATGGCAGGATCGGGCTCAATGCCTGAGCTGATGGCGTTATCCGGTTACTTCGGGCTGTTCTTCGCCGCCATGGGAGCCGCCACGCTGTTGCCCATGCAGTCGGAAGCGGTACTGGTCGGGTTGCTGTTGACCGGTCAATACGCGACCTGGGCACTGCTGGTGGTGGCCATCACCGGCAACGTGTTCGGTTCGGTGCTCAATTGGCTGTTGGGCCGCTCTATCGAGCATTACCGGCATAAACGCTGGTTCCCGGTCAGCGAAGCCAGGCTGGAGAAAGCCCAGCGTGCCTATCAGCGCTACGGGCGCTGGTCGCTGTTGCTCAGCTGGGTACCGATCATCGGTGATCCAATTACCATGATTGCTGGAGTCCTGCGCGAACCCTTCTGGAGCTTCGTATTGATCGTTACGCTGGCCAAGGCCAGCCGCTATCTTCTGCTCGCTGCGTTGACGCTTGGCTGGCTCGGGGTGGGTTACTCGATAAGTGTCTGACTCGGCTGCACAAAAATACGGGTTGAGGGGTGGCCAGGGCAGGCGTTTCATGTCGCTGCGCAAGGGCGCAATCCATAACGGCTCATCGGTATACAACCGCAAATGTATCAATGTGAGATGAGGCTAGCGTTTTCAAACCATCCCTGGCCGACCCAGCCGAGACTGATCGCTCCCCTCGGGGTACAGGCGCTTCTCTCCATCTGTCGCTCCCACCACGCGGGTTGTGCGCCTGAATAGTCCGAAACTCCCAGTCGGGCTGGGAGTATCGGTCGATGCGCAATCCGCGGCGCTTTCCCATAGTGACGAGCAATGGTCAACGGTCAGGCCTCGATGACCGCACTAGCTCTGGAGCACATCATGACTATTGGCGAGCAGAAATCCTTGTTCACCCCCACGGCAGCCACCGACCTGGAAGTCGTGGCCACCGGTGCCGACGTTACCCTGGACGAAACGGCCGGCCTGCAGAACGGCACCGCGACACCAGGCACTGCGGGCGATGCCGACGACAACGACATCCTGCTGACGTCCCTGCCCTCTGCCTTTGCCAGTCGCCTGACCGCCCTCGGTGCCGGCACCGCTACGGGCGCAGCGCTGAGTGGCTATACCGGCGCAGCCGGCAATAGCGGCAGCAATGCGTTCACGCTTTCCGCCGACCCTGGTGCGATCATTACCGATATCGGCTTCGTCGACAGTTCCGGGGTACCCCTGGACGGTGTCGACAGCGGTCTGTTCACCCTGGATGGCATCAGCATCCTGCTCTACACGGACACTGACAACAACATCGCCCTCGGCCGCGCCGGAGGCTCGGACGGTGCGATTGTATTTGCCGCCTACATCGAGGAAACCGGCTCGCCTGTCTCTGGTGGCAAGATCTGGACCGTGGAATACGCCGCGTTGAGCCATCCGGACACCACCAACCCCGATGACCCGCTCAGCCTGCAGGACAAAGTCTTCATCGGCGCCAGCCAGGACCTTGAGTTCAGCCTGGCCAATGCACCTTCCGGGCAGAATCTGTTCCTGATGTTCACCGCTGCGAACCCGACGACGGAGGTGGTCGACGGTGTTACCCGTATCACCGAGCCCACCATCATTGCCACCGGGAAGAACCCCGCCGACCAGTCCAGCGGCGTCAACATCACCACCGGCGACACCGTCAATACAAGCCAGGCCGGCGGACCGACCACCTTCGGTACCAACAACCAGATGATCGTGGAACAGGAAGGCATTCGATTTACCTTTGTCACCGGGGCCAGGCAGGATGTGACCATACCCAACCTGGACCAGAACGAAGCGGACCTTGAATCCAACATCGATTTCACCGAGATGTTCGATGCCAAGACCGCGAGCTTTGACGTGGTGCAATTGCAAAGCGGCAAAAGTGCCGTGATCACCGTCAGCGCTTTCGACACTGCTGTCGAAGCGGGCGCGGACTTTATCAACGGCTATGCGGGGGATGACCCCGTTGCGATCACCAACGTGCGCGTCATCAATATCAGTACCGGTCTGGTGATCGCAGATTCGGACGGCTCGGTGACTGATCCAACCCTCCTGATCAGCTTCGTGGATGGCGTTGCGACCATCAGCGGTGTGAAGGCCGGTTATCAGATCGAATACAGCACCACAGCGGATCACAACCGTGTGCTGATCGAAAATGGCGCGGCCGTGGATGCCAAAGGCAATAACCACGCCGATTTCGATATTGGCGGCTTCACCCTGCTCCAGGCCTCTGTCGCCAAGGCCGAGATAGGCTCGCAGATCATTTTCGAAGACGACGGTCCAAGCATCACTACCACCGGCACGGAACCTACGTTGACCGTAGACGAGACGGTGCTGGCGACTGACGCGACCCAGAGCTTCGCCGCCAACTTCACCTCGGCGTTCGGTGCCGATGGCGCTGGCACGAAGGCCTATTCACTGGGAGTGGTCGCCGGTGCCTGCGGATTGACCGACACGGCCACGGGTGAAGCGGTGAACCTGTCGCTCAACGGTACAGTGGTGGAAGGCCGTACCGCCGGCACCAACCTGCTGGTATTCACCGTCAGCGTGGATGCCGATGGCAGCGTTACCCTGGATCAGCTTCGAGCAGTGGTCCATCCGGATGCCACCGATCCGAATGATTCAACGAGCCTGACTTCGGACGAGCTGGTCACACTGACGGCAACCACAATCGACAGGGACGGCGACAGTGTCCAGGCAACGCTGAACATCGGGCAGAACCTGGTATTCAGGGATGATGGTCCCAGCATCAGCACCACCGGTACGGAACCTGCACTGACAGTGGACGAAACGGACCTGACCAGTGACGCGACCCAAGGCTTTGCCGCCAATTTCACCTCTGCTTTCGGGGCTGACGGCGCCGGCACCCTCACCTACGCGCTGGGAGTGGTCGCCGGCGCTTCGGGGCTGACCGACACCGCCACGGGCGAAGCGGTGAACCTGTCGCTCAATGGCACGGTGGTGGAGGGTCGTACGGCCGGCACCAACCTGCTGGTATTCACCGCCAGCGTGGATACCAATGGCAGCGTTACCCTGGATCAGCTTCGTGCAGTGGTTCACCCGGATGCCACCAATCCCGACGATTCGACGAGCCTGGCATCGGACAATCTGGTCACCCTGACGGCAACCGTGACCGACAAGGAAGGCGACACGGCCCAGGCGATCCTGGATATCGGCCATGACCTGGTGTTCAAGGACGACGGCCCCAGCATCAGCACCACCGGTACGGAACCCACCCTGACGGTGGACGAGACCGACCTGACGAGCGACGCGACCGAGGGTTTCGCGGCCAACTTCACCTCAGCGTTCGGCGCCGATGGCGCCGGCACCCTGAGCTATGCGCTGGGCGTGGTCGCCGGCGCCTCGGGGCTGACCGACAGCGCCTCGGGCGAAGCGGTGAACCTATCGCTCAACGGCACGGTGGTGGAAGGTCGTACGGCTGGCACCAACCTGCTGGTCTTTACCGTCAGTGTGGCCAGCAACGGCAACGTTACGCTGGATCAGCTCCGGGCGATCATTCATCCGGATGCAACCAATCCTGATGACTCGACGAGCCTGAGCGCGGATAACCTGGTGACGTTGGCCGCGACCAAGACAGACAAGGATGGGGACATGGCCCAGGCGACGCTCAATATCGGGCAGAACCTGATATTCAAGGACGACGGCCCATCGCTCGCCTTCGGCAACCTGATCGGGACCGGCAGCGTACTGCCGCAATACGGTTACTGGGACCGGTCCGCCGGGGCCGATGGACTGGGCGCGGCCGGGTTGGATATTTCCCTGCTCAACGGCCAGTTCACCCTGGTCCGGCCAGACAACACGACCACCACCGGAACCGGGACACTGACGGAACAGGCGCCCTCGCCGGACATCGACGGTGCGTATCATTTTTCCGGCACCCTGACCGGTGACTTCGACAACAACGCCGACACAGCGCACACCAGCGTCGATTACACGCTGACGGCTTATGCCAATGGCAGCTACGCACTCGATCTGGTGCAAGGCTTCAGTTCGACCATCGTGCGCAGCAGCGCCGACGGCTCCCTCGATGCCGGCGGCCCGGACCCCGTGCGCACATTGTTGATCCCGGAAACCAACGCCCCGACCATTCCTTCGGCCTCGGAGGAAATCGTGTTCTTCTCCGCGAAGGCGCTTGCCTCCACCACAGACATCCTGGCGGGTATCGGCCTTGGCGCACCCGACCCCACCGAGGCGGCCCTGCAGACCAATCCCCTGCCCTCGTACATCGACCCGACGGCGATGAACGTCAGCACCTCCGGGATCGGCGTGGGCAACAATCTCCTCCAGGGCGATAACCTGGCGGCGATCGGCGCCGCCGATGAAAGCTTCGTCATCAACCCGGAAAGCCTGCTGACCGGCATGAAGATCTTCATCGACAACTCCGTGGCGGGCTATAACACGGCCACCGAAGACCTGTACTTCAGGATCTTCTACGAGGATGGCACTTTCTCCAATCTCACGGAGGTGAACACCCTGACTGCGGAAGCCGGCGGCCAGGTGTCTTTCCTGGTCGAACGTGAAGGCACGGCGATGATCGATGCCGTCCAGCTCACCATGGCCCGGGGCGCGATCAAGATTCCAGTGATCCAGTTCATCCAGGAATCCGAGAGCCTGGCCAGCGACATCCAGCTGACGTTCAACGCAACGTTGACCGACAAGGATGGGGATAGCGCCACCAGCACCTTCGACGCCAACCTGTTCGCCGACGAAGCGGACGACGCCACGTTCGACTACCTGCTGGCAGGCACGGGCGGTGAGCGAGATGCCTTCAACGTCGACCTGACATTCACCGAAAACCTGTACCAGCTCACCGGCTTCGATACCGCAGGCCAGCGAGACAGCCTGGTACTCAACGGTGACCAGGGCGCGGTGGTACAACTGATCGACAACACGGGAGCCGACAGCATCGTGACGGTGGCCGAGTCGGGCGGACAGGTGACTACCATTACCCTGGTGGGCGTCGACCTGCTGAGTACCGACATCGTGCTTGGCAGTGCCTGATAACCGAAGGTGCTTGACCCGATGCGAGGGCGGCCTGGAAGCCACCCTCGCACGATGAGCATCAATCCAGCTCCACCCAGGTCGACTCGGGTGGTGCCTGGTTGCTGGTGAGCCCGTGTTTGAGGGCATACATCAGCAGGTCGATGCGATTGATGAGATTGAGCTTCTGATAGATGTTGCTCAGATGATTGTGCACGGTGTGTTCGCTGATGCCCAAACGCTCGGCGATGCTGATGTATTTGGCGGAAGGATCACCCACGATGGCGAGAATCAGCTCTCTTTCGCGCAGAGTCAGCCGCGCCTGCTTGGCCTGCTCCAGGTTGCACTTCAACGGTATGTGCCCACTGGCGGCATAACCTGAAAGCCCATCGGCCCACGCCCGGTCCATACCGACATCGCGGTGATGAACCTGGATGATGGCCCGGATGATGGATTCCGTCGGATCCTCCGCCAATACAATCCCGCGGGCCCCTGCCTCGATCGCCTGGGCAGCGGGCACCGCCTCGTAAAGTCCCTTGAGCACCAGGACTTTCATTTCGGCGCTGCGAGTGAGCTCCGCGACGACCTCCAGCGGATCCAGGGCGTCCGGAAAGAAGCTGAAGAAGATCACGTTGGGTCGCAATTGATCGGCCAGGTCCAGCGCATTGGTGTAGGTGGAGGCCTGGCCGCTCACTTCCATCTGGGGCTTCCTGGCATTGATCAGATCGTGAAGCCCCATCAGTACCAGGGGACGACAGTCGATCAGCATCACACGAATCGGTTTCTTATGGTCCGACGTCATATTCCTGGCCCCCCTGAAGCACCGACGAGAGCCTCCATCCTTGACACTTGTTGTGAGGGTGGATAATCCATGAAGCTGGATAAACCCACTGAGGCGGGATAAACAGGAATAATTATCAACAGCTTACACATGATAATGTGCTCCCTCGAGCCTGTTTGCTGAGTCTAGGCCAGCTGGCGCCCTGTCAGTCGCAACTGGCAGGGCCGCTGCATCGAGCGCAGATCCGCCGTTTCGCTGCGCGTGGCCAGTCAATAAAAAATATCCATTGAAATCATCCAGCTACCTCTTTTTCCTGTGACGATATCGCTGATCTGGAAAAGCGCACTTCGTCAATTAACCGACCAGCGGCGCGAAATTGGAAGTGACAGCCGCAGGCTCGTCAATTTGCCGTCGACTCCGCGCAGCGCGGCACGTTGCTGAACGCCGGCGCCTTCACCTGGCGGCATCGATACGTTTCTCGCCCGGACCGTTACCGGGGCCCAGCCAGACATTGACGTTTGCGATGCTGTCGGCTGGTGGTTTTCCTGCCCAGCGATTGAGGATCAGCACATTGCTGAGAAAATCGTATTGCGTCTTGAGCAGGTCGCGTCGAGCGCGGAACTCGTTGCGCACGCTGGCCAGCACATCGACGGAATTGATCATCCCGTAGCTCAGCGCTTTTTCCGCCGCGACCCGGGACAGCTGGGCGGAACTCAGGGCCAGGCGATTCGCGGCGATTTTCTCGCCATTGGAGCTGGCCGTCAGATAGGCATTGGTGATTTCCTTGACCACCCGGCGCCGGACGGCTTCCAGTTCCTGTTCGGCAACCTGCTGGTCCTGATAGAGCCCACGGACCCTCGCCGAAGTCGAACCACCGCTGTACAGCGGCACCTGGATGCCGATTCCAGCGACATAGCTGTCAGTACGCGGAGCGAGGGAATTGTTGTAGCCCTCGTTGGTCTGCAGGGCGCTCAGGTTCAGGCTCAGGGTCGGGTAATGCCCGCCCTTGCCGCTGCGCAAGGCAGCGCCGGCGGCTTCGACACCGCTCTCGTTGGCCTTGAGGGCCGGGTTGAGCGCGATGCCGTCGCGGACCCAGGCTTCCAGGCTCTGGGTCGAAACCTGCAAATCAATGTCGTCGCGGATCCGGTTGAGCCTTTCCTTCACGGGGCGCCCGACGATTTCCGCCAATGCCTCGCGGCTGATGCTGGCCTGGTTGCGGGCATCGAGCTCCTGAGCTGCCAACAAGTCCACCCTGGCCTTGAGATCAAGCTGGTCGGTGACCAGGGCCAACTGCTTCTCGTACAGGGCATTGACCCGATCCAGGCTGCTCTGGGTGGTTCGACGTTCCGCCCGCACCAACTCCAGCTCATCTTCGGCCGCCAGCGCCAGGAAATAACGCCGCGCCAGCTCCACCGCCGCCTCGGCCTGGGTATCCAGCGCCTGGGATTCGGACTGTCGCGCCAGGCTCTGGAATTTGCGGTAGTTCTCCCACGCCGTTTTGTTGTAGAGGTACTGACGCAGCACCAGGTTGTAGCTTTCACTGTCGTAGCTGCGCTGCACCAGGTCGCTGTCCTGATGGATTCGATTGGTCCCGGCGTTGAACGAAAGTTGCGGCAACAGCGCTCCCATGGCTTCGCGCTGGTGTTCCTGGCCTGCCTGTGCCCGTGCATGGGAAGCCAGTATCTGCGGATCTTCCAGGCGCGCTTCGCGATACAGCTGCATCAGGTCGGTGGAAAATGTCGAGGCACTGACCCCGGTCGAGATGGTCTCGGAGGCCTGTGCCAGGACGGCATTCGTGGCGAGCATCAACCCGCCCAAAAAAACGGCTGCACGGTCCATGCCTCACTCCTCGATCATCGATTGAGACAAGGCCGCCCGGGCTGGCTGCATCAAGTACTGCAGCAGCGTGCGTTCGCCGGTGATGATCAATACATCCGCCGGCATCCCCGGCAGCAGCTTGCGTTCCCCCAGGGTCCGAGCGCCGTTGGCAGTCACCCGCACGCGTGCCAGGTAATAGGCAGTGCCGGTCTTTTCCTGGGTCAGTCGGTCAGCCGATACGCTGCTGACCTCTCCTTCGATGACGGGCGTCGTTGCACTGTCGAACGCGCCAAAACGGATGTCTGCACGTTTGCCGATGGCAATGCGATCGATGTCCACCGGCGCGACCTGGGCCTCGATCACCAGCTCGGAAACCGAAGGCACGATGTCCAGCAACGGCGTGGCCGGACTCACCACCCCACCAATGGTGTGCACCGTCATGCCGATCACCATGCCCGCATCGGGGGCGCGGATGACGACACGGCTGAGGCGGTCTTCCAGGGCCGAGGTCTTTTCCTGCAGGTCGTACATGCGCCCCTGGACTTCGGCCAACTGCTTGACCACATCGGCGTTGAAGTCCTTGTCGATCTGCAGGATCTGCAACTGGGTTTCGTTGATCTGCAGGCGGGTCCTGTTGATGCTGGAACGGTGATCGGCGAGCTCCGACCTGAGCAGCCCCAGCTTGCGCTCCTGCTCGACCAGGCGCTGCTTGTCGACGAATCCTTGCTTGAGCAGGTCGCCCAGCTCGGTGATTTCACCGCCATAGGAGCGTTCCAGATGCGCCTTGGCGGCGATCATCGATTCCAGGCCCTTGACCTGTTGCTGCAGCTGGCCGATACGCTCACGCAATACCGCGACCTGCCCCGCCCGTGCTCCTCGGCGGGCATTGAACACCTGGGTCTCGCCTTGGCGTGCCTCCTCAGCACGCAGGCTGGCCGGGCCGGAAGCCTCGCCAAAGTCGATGGTCGCGAGTTCGTCGCGTTCGGCCCTGAGCCTTGCCTCCATGGCCTTGGTCGCGACCAGTTGGTTTCGGCTGATCTCGTATTCGAAGCGCAACTGGGCGTCGTCGAGAATGATCAAGGGGTCGTCACGCTGGACGATGTCACCGTCATGGGCCAGCAGCGTCTTGACGATGCCACCTTCCAGGTGCTGGACCGTCTTGCGGTAGGACTGCACGGTGACCACCCCCGGCGCGTAAGCGGCGCCATCGATAGGCGCGACTGCCGCCCAGGTGCCGAACAGGCCAAAGGTCACGCCGACAATCGCAATGCCCAGGCGGCGGATCTTTCGATCGGAGGTCGGTAGTTCGGTAGGGCTTTCAATTCGACGGTCTGGCGTCGCAGGGTTCATCGGTATCACCCCTGCCGGTATCGACACACGTGATGCCGGCGCTGGCGGGCATGGCGGGCTTCTGTGCCCGCTGTTGCTGCGCTTTGAGTTCGGCCAGCACATCCTCGCGTGCCCCATACAGACTGATCGTTCCGGCGTTCATCACCAGGAGCCGGTTGAGTTGCGACACGATATTGGTGCGGTGCGTGATGACGAACAGCGTCGCGCCGGTCTGCTTGAGCTGCTGCAAGGCAGCCGCCAGGGCACGGTCACCGACGTCATCCAGGTTGGAATTGGGCTCGTCGAGCACGATCAGGCGCGGGCGGCCATAGAGCGCTCGGGCCAGACCGATGCGCTGGCGCTGCCCTGCCGACAGCATCACACCTTCACTGCCGATGACGGTGTCGTAGCCATCGGGCAGTTGCAGGATCATCTCGTGGACACCGGCGGTCCTGGCGGCCAGGATGACCTCCGCCGGATCCACCGCGGAGAAGCGTGCGATGTTCTCCGCGATACTGCCCTCGAACAATTCGATGTCCTGGGGCAAGTAGCCGATATGGGGGCCGAGATCATGCTTGTTCCAGGCACTGATGTCCGCGCCATCGAGCCGGACCACCCCATGTTGGGCGACCCACACCCCGATGAGCGCCCGGGCCAGGGTCGACTTGCCCGCGGCACTGGGGCCGATGATGCCGACCATGCAACCGGCCGGCACGCTGAAGCTGATGTTCTTGATGATCGGGGTCCTGGAGCCGGGCGCTGTCACCACCAGGTTCTCCACCTGCACATGTCCCTGGGGCGCCGGCAAGGGCATGCATTCGGGTTGGGCTTGTTGTTTGCGCAGGATGTCGTTCAGGCGACCATACTGCGACCGCGCGGCGGTGAAACCCTTCCAGCTGCCGATGATCAGGTCGATGGGAGCCAGGGCCCGCCCCAGCAGCACGGAGCCGGCGAACACCATGCCGGCACCCACCTGGTGATCCACCGCCAGGTACGCACCCACTCCCAGTACCAGCGATTGCACCAGCAGCCGGAAGGTCCGGGACAGCGTGCTGATGGCCGCGCCTCGATTGCTCGCCAGCGCCTGCAGCAACAGCACGCTCCGTTGCCGACGCCCCCATCGGTCCATCAGGGTTTCAAGCATGCCCATGGACTCGATGACTTCGGCGTTACGCAGGTTCTTCGTGGTGTCGAGCGTGGCGCCGATGTGCTCCTTGTTGGCCTGGGCCAGCACCGGCCCGGTGAGTTTTTCGTTGATGAACGCGAGCATCAGCAACAACAGGGCACTGCTCGTGGCGACCCAGCCAAACCAGGGATGGAAGACAAACATCACGGCGATATAGATCGGTAGCCAGGGCGCGTCGAAGAAAGCGAACAGGCCATTGCCGGAAAGAAACTGCCGCAAGCCTGTCAGGTCGTTGAGGGACTGAGCCGAGGCGTCCATGCCACCGCTGTCCAGCGCCCGTCTGAAGCTGGCCTTGTAGACCTGGCGACTGAGCAGTACATCCAGCCGGGTACTGACGTGGACCATGATGCGCGAACGTATCCACTCCAGGGACCCCAGGGTCACCACCAGCCCGGTCATGATCAGCGTCAGCATGGCCAGGGTGGTGAGACTGCCGCTGGTCATCACTCGACCGTAGACCTGGAGCATGTAGAAGGTCGGAACGAGCATGAGTGCATTGATGAAAAGGCTGAAGAAGCCTACAGAAATGAAGCTGTCCCTGCAGGCCTCCAACGCTTTCCCGAGACTGTTTTCAGATGCGCTTCGCATTGGACCCCCCTGCTCGGGGCGACTCTTTTCTGGAGCTTAGATCAAGCCAGGCGAAGCCGTGGTTTTCCTTTTGCAATTCAATGAAAAAGCTCATCTGAAAAGCGGTCTGCCAAAAATATGGCAGCGAAATCCCGGCGTCCGAAGTACGTCCGCAAGCTGCCAATGACCATCCCCTCAGGAGGCGTGGTGACGGTCGGGCGTCGCGAAGGCGAGCATCGACAATCCATCAGGATCAGGACCCGCCCCTGGATGTCAGTTGCCCCCCTCCCCGATCGGCTGCAGCGCCCCGGAGGGCTCAGGCTTTTTTGCGAAGAGTCGCTGGGGCAACAGGAAGTAAGCCAGCGCCGGCAGCAGGATCAGGGCGCCGAGCATGTTCACCAAGAACATGAACGCCAGCAGGATGCCCATGTCGGCCTGGAACTTGATCGGCGACCAGGCCCAGGTTGCCACGGCGATGGCCAGGGTGATGCCGGTCAGCAGCACCACCTTGCCGGTGAACAGCAATGCCCGGTAGTACGCCTCGGACAACGAGGCGCCGGCGCGCATGTGCACCAGGATGATGCTCAGCACGTAGAGTGCGTAGTCGACGCCAATCCCCACGCCCAGGGCGATCACCGGCAAGGTGGCCACCTTGACGCCCATGCCGAGTCCGACCATCAGCGCCTCGCAGAGAATCGACGTGAGCACCAATGGCAGCACCGCGGCGAGTACCGCGCGCCAGGAGCGGAAGGTTACCCAGCAAAGCAGGACAACGGCGCCATAGACCCAGAACAGCATCTCGCGCATGGCCTTCTTGACCACAATGTTGGTGGCGGCCTCGATCCCGGCGCTGCCGGCGGCGAGCATGAACTTGACGTCCGGCAACTGCTGCCGGGCGATGAAGGCTTCGCTGGTTTCCACCACCCGTTGCAAGGTGTCGGCCTTATGGTCGGCCAGGTACACGTAGAGCGAGAGCACCGAACAGCCCTGGTTGAACAGTTCTCGGGGCGCCCGGGTCTGTACCGCGCCAAGGGCGCCGTCGTTGGGAATCAACTCGTACCACTTGAAGTTGCCCTCGTTATAGCCGGCGGCGGCGATCTTGCTCAGGGCGGCCATGGAGTTGGTGGACTCCACGCCCGGCAGTTGTTCCAGTTGCCAGGCCAGGGAATCGACGGCAGCCAGGGTCGGATAGCGGGTGCACTGGTCTTCCGGAGTTTTCACCATCACCACGAAAATGTCCGAACTGGCCGCATAGTTTTGCGTCATGAAGGCCGCATCGCGGTTATAGCGTGAGTCCGGCCGCAGTTCCGGCGCGCCGGGATCCAGGTCGCCCACCTTCAATTGCAGGCTGACGGCGAACCCGCCCACTGCCAGCGCCAGGCCAACCAGGCAGGCCGAGCACGCCCAGGAACGCTGGGTGAACAGATCGAGGAAGCGCCAGAACGGATGCCTGACGCTCGCAGCCAACTCGGCCGTTTCCGTACGCAGGCTGCGTGCCGCCGCCTTGGCACCGACCCCGACATAACTGAGCAGAATCGGCAGCAGGATCAGGTTGGTGAAGATCAGCACCGCCACACCGATGCTGGCGGTGATCGCCAGGTCCTGGATCACCTGGATCTTGATCACGATCAGCACAGCGAAGCCCACGGCATCGCAGAGCAACGCGGTCATGCCAGCGGCGAACAGACGACGGAAGGTGTAGCGCGCGGCAATCACCCGGTGGGTGCCACGACCGATGTCCTGCATGATGCCATTCATTTTCTGCGCGCCATGGCTCATGCCGATGGCGAATACCAGGAAGGGAACCAGCGCCGAATAGGGATCCAGGTCGTAACCGAGGCTGGCGAGCAGGCCGATCTGCCAAAGCACAGCCACCAGCGAGCAGAGCACCACCAATGCCGTGCTGCGCGCACAGCGGGTGTACCAATAGAGCACCGCCACCGTCACCAGCACCGCCACCACGAAGAACAGCAGCACCTGGGTCAGGCCGGCGATCAGGTCGCCGATGATCTTGGTGAACCCTGTGATATGGATCTGGATCCGCGCGCTCTGGTACTTGTCGCGCAACGCTTCCAACTGCCGGGAGAACTCGCCGGCGTCCAGCGCCTTGCCGGTCGCCGGGTTGATCTCCAGCAACGGCACGAAGATCACGCTGGACTGAAAGTTGGCCGCCACCAGTTGGCCGATCTCGCCGGAACGGGCGACGTTGGTGCGCACCTCGTCCAGGCTGGTCGGCGAGCCGTCGTAGCTGTCCGGGATCACCGTGCCGCCATCCAGTCCCTCTTCGGTCACGGCGGTCCAGCGGGTGGTCGGTGTCCACAATGACTTCATATAGGGCTTGTCGACACCGGGCAGCAGATAGATTTCGTCGTTGAGCCGGGCCAGGGTGTCGAGGTAGTCCTTGTCGAAGATACTGCCGTCCTTGACCTCCACGGCGATGCGGATCGAATTGCCCAGACCGCTCAGTTCGCTGCGTTGTTCGAGGAAATGGGCGACATAGGGATGGGACGTCGGGATGGTCTTCTCGAAACTGGCATTCAACCCGATCTTGCTGGCCTGGTAACCCAGTACCAGGGTCGCCAGCAGGCAGAGCAGGATGACCCAGGGCCGGTGATTGAAGATCGCCCGCTCGCCCAGGTTGCCGGAGCGCGGGTCGAAGTCCTCCAGGCGGGCGGTCACCACTTGCTGTTCGAGGGCGGGATTATGGTCGTTCACGTCAGGCTCCGAATACGGCCACGAGGGCTCAGGCGAGTTGTGTTCAGCGTTGCGCCGGGGAAAGGTCGGGATCGAGGCGGGTCACGCCGCCCAGGCCGACGCAGATCAGGCTGCCGTCCGGAGCCGCCACCAGACCGGCGACCGAAGTGCCGGCCGCAGCGGCCAGGGGCCGGAAACGACTGCCGCCACCGGGGCTGAGCAGCAGGTCACCGCCCTGGCTCGCCAGGACCGACGCGCCATCACCCAGGCGGGTCGAGGCGGACAAGGCCGACTCCAGGCCGGTGTCCATGCGTCGCCAGCTAGCTCCCTGGTCGCCCGACCAATACGCATTGCCTCGCAGCCCGAATGCCAGCAACTCGCCGTTGGCGCTGCCCTGCACGCCGAAGAAACTGCCGGGGTAAGGTGACTCCAGGGAGTGGAAGCTGGCCCCGTCGTCCGTAGAACGCAGCAGCAGGCCTCGCTCACCGACAATGAACAACGCGCGACCGGCCGCCCGGATGCCGTACAGGTTCAGCCCTTCGGGGTTGTCGACCTGTTGCATCCAGGGCTGCCAGTTCTGCCCTCCGTCCTGGGTCCGCAGGATGAGGCCATAGGCACCCACCACATAGCCATTGCGCGCGTCGCTGAAGTACAGGTCGAGGAACGGCTTGTCCGGACCGTCCGCCACCAGCCGTTCGGCGTCCTTCAACCGCTGGACGTCTTGCCGTTGGCGGGCCAGAAATAGCGCTTGCTGCGCGGCTTCGATGCCGTCCAACTGCCTGGTCCAGGTTTCACCGCCGTCGCGGCTGTGCAGCACCACCCCCATGTGGCCGACCGCCCAGCCCTGCTGCGGATCGACGAACTGCACCGCCGTCAGGCTGACGCTGACCGGCACCTCGGCCTGGCGCCAGCGCTTGCCGGAGTCGTCGGAGAGCAGGACGATCCCCCGCTCCCCCACCGCCACCAACCGTTCGCCCGCGCGGGTCACCGCCAGGAGCACGGCACGGGGTGCCTTGGCGCTACGCATGGCCGGTTGATCCAGCAACACGGGTGTAGGACTGGCCAGCGTCCAGCCCGATACCAACAGCAAGGTCAGCATCATGCTCAACAACCGGGCCGCCGACCGCCCTCGCCTCAGTGAAAATGTCCCGATCATGTCCGCTCCCGTCACTGCATGAAAATTATCCAGCCCCCAGCCAGGCGCACCGCTGCCCAGGCAGTGGCGCGCCTTGCAATGCCTAGCGCGAACTGTCGTTGGCCATGGCATCGGGGGTGAAGAACGAAGCCGACGGACGCGGATAACTCTGGTACTGCACATCCAGGTCGTTGGCCGAGGAGTTCAGGAAGTAGGCGCCGGTTTCCAGGTTGTAACTGCCCCATTGCATCTGCGCGGTCAGTGCCGGCATCTCGGGGGCCAGCAGGGTCAGCGAGTAGTTATGCCGTCCCAGCTTGCCCTGGGCGTCGTAACCGTCGACCAGCAGCACTTGCCAGGAATCCTCATCCACGTAGTAGGTACGCTTGGGCACGACGTGACGCTTGCCTTCGCGCAGGGTGGCGCTCACGACCCAGACCCGATGTTTCTCCCAGCGCACCAGGTCGGGATTGAGGAAGCCCGGCTTGACCAGGTCGTCACTCCTGGCCGCTGCGCAGCGGTTGTTGTTGTACGGCACCAGCAGTTCTTTCTTGCCTTCCAGCTTCAGCTCGTAACGGTCGGTCGGGCCGAAGATCATGAAGGCTTCGTCGAAGAAACCGACGCCGGAGGTGACGAAGTCCGGAGTGTCATAGGCGATGTTCGGTGCGCGCCGTACCCGGCGCTGGCCGACCAGGTACTGCCAGGCAGCACGTTTTCCAGGATCCATGTCCCAGTGGGTCATCAGGCCTTCGCCCGCCTTTGAAGAGGGCAATTCCGTGGACAGCTTGCCGATCCGGAATTTGCCGGCGAACGTTTCGAGGCTGCCTTCCTTGAAGTAGTACGGATCCTGGTACCAGAAACGGGCCCGGGTAGCCTGGATCTTCTTGCCGCCGGCGGTCATCAGCCAGGTGTCGAACGGCGCATAGAAGGTGTCGGCGCCCTGCCAGGACAATCGATAGTTCCACAGGGCCTCGGTACCGTTCTGCGGCAGCGGGAACGGAATCCCGCCGTAGGCACCGCTGACTTTCTCGGTTTCCACATCAACGGTGGCCCGGGTCGCGTTCTGCAGGGTGTTGTCATATACCCACTGCGGGGCGGCGGCACTGCGGTGGGTCGGATAGACGTCCAGGCGATAGCCCGGGTATTTCTGCATCAGGGCCTTGGTGCCCTCGGCCAACAGGTCGGAGTATTGCGCCATGTTCGCGGCGCTGACCGAATACAGCGGTTTCTCGGAGGCAAATGGATCGGCGCGTTTGTCGCCGTTCTTGTAACCGGCGGGCACCTGGGTGTAGCCGCCTGTCCATGCCGGGATGCTGCCGTCCTTGTTGCCTGCACGCTCGGCGCCCATGGGGGTGAGGTCTTTGTTCAGTCGTGCCGCCTGCTCGGGGGACACCGCCGCGTGCACGAAACCAGTGCTCGACAAGGCAATGACCAGGGCCGCAATACGCAAGGAAAATAGGCTTTGCATGGAAAATGAAACCTCTTATTAGAATGTGGTTTTCACGTACACGGACACGAAATCGCGGTCGGCCAGGGACTGCGCGTAGCTGAAGTTGCCGTCCTCGCGCAGCCCGGCGCCGGTCTTGCCGAAGAAGTTCACGTAGTTGACGCCGAAGTCCCAGCGCTGCAGGTAGGTGGCCTTCAGCCCGATACTCCAGTCACCGGCGTGGGTATTGCCGAAGCCGGACTTGCTCACTGCCGATGAACGTCCATCGAGCACCACGCCAAAGCCCATGGGAACGCTCACGTCCAGCGCATCCGCCACCTGGAAGTAGGCAGGCTCGGCCAGCACCCGCAGCGCGGTGGCATCGCGGGTGGTGTTGGAGTCCAGGGCCGCGCGGTTTTCAGTGACACTGAGGGTCCGGTTCCAGGCCAGCTCGGCGAGGACCGAACCTCCGCCCCACAGCGCGTTGGGTGGCAGCAGGTAGATGGTCGACAGATTGACGTGGGCGGTCTTGCCTTTGGCGTAAAGCGCATCGCCACTGTTGTCCGCCGCGGTCCCGGGCGTCACCACTTGCAGGTTGCTGACCAGGGGCGCGTCCCAACGCACCGAGGTCTCGCCGGCGAAGTTGAACGGGCCATACGCGGTCGAGAAGCTGACGCCCACGGTCTTGATGTCTTCGGCATAGACCTGGCGATAGGCGCCCAGGATCGGCAACCCGGTGGCAGCCGCCGCCGCGCCGTCGAGGTAGGCATAGAGCGCGCTCGGGGCCTTGTCATGATACTGGGCGGCATAGAAACCCAGTTCCAGTTCGGTGCCGTCGGGCTTGTAGCGCAGTTGCATGCCGCCCTGCCCCGAGTTCCGCGCCTCGATATCGGACGCATGCACGGTGGTATTGCCGAACACCTGGGTCCAGTCCCCGGAGCCTTCGCCGATACCGTCGTTGTCGCTCAGATAGCTGCCGGCACCCGGCAGATTGGAACGCTCCCACTCGAACTGGTAGTACGCCCCCACCGACAACTGCGGATTGATCTGCAATTGCCCGGACACCTGGTTGACCGGGCGCAGGATTTCCTTGAACTGGGTTCCCGGAACACTGAGCAACTTGACGACGTCGGTGGGGCCCTGGGCGGCGGCGATACCGTTGCCACCGTAGAACAGGCTCTCGCCGTAGATCAGGCTATGGCGCCCCAGGCGCAGCGTTCCCTGGCTCGAATCGCCGACATTGCCTCGCAGGAAGACAAAGGCATCGAGCAACTCGGCGTCGCGCCCGTGCAGTTCGCGGGTATCGTCGAGAAAATGCGGGTTGGCGCTGTCGTCGGTGTCCTGGTTATAGATGTCGTCGTACCAGGCCGCCCCACTGATCCGCAGGCCATAGTTTTCCCGGCTCAGGTCCATTTCACTGAACAGGTCCAGGCGATTGGAGACCAGGCCACGGCTGAAATTGCGATCGCCCTGGCTCTGGATCGAAGGATACAGGCCGCCCGCCGTCGGTGCGTTGATCAGCTTGTCGTCGGCACCGTGCAGGCGCCAGGCCTGGCTGTACTTGATGGTGTTGTCCCAACGCAGGCGCCATTCACTGTCGCCCAGATCTATCTGCGCCGCCTGGGACTGGGAAGCCAGGCTGGCCAGGCAGGCCGACAGCGCCAGGGCGGAACGCTTGAAACCCGGGTTGTAACGAAAGTTGCTCCGAGAGTTGCGCATGGTGTTCCTCATTGTTCTTGTTGTGGGAAACAGATTCTTGGATCGACCTCTGGCCGGCACCACCGGCAAGGGCTGCACGTCAAAACGCGGCAAGCGGTACCTCGTTCAGATGTAGGTGGAGGCCAGCCCGCCATCGACAGGCAGGTTGACGCCGTTGATCCAGCGCGACTCATCGGCGCACAGGAAGGCGATGACGGCCGCCACCTCATCGGCGTAGGCCGGACGTTTCATGCGGTGGGCATCGGCCGCGACGCGCTCCTGGCCGAGCATGCTGACGAAGTCACCGAGGATCGGCGTGAACACCGGGCCGGGGGCCACGCTGTTCATGCGCACCGAGGTCTGCATGAACCAGGGCTGGGCCTGCAGGTAGGTCCAGACGATCAGGGCTTCCTTGAAATACTGGTAGCAGCTGTCAACCGGCACCGGATGTCGAGCCAGCCAGGCCTCGCCTTCGCCATACCCCTCGGTGCGCGCCAGGGCCCTGTGCAGTTCCAGCCGTTGTGGCCACTGGGCGCCGAGGATCGAGGCGACGTTGACGATGCTGCCCCCGGCACCGATGCGTGGCAGCATCGCCGTGCACAGATAACGCAGGCCCAGATAATTGACCTGGGCGACCAGATGCGGATCGGCAGTTCCCGGCACCCCGGCGATATTGCACAGGCCATCGAGAGCCTGCGGCAATTGGCGCACGGCGGCATCGATGGCTGTGGGATGGCTGAGATCGGCCTGGATGAAACCGTCCAGGCTCAGGTTGGGCTCATTGCGATCCATGCCGATCACAATGGCTCCGTGGGCACGCAGGGTTCGGGCTGTTTCGGCGCCTATGCCGGAGGAGACTCCGGTCACGACGATCCTCTTGTTGGTCAGCTTCATACGGGTTTCCCGATTCGCGCTTGTGCTGTGCCAGGGGGGCGCCAACCAAGCCATGTTGTTATTGCCGAATTAGTTAAACTCGGTAACTAGTTGTAGCAAGCGATATGCCATCTAACGGAAATGACACAGCGACCGCTCAAGCACGGGACATTCAGCGAATCAGGGGAATGACAGCGGAGAAACCGAAGCGGAACAGGACCAGGAAAAGTGATGATTTCATCAAATTCATGCTGCACTATGCAGATTATGATTATTCCTATTAAGGATTGGCGATGGCAGACAAGCTGATTTCCCTGGCGGAACTTTCTCGCGGAGCCCAGCAAAAACCGGTGCGCGGGGCCAGCGAGCAACTGCCCCCCGGCGCCGCGCCTACCCTGCAGGACCTGACGGAGTGCCTGCTGTTCAGCCCCGGCGATGGCCGCATCTGGCTCAATGGTGCACGCATGCTGTTGATGCACAACAGCGGCATCGGTGCATTGCGCCGGGAACTGATCGAAAGCATGGGCCTGGCCCGGGCCCGCGGCATCATGCTGCGCACCGGCTACCATTGCGGCGCCCGGGACGCAGCGCTGATCAAGGAGCGTTTCCCCGAAGCCGATACCCTCGCCCTGTTCGCCGCCGGCCCGGTGATCCACGCCATCGAAGGGGCCGTCAAGGTCGAACCGGTACACTTCGAATTCGACATGAACCTGGGGACCTATTACGGCGAGTTCCTCTGGCATCATTCCAGCGAGGACGATGAACACATCGCCCAATACGGCATCGGCACCGAGCCGGCCTGCTGGATGCAGACCGGCTACGCCACGGGCTACACCTCGGCGATGGTGGGCCGGTTGATCGTCTACCGCGAGGTCGAATGCCGTTCCACCGGCTCGAATATCTGCCGCCTGATCGGCAAGCCCGCCGAAGAATGGGAAGACGCGGAACAGGACCTGGCCGATCTCAGCGCCGAACCCTTCGTCAGCAGCAGCGGACGCAGCACGACACCCCGCGGCGCTGCCGGCAGCGGCACCCTGCCGGCGAACCCGCAAGCCGATTCGGGGCCGGCCCAGGACGGCGACATGGTGGGCATCTCCTCTTCCTTCAATGCCGCCTGTCACATGCTGCGCCGGGTCGCGCCTACCCAGGCGACCGTGCTGTTCACCGGTGAGTCCGGGGTCGGCAAGGAAATGTTCGCGCGGATGCTGCACCGCATCAGTCCGCGCCATGACGCCCCGTTCGTGGCCATCAACTGCGCGGCCATTCCGGAAAACCTGATGGAGTCGGAACTGTTCGGAGTCGAGCGCGGCGCCTTCACCGGTGCGACCCAGTCACGCGCCGGCCGCTTCGAGCGCGCCAACGGCGGCACGCTGTTCCTCGACGAAATCGGTACCCTCAGCCTGGTGGCCCAGGGCAAGTTATTGCGCGCCCTGCAGGAAGGCGAAGTCGAGCGGGTCGGCGGCAGCCGCACCCTCAAGGTCGATGTGCGAGTGGTGGCCGCTACCAACGTCGATCTGCGTGCCGCGGCGCAGCGAGGGGAATTTCGCGAGGACCTGTTCTTTCGCCTGAATGTGTTTCCCATCCACTTGCCGCCACTACGCGAGCGCAAGGAAGACATCCCGTTGCTGATGACGCACTTCCTGCATCGTTTCACGCGCCTGCATGGTCGCCAGATCAGTGGTTTCACGCCGCGCACCGCCGACACCCTGCTGGCCTACGACTTTCCAGGCAACATCCGGGAATTGCAAAACCTGGTCGAGCGCGGTGTGATCAGTGCGCCGGATGGCGGTGCGATCGACCTGGCCCACCTGTTCACCAGCGGTGAACGCCTGGCCCAGCCGATGTTTTCCATCGGCACCCGCGGCCAGTTGGCAGCGG
Source organism: Pseudomonas sp. 7SR1 (assembly GCF_900156465.1). Lineage (NCBI taxonomy): Bacteria > Pseudomonadati > Pseudomonadota > Gammaproteobacteria > Pseudomonadales > Pseudomonadaceae > Pseudomonas > Pseudomonas sp. 7SR1. Next base: position 4,594,899 of record NZ_LT707064.1, read on the forward strand.
CGCCGAACGACTCGCCCTCGTCTCAGCGCCCTATCCCAGCGCCCGTGCCTGCCGACGCAGGTATTGAGGCGATCCAGGCCTTGTTCGGTGGCAAGGACCTTAGCCGACTGTCATTGCAGGAAATCGAAGACACGATGATCGACCATTGCCTGAAAGAGGTGAAAGGCAACGTCTCGGAAGCGGCCCGCCGCCTCGGCCTGACCCGAGCCCAACTGTCTTATCGTCTGTCCCGGCGCCCAGGCGGCAATTGAGCTTGCCGCGGGATTGGCCTACGCCTTCGATAAGGGTGAGTGCTGGATGAAACAACGGCCGAACATGTCGAGGGCGACGTCGACCCGCTGGCTGATCTGCTCGTCGCTCCAGTGCTGCTGGATGCCCAGGGTGAACAGCTTGAGGGGCTGTGAAATCAACAAGGCGTCGATCAATTCGATCGCAGGTTCCACATCACGGGCCGCCAGCAGTCCCTTGCCGGCGGCCTTGCCCAACCAGCCCCGCAACAGGCTCAGGCAGCGCTCGGCGCCCTCCTGGTACCAGATCCTGGCGATACCTGGCGCGTTCTCACGTCCCTGGGCCGCCATCAGATAAAGGCCCAGCGCCAACGGCGACAACGTCAGGCGTGCCCACAGCGTCAGGTACATGCGCAACTCACTGAGCAGGTCCTCGGCGCAATCGATGCCGCTTTCCAGCAGCAGTTCGAGGGTCGACAAATCCCGGGCCACCAGTTGCGACAACAGCGCTTCCTTGCTTTCCACCAGCAGGTAGACGGTCTTTTTCGAGACTCCGGCGGCACGGGCGATGGCGTCCATGGTGACATTGGCGAAATTGCCATTGCCGACCGCCTCCGCCGCCGCATCCAGCAGCAGGCTCATCTGCTCCTGGCGACTGCGAACAGGCGGTCGGCCTCGACCGCGCCTGACGGTCTGCAAGGTGCTTTCAGGCATAAGCGCTCTCGTTCTCCTGCACTGCCCTGCCGTGAAACGCCTCGCGCAGGGCATCCTCTATCGACTGCCAGGCCTCATGGGCCGAAGCGTCCGGTCCCAGATGGGTGAACATATGGTCGCAACCTTGGAACATCTTCGCGTTCACCGAGACACCGGCCTGACGCAACTTTTGCGCATAGGCGTCACCCTCGGCGCGCAGGATATCGTACTCGGCCGTGATCAGGGTCGTGGCGGGCATGCCCTTCAACGCCTCGACCGTTGCCAGCAATGGCGACGCCAGAGGGTCCTGGGCCTGGGCTGGATCGCTCAGGTAGCAGCTGTTGAAGAAACGCACCAGGCCCGCGCCAAGCAGCGGCTTGTCCAGGGGCGAATGCTTGAGTGACGGGTCCTGGAGCAAATCCAGGACCGGATAATCGATGATTTGATGCACCACCCGCAGCCCTTGGTGCCCCCGCGCAAGATTGGCCACGCCGGTGGCCAGGTTGCCGCCAGCGCTGTGCCCGCCGACAGCGATACGCTGGGGGTCGATGCCCAGGTCCGCAGCCTGTTCGGCCAGCCATTCGAGCACCTTGAAACTCTGGCGCAGGCCGGCGGGAAACGGATGTTCGGGCGCCAGGACGTAATCCAGGTTCACCACCAGGCACCCAAGGTTATGGGCCAGTCGGCGGCAGTAACTGTCGTCATGTTCGGGCACGCCGGCCACGAAACCGCCGCCGTGCAGGTTCAGATACACCGGTAAAGGGCTTGTGTACGTGACAACCGGCCAATAGAACAATGCCCGTGCCGGCCCCCAGGCCGTCGGGATATCGACTTCGTCCACGCTGCGCAGCGGATGCTGCGCCGGATCGTACGTGAACCTGGCTTTCATGCGCTTGGCCAGGGCACGCAGCAGCTTGGCCTTGAAGCTTTTCAATACGCTCATGATCAGGCTCCCTTCGCGGCTCACTCGGCCGTCAGCAATTGATCCAGCAATCCGTGAATCATTGCGCCGTAGGGTGCGCGCATCGCCAGGTTCGACTCACCGATCGGGCTCTGTACCACCACCGCCTTGGCATGGCTGAAGGTACGGAATCCGTAGACGCCATGATAGGCGCCCATGCCGGAATGGCCGACACCACCGAAAGGCAGCGCCTCGAACAGCACATGGCTCATGACATCATTGATCACCACCGCGCCTGATGTGGTGCGCTTGAGCACCTGCTGGCGCTCGTCGGCATCCTCGCCGAAGTAATACGCCGCCAGGGGGCGTGGACGGCTATTGACGTAGTCGATTGCGCTGGCGAAGTCGCGGTAGGTCTTGATCGGCAATAACGGCCCGAAAATCTCGTCGTGCAGGACCTGCATGTGCTCGCTGGGATCGAGTACCAAAGTCGGGGCGATCTTGCGAATCTCGCGATCGGCCAGGTCTTCCTGGGCCGGATTCATCTCGATCAGCCGAGCCCCCTTGGCCCTGGCGTCGGCGAGATAACCGTGCAAGCGGTCGAAGTTGCGCGGGTTGATGATAGAGGTGTAGTCCGGATTGTCCCGCAACGTCGGGTACAGGGTGGCTACAAATCGCAGCGCCTCTTCGACGAAGTCTTCGAGCCACTCTTGCGGCAACAGCACATAGTCCGGCGCCAGGCAGATCTGGCCGGCGTTGAAGGTCTTCACCGTCAGCACTCGCTGGACCGCCATAGCCAGATCGGCGCTGCGCGAGACCAGCACGGGCGATTTGCCGCCCAGCTCCAGGGTCACCGGCACCAGGTTCTCCGAGGCGGCCCGCATGATGTGCCGAGCCACTGACGTACCGCCGGTGAAGATCAGGTGATCGAACGGTTGTGCACTGAACAGCGCCCCGACCTCAGCGTCGCCCAGTACCGTGCTCAATTCGTTCTCGTGGAAATAGCGGCCCACCAGCTCACCGATCAGCGCCGAGGTGCGCGGGGTCAGCTCCGAGGGCTTGAGCATGGCGCGGTTGCCGGCGGCGAAAATGCTCGCCAACGGCCCGAAGGCCAGCACGATGGGGAAATTCCACGGACTGATCACCCCGACCACGCCCAGTGGCTGGTACTCGACCCGGGCCTGGCATCCGGGAAACGGGGCCGGATGGGATTGCGGCTGCATCCATTGAGCCAGGTATTCACGGCAGTGCTTGAGGCTGGCCACCGAACCGGCGATATCGGACAACAGGGTTTGCTCGCGGCTGCGATTGCCGAAGTCCGCAGACACCGCAGCGACGATGGCCTCACGGTTGTCCAGCAACAAGGCAATCGCCCGGTCGAGGCGATCACGGCGCAATTCCAGGCTCGCCGGCCCCTCGTCCAGGTGAGCTTGCTTCATTCGTGCGAGTGCTGCCGACAGTTGTTCGGCACAAGACGTCGTGGCGGATTGGCTGGTGATGCTCATGGTGTGGGTGCCTGCTGATTGATTGTTATTAGACAGTACTAAATACCGGGCAAGCGGACGCCGCTGTCGGCTCGCGGGCCGAGTATGACAAAAAAATCAACAAAGGAAACCCTTCAGTTTCTTTATTTGATGACACCTGTGAACGTGCCTTATAGCCAATGAAAACAGGAATATCGAGAAGAAATGACAGGTACGTTGCCCGTTCTGGCGACGCACCTGATATGAAATAGAAGCAAGGAGAAAAGCTGCACGGTCAATGCATCTAATTAATTTAGATAACTATTTTTTCTTGCATCAAACGGGCGGTCTCAACCGGTGAAATGCCCAGGATGAGCCTTCTCGCAAGCGTTCAAAAGCACGCTGATCCAGCGGATCTGCCGGGTGAGGTCCTGGACCTTCTCCTCGGGCATGGTTTGTCGCGCGCGGGTGAAACCCGCCAGGGTGCCCTGCTTGCGGCGCAGCGCGCGCTGCCACTTGTCCAGGAATGCCGGCGTACGCGCCTGCATCAGCAAGGGGCCAAAATACAATTCTTCATCGGTATAGATCACCGGTCCGGTACGATCGGCGACGATGATTTCGTAGTCGAAACGATTTTCCCGCAAGGCTTCCTCACACAGGATCCGGTAGTCGTTTCGCATCAGCCACTGGCGCAGCGGTTGTTCGCCGCCGTTGGGTTGCAGGATCAGCCGCTCCTGGCCGTTAAGGCGTGCCTTGCCGTCCTCGAGAATGTCGCGGATGGTCTCGCCGCCCATGCCGCAGAGGCTGATCGCGCTGATCCCGTCCTGCGCTTCGATGGCTGCCAGGCCATCGGCCAGGCGCACGCAGATTCGCGTCTGCAGGTCATTCTCGTGCACGGTGCGCATGGCCGCGCGATACGGCGTCAGTGCCACTTCACCGGCCACCGCCGCGACGATAGCGCCACGACGCATCAACGCTACCGGCAGGTAGCCGTGGTCCGAGCCGATATCGGCCAGGCGTGCGCCGGCCGGCACATGCGCGGCCACCCGTTCCAGGCGCGTGGACAATGTCTGCTCGTTCAACCCACCGCTCCTTTGCGTGATCGTCGGCCCGGTTGACCGGATCGGGGGGCGCAATTGTGTCGGGCAATGCAGCGCATTTCAAATCCAACTGACGGAGTCGGGCTACCGGCCCGAGCAGGCAAAAAAAACCCCGTTACCGAGGCCGGTACGGGGCTAAGGGAATTGGTTGGTTGCGGCCAACCAAAGGAGCACAGACAAAACGTTCGGGCCGGTCAGATGCAATCCTGTGCGGCGCGTTCAAAACTCGATGGCAGCAGGCTCGAAGCCAGCAGCCGGCGTTCGTAGATGAATACCTTGCCGCCATTTCCAGCCTTGTAGGCTTCCAGCACGTTGTCCGCCGCGACCTTGCTCGGCACTACGATCCGGTAGCTGCGCTGGGTTTGCGAAACGGTCGGGTTCAAGGTGCTGCTCTGCAGCTTGGGCACGACGCAATCTGCGTATTCGGCCGGTGTCTTCTCGGTCGTCAAGGTCAGGGACGGATCGTTCGGTGCGGACGCACAACCGGCGAGCAACAGTGAGGCCATCGCCATGGCGGGCATGAATAAAGGGCGCATCGGGCTTTCCTGGAAATGAAGTCTGGTTCGTTATGCGATGGAGGCGATTGTCCTTGGATCGACAACGAAGCAGAACTTGCTTTTCTTGATGGTCACTATCACTTCAAGCAATAGTTATGGCGTAGACCTTCCCGGCCGACTGCTATTCAATCGTGACGTTGGCTCGGGCACGGTCATGGACCGTGGCTGAGTCGTCCATATTTGCGGCCTGCCGTGATCGCCGCTAGCAAACGATGAGGTCCGTCCCATGAATGAAACGTCCTACATACCTCCGAAAGTCTGGACACACGAAGCCCCCTCAGGCGGTCACTTCGCCAATATCAATCGACCCGTCGCAGGGCCCACCCATGAGAAGACCCTGCCCGTCGGCAAGCATCCGTTGCAGCTTTATTCCCTGGCCACGCCCAACGGCGTGAAAGTGACCATCCTGCTGGAGGAGCTGCTGGCACTTGGGCATACCGGCGCGGAGTACGACGCCTGGCTGATTCGCATCAACGAGGGCGACCAGTTCTCCAGCGGCTTCGTCCAGATCAACCCTAACTCGAAGATCCCGGCCCTGCTGGACCGTAGCGTCGAGCCGTCGATCCGTGTCTTCGAATCGGGCTCGATCCTTCTTTACCTGGCGCAGAAGTTCTCGGCGTTCCTGCCCACCGACCTGGCCGGGCGCACCGAAACCCTGAACTGGCTGTTCTGGCAAATGGGCTCGGCGCCCTACCTGGGCGGAGGCTTCGGCCATTTCTATGCCTATGCACCGGAGAAACTCGAGTACCCCATCAACCGCTTCACCATGGAAGCCAAGCGCCAACTGGATGTGCTGGATCGTCGCCTTGCCGAAAGTCGTTACCTGGCCGGCAATGATTACACCATCGCCGATATCGCGGTCTGGCCGTGGTATGGCCAACTGGTGCGCAACAATGTTTATTCGGCTGCCGAGTTCCTCAGTGCCCACGAATACACCCATGTGCAGCGCTGGGCGGAAGAGATCGCCAAGCGGCCAGCGGTGATCCGGGGACAACGGGTCAACAGGACCTGGGGCGATGAGGCGAGCCAGGTGCCGGAGCGGCATGACGCACGGGATCTGGGCTGACCTGCCTCTCGGTCCGGGGGCATGTCCCCCGGACCGAGAGCGGTCAACGCTTAGGCTGTACGAAAACTCTTGAGACGAAGGTCAGGCAAGGCTGTGTTCAACGCAGCGTTTTCAGCTCTGCCCCTCGCAGTTGACCATCCAGGCAATCCCGAAACGATCTTCGAACATGGCGAAACGCTCCGCCCAGAAGGTCTTCGCCAACGGCATCTGTACGTTGCCACCCGCGCTCAAGCCATGGAACAGGCGCTCGGCCTCGGCAACGCTGTCGACATTGAGGGATATCGATACACCCTGGGGTTTTTGAAAGGGCTGGCCCGGTGGGCAATCGGAAGCCATGATGCTGAAATCGCCCACCGTCAGGCAGGCATGCAGGATCATGTCCGGGTCCTTGGGCACGCCCGCCTCCTGCGGCGCGTCGGCGAAAGACATGGAAAACACCTCGCCGCCCAGCACCTCTTTGTACAAGGCAAAAGCTTCCTTACAGTGACCATTGAAACCCAGGTAGGGAATGATTTTCATGGCGTAACTCCTGTTGTCGGTTTTCACGATTGACGGGACACCCGGGCTCGCAAGCGTTCTTCCTGCTCGCGCAACTCAGGTGTAAAGGTCTCGCCAAAATCCTCGGCTTCGAAGATCTGGCGTATTTCGATTTCGCTGTCGCTGATCATTGGGTTCGGGCAACGCTTGACCCAATCGATCGCCTCTTGCAACGACTGGACCTGGAAAATCCAGAAGCCGGCAATCAGCTCCCCGGTGTGGGCAAAGGGTCCGTCGACCACCGTCCGGTCCTGCCCTGAAAACCGCACGCGCACCCCCTTGGCGCTGGGATGCAGACCTTCGGCGGCGAGCAGGACGCCTGCCTTGACCAGTTCCTCATTGTAGGCCCCCATGGCCGTCAGCAAGGCTTCGCTGGGCAGTTGCCCGGCTTCCGATTCCGGGCTGGCTTTTACGATCACCATGAATCGCATGGTCTTATCTCCTGGTGGCAGATAAGCCGTCCTTGTGGCGGCTCCATGGATAATCGAACGGCAACGGATGGAATCGACAGCGATGGGAAAGTTATTTTGCCTGGCTCTTTACGAAGGTATTGAGACGAAGGTCAGGCAAGGCAAAGAATCCAGGAACGTTCTATGCCGATGCCCTCAGTCCAAGGCAATTCGATTATTTTGAAGTCATTTTCTATTGTTCATCCGACTGGCGCGAATGCTCGCCTCCTGGGCGGTCCGTTGTGCCTGTTCAGCGAGCGCCATAGCCTGGTCTGCTTTCATGTAGGCTTCATCGGCCCTTAGCCGCGCCGTTGCGGCGTTATTTTCTGCAGACTCCAACCGCGCATCGACTTCTTGGGCGTGCCTGTTACTGCACCCGGCGCTGATCGCCAGGGCAGCCCCAACGAAACGATGGGCAAATATCTGTTCATGACCGGTTCCTCGAGATAGACGCAATCAGAAAAGACTGCCGCTCAACTATCGGGCCTCATCGTTCACCCGCGCTGATCTTTATCAAGCTAATGCCCGCAGAACTACCGTCCCGAGGGCTTACTTGGATCCTGTTGACTTAGCTCAATGTCCTGGCATCGCTCGAGCGTAGAAGAAACAGGCTGGGCAAACGCGCCCCGTACCTTCAACTCCTGCCTGGAGGACTTTGAAATGAGCGACTTGAGCCTGCGCAACTCCATTCTTGAAGCACTGGAATTCGAGCCTGATATCAACGCTGCAAATATTGGCGTGGCCGTTGAAGACGGTATTGTCACCCTATCCGGACACGTCAGCAGTTTCACTCAGAAAATCAATGCTGAACGAGCCGTCAAGAGCGTCAAAGGGGTGCGCGGCGTGGCTGAAGAAATACAGGTCAGGCTCGATAAAGGAGCCGGAGCGGCAGATGACGTCCTTGCCAATCGTGCACTGAGCATTCTTGATTGGAACTGCGATGTACCCGAAGGCGACATCAAGGTGGTGGTGCAGGATGGATGGGTTGCGCTGGAAGGCGAAGTAGACTGGCAGTACCAGAGGGAAGCGGCTGAACGTGCGGTGTTCAAGTTATCCGGCGTCGTTGGCGTGAAGAACAGGCTCACACTGCGCCCGCGCGTGAATGCGAGCAATATCAAGCATTGTATCGAGCAGGCGCTCAAACGCAGTGCCGAGCTGGATGCCAAAGAGATCCACGTCAGTGTTGCAGGCGATGTAGTGAGACTCGACGGCAAGGTTCATCTATGGAGTCAGCGCCGATTGGCAGAGCGGGCTGCCTGGTCCGTGCCTGGGGTCAGAGAGGTGAACGATCATTTATTGTTGGCATGAATCGCTACCCTGATCGATCCTGTCGGCGCCATGCAGTCTCATCGATGAACCGTACCTGAGTGCCCCCACGGGGATTCGCTCGTGCGGGGTGTTGAGCCGCGCAGGAGTACCCGCCTCCACTCACAGTGAGCGCCTCATGCCGACACATACCCGGCGGGTGCGATTGGCGCCGACCACCCGCCAGCAAAGTGATGCAACGTCGCTGCATCACCTTGCATCTACTCCGGCGCCGGCATTCCCATCATGGACGATTGCTGCTCCATCATCTGCATCATCATGCCCATCATGCCTTTGCCTGGACCGCCTTTCGCGCCAGGCATCCCCATACAGCCCATTGCCCCAGGTTCCTTGTTCATCATGGCCATGCTCTCCTTCATCACTTTCATGCCTTCCTGCATGGCGGCCTGACGTTCAACCGGCGTTTTTGCCGCAACTGCCTTGGCATGTGCCGCCTGCATTTTCTGCATTTGCTCGGCCATGGCCGTGGTCATGTCCGTCGATGCGGGAGCTATGTTTTCAGTCGACTCAACGGATGCATTGGCTGGGGGGGGCGCGTCTTGGGCAAGAGCAATGACTGCGCTGCCAGACAAGATGACAGCCAGAACGAGTTTCGAATGCTTTTTCATGATGAACTCCCGGGATGGTGCAGGGTAAGGAGCATTAACCGAGCCGCTAAAAGCGACGTTGCAGGACAGATCAATTCAAGCCCTGCCATTGCAGGGGTCAATCGTTGGAACGAACAAAAGCCAGATAGGTATCTGCGCTGCAGAGTCGCACAGATTGTTTGAAGGCAACCGCTGAAGAGGACTGCGTCCCCTCACTGAATCAATACATCGTCTTGTATTCAGTCTAATGGGTAAGGAAAAGGGGAGATTGACCAATGTCAAACTGGCTGCTGGCTCGATGTTCGAGTAACAGGCTCGCTCGGATCATCCATGCTCGGATGCCAGGGCCTTGGCATGGTTACCTTGAGATGCTACCGATGCCGCCGGTCGGATAACCTGGACATTCGACGGCGACAAACGGCTCCGAACTTATCGAGGATCGCGTTGAGCTGCTCCCTATTCGCCCCCCTTGAGCCGGGTTTCAGTAACACGACTCTACCCCATAGCCCCTGCGCACGAGGCGGCGAATCCCGTGCCTTTCACTCGTAACTTTTTGAAACGTCAAGACAGTTGTTCGATTCGTGCCGCCATACGAGCACGCCCGCAAAGTGTCGAGCCAACAAGCGATCCTGATTCCATTGGTGTCGCTGCATCGCTTGCGGCGGAACTCATGCGGATCGCAGGTCTACCGTTAGGCGCCAAAAAAAAAGCACAACGGGTTAGATCTTCTATGCTGCTTCCAAATAAAGGATTTTTCCCATGGCCGACGCTGATATTCGACTGCTTCGTACGCATGCGCTGAAAACCGCCTGTGCCAATTGCAGCGTGCTTGAACTGTGCCTGCCCATTGGCTTGACGGGCGTTGAAGTCGAACGCCTGGATACCTTGATCGCCCAGCGCGTGAAGGTCAAAAAGGGAGCGGCGCTGTACCGCACCGGTGATCCGCTGCGCTCGTTGTATGCGGTGCGCCTGGGGTTCTTCAAGACCAGTGTGCTCTCGGTAGACGGTCGCGAACAGGTCACCGGTTTCCAGATGCAGGGGGAAATGCTCGGCCTCGACGCCATCAGCACCGAACATTACGCCTGTAATGCAATCGCGCTGGAAGACAGTGAGGTGTGCCCTATCCCGTTCGGCACCCTGGAGAAGCTGGCACGGGACCTGCCGTCGTTGCAGCACAACCTGAACAGGCTCCTGAGCCAGGAAATCGTACGCGACCACAGCATGTTGCTGATGCTCGGCAACATGAATGCCGATGAGCGCCTGGCGGCGTTTTTCCTGAATCTGTCCCAACGACTGGTCCAACGTGGTTACTCCTCCCGGGAATTCGTGCTGCGAATGAGCCGCGAGGCCATCGGCTCGTACCTGGGGCTGCGCCTGGAAACCATCTGTCGCAGCATCGCTCATCTTCGCCAGGAAGAACTGGTGGATATCCAGGGACGCAATGTCACGATCCTGGACTTGCCCGGCCTCAAGCACAAAGTCGCCGGCTGCCATCGTCACGTCGAGCTGTGATGCCTGCCTCGCCGCACATCTGATCTACATCAGTACCGCCCCACGTCGGCGGGTCGACATTAAGACTGGTGTTCGAACCTTTGTATCGACGAGGGTTATCGAACCTCACGTCTCATGGAGGCTTCCAACATGGCAACGCATCTGCAAGGTACAGAACCGATCATCCCGACCGTCAAACCCCACCCCCTGGCCGGCAGCTTGCGAAAGGTCGAACCCAGACGACTGTCGTTGAGCCTCCTTGTCGCACTGGTAGTCGGCTCGATGATCGGCAGCGGTATTTTCAGCCTTCCTCAGAACATGGCGGCCAGCGCGGGCGCCGGAGCGATCCTGATAGGCTGGTTGATCACTGGCGTGGGAATGCTGTCGCTGGCACTGGTCTACCAGACCCTCTCCAATCGCCAGCCGGAACTCGACAACGGCGTGTTCGCCTACGCCCGGGCGCTGGGTGGGGAGTTCCTGGGTTTCAATTCCGCCTGGGGCTATTGGATCAGCGCCTGGATCGGGAACGTCAGTTACCTGGTCATCCTGTTCGCCGCGCTCAGTTATTTTTTTCCAGTGTTCGGCGAAGGCAATAACAGAGCCGCGATTGCCGGTGCATCCGTGGTGCTCTGGGCTTTGCATTGGATGATTCTTCGCGGCATGCGCACCGCCGCCAAAGCCAACGCCCTGACCACGATCGCCAAGGTCGTGCCGTTGCTGCTGTTCATCGGGTTGGTCATCGCTGGTTTTTCCAGGGACACCTTCATGGTTGATCTCTGGGGCACACCGGCACTGGGCAGTACCCTGGATCAGGTAAAGAGCACCATGCTGGTCACCGTATGGGTGTTCATCGGCATTGAAGGCGCCAACGTGTTTTCCGCACGGGCCGCAAAACGGGCCGATGTAGGCCGGGCCACCGTGATCGGCTTCGTTCTCACTTTGTTACTATTGATCGCCGTTTCCCTGCTGTCGCTGGGCATCCTCCGGCAACCGGAACTGGCGGCCCTGAAGAATCCCTCCATGGCAGGTGTGCTGGAAGCAGTGGCCGGGCCCTGGGGCGCTGTACTGATCAGCATCGGCCTGATCGTGTCTGTAGGGGGAGCCTTGCTGGCCTGGACGTTGCTGGCGGCCGAATCGGTATTCACCCCGGCCAGGGAAAAGGTCATGCCGCGCCTGCTGGCCTCGGAGAACTCCCACGGTGCGCCCGCCAACGCGCTATGGATCACCAATGGCTGCATCCAGGTGTTTCTCCTGCTGACCCTGTATTCGAGCGCCAGCTACCTGGCACTGATTTCCCTTGCCACCTCGATGATCTTGCTGCCCTATCTGTTCAGTGGCCTTTATGCATTGAAAATGACCTGGCAAGGCCAGACCTACGTCGGTCACCGGGGCCTGCAATGGCGGGACATGGCCATCGCCCTGGTTGCCACAGCCTATTGCATCTGGCTCCTGTACGCTGCCGGCCCTCGCTACATGTTGCTCAGTGCCCTGCTCTATGCCCCCGGCTCGCTGATTTACCTGAGCGCCCAACGGGCCAGGACGAACCGGGCTCTGAATGGTTTCGGCTGGGCCCTGCTGCTGGGCATCTGGGGGGCCGCGATTGTCGCCGGCTGGATGCTCTGGTCCGGCCAGCTCACTTTGTAGCAGTTGCAAGCGTTCATCGAACTGGCCGTAGACCGGTCCCTGGCGCTCACGCCAGGGACTGCCCATGTCCAATCCAGTGAAAAAAATGCCGGTCAATACCGAAGTGAGCGCCCAAGTCACGCCGATCGAAGCTGATTGAACGCTTCGCCCCTCGCGCCTCGGCGGCCATCGATGAAGGCGTATTCATTCTTGTAGCAATGATCCCGCCGGGTTTCCACTGTCCAGGGTGACATGTACCGGGCCCGGCGCCCCACAAACTGTCTGGGGCGTCATGCCGGTGTCGGCGTCCACTGCCAGTTCAGTATCTCTGGCATATCCTGTCCATGCTCGATGACGTACAGCTGATGCCTTTGCATGGTGGCCCAGTAGCGAGCCCGGGCGCCTTCTACCAGAGGCTGCAGACGAGGTACGCGCTGGATGACATCGAGGGCCAGTTGGTAGCGGTCCAGATGGTTGATGACTGCCATGTCGAAGGGCGTAGTAGTGGCGCCCTCTTCCATGAAACCGCGAACATGGAAATTGTCGTGGTTATGACGTTTATAAACCAGTCGATGGATCAGCGCCGGATAACCGTGAAACGCGAAAATCACGGGTTTATCTACCGAGAACAACTCATCGAATTCGGCATCCGGCAAGCCGTGGGCGTGCTCTTGAGGCGGTTGCAGAGCCATCAGGTCCACCACATTCACGACTCTCACACGCAGGTCGGGGGCGTATTCACGCAGCAGCGTGACAGCGGCGAGAGTCTCCAAGGTCGGTACATCACCAGCGCAGGCCATCACCACGTCAGGATCACCATCGTCCTTGCAGGCGAAGTCCCACCGGCCAACACCCGCCATGCAATGGCGAATGGCCGAATCCATGTCCAGCCACTGCCACTCCGGTTGTTTTCCGGCCACGATCACGTTGATATAACCGCGACTCCTGAGGCAGTGATCGGCGACCGACAGCAGGCAATTGCCGTCCGCCGGCAAATAAATGCGCACGATATCGGCGCTCTTGTTCGCCACATGATCGATGAAACCAGGATCCTGATGGGAGAATCCGTTGTGGTCCTGTCTCCAGACGTGAGAGGTGAGCAGGTAATTGAGCGAGGCGATTGGCGCTCTCCAGGGAACCTGGGCGGCGGTCTTGAGCCATTTGGCGTGCTGATTGAACATTGAATCGACAATATGAATGAACGCCTCATAACAGGAAAACAGACCATGTCGACCGGTCAGCAGGTATCCCTCCAGCCAGCCTTCACAGACCTGCTCACTGAGAATCTCCATTACCCGTCCGTCGCAGTCCAGGTTCGTATCCCCCGCTTCCAGCGAAGCCATCCATGTCTTTGCGCTGGCCTGATATACCGCATCGAGACGATTGGAAGCGGTTTCATCGGGGCCGAACAAGCGAAAATTGGCAGCCTTGAGATTGCGCTTCATCACATCCCGCAGGTAGCCCCCCAACAAACGGGTGGCTTCTGCCTGCACGCCGCCGGGCGTCGGCACAGGTAACGCGTAGTCTGTAAAGCGAGGCAGGTCCAGTGCCTCAAGAAGCAAGCCGCCGTTGGCATGGGGGTTGGCCCCCAATCGGCGGTGCCCCGTCGGCGCCATTGCGGCAATGTCCGGCATCAGGGTCCCGTCATCATCAAACAGTTCGTCTGGCCGATAACTGCCGAGCCATTGTTCCAATTGCAGCAAGTGCAGGGGTTGTTCGAAATGGCACAGCGGTACCTGATGAGCGCGCCAAGTGCCCTCGACTGGCTGCCCATCGACGAGTTTCGGCCCGGTCCAGCCTTTCGGCGTGCGTAATACCAGCATCGGCCAGAGGGCACGCTCCTGGGCGTCCTCATGCGATCCGGTCCGCGCCCGGCGCTGGATCTCCCGGATCTTGAGCAACAGCTCTTCCAGGGTCCTGGCCAGTTGTTGATGGACGGTTGACGCATCGTCCCCTTCTACAAAGTAGGGTTCGTAACCGTAGCCATACATCAAGGCCGACAGCTCATCCTCGCTGATACGTGAAAGCAGCGTGGGATTTGCGATCTTGAAGCCGTTGAGATGGAGAATAGGCAGTACTGCGCCGTCGCGCCTGGGGTTGAGGAATTTGTTGGAGTGCCAGCTTGCCGCAAGCGTACCGGTCTCGGCCTCACCGTCACCGATGACACACGCCACGATCAGGTCCGGATTGTCGAACGCAGCGCCATAGGCGTGCGCAAGCGAATAGCCCAGTTCTCCTCCCTCGTGGATGGAACCGGGTATCTGCGCCGAGACATGACTTGACAGCCCATAGGGCCAGGAGAATTGTCGGAACAGACGCAGTATCCCGTTCTCGTTCTGCTCTACCGAGGGATAGCACTGGGTGAAACTGCCCTCCAGGTAACTCTGAGCGACGATGGCCGGGCCGCCGTGGCCGGGCCCGGTTATCAAGATCATGTCCAGGTCATGGGCAGTGATCAGGAGGTTGAGGTGAACATAGATCAGGTTCAGCCCGGGCGTCGTCCCCCAATGTCCCAGTAGCCGCGGCTTGATATGGTTCGGTTGCAGGGGCTTGCGCAGCAAAGGGTTGTCCTTGAGGTAGATCTGCCCCACGGCCAGGTAGTTGGACGCCCGCCAATAGGCGTCAAGTCTCTTCAGTTGATCGTTGCTGAGGAAATCGTTCATCAATATCCCTTTCAACTAACGGCAATCGCTGCCAATGCCCCAAGGCATCGCTTCCATGGCAAGGCCCTGTAAGGGCTGCCCCCTGACTGATCGCACCGAACGACCCGCCACGCCTGATTGTGGATCGTGGTGCTGCCCCCGACTTGATCTACATCAGAACCGGGGTCGCAACGCTGCGACACTGTTCAGTCTCGTTGTCCAGTCGCTGCTCGCCGGCCCGGCGAGCGCATTGCTCACCCAGGAGAACGCTCATGCGTGCCATGGTCCTGCATACCCCGGGGCAGCCGTTGCAATTGGAGGATCGCCCTCTGCCGACGCCTGGTGCCCGGCAGATGCTGATCAAGGTCCAGGCTTGCGGTGTCTGCCGCACCGACCTGCATCTGCTTGATGGTGAGTTGCCACAAGCTCGTTTTCCTCGGGTTCCCGGCCACGAAATTGTCGGTGACGTCGTTGCTGTCGGTGATCAGGTGGCGCCGGACTGGGTCGGGCGACGAGTGGGCGTGCCCTGGCTGGGATGGACGTGTGGCGTGTGCCAATACTGCCGTTCGGGACGGGAGAATCTGTGCGACAAGGCGCTGTTCACCGGTTGCCAGCTGGACGGTGGTTACGCCGATTACACGATTGCCGATGCGCGCTTTTGTTTTCCCATCCCGCTGACGATGGACGCCACCGAAGCAGCCCCTTTGCTATGTGCAGGGCTGATCGGTTTCCGAGCGTTGCAGATGACGCAGAACGCCCCTCATCTCGGTCTTTATGGCTTCGGCGCGGCAGCGCATCTGGCGATTCAGGTTGCCGTGGGCCGCGGCCAGAAAGTCTACGCGTTCACCCGCCCGGGTGACGATGAGGGCCAGGCTTATGCCCGCTCACTCGGCGCGACCTGGGCCGGTGCATCGGATCAGCCTCCTTCGCACCTGCTGGACGCCAGCTTGATTTTTGCCCCGGTCGGCGCACTGGTACCGCAAGCCCTGCAGGTAACCGCCAAAGGGGGCTGCGTCGTGTGCGCAGGCATCCACATGAGCGATATTCCCAGCTTCCCGTATCGCCTGTTGTGGCAGGAACGCACTGTACGGTCAGTCGCCAACCTGACCCGCGCGGATGGCGTGGCGTTTTTCGAGCAGATCCGTCACACGCCTGTCCATTGCAACGTGACGTGTTTCCCGCTGATCGAAGCCAACGAGGCCTTGGAGCGTTTGAGAGGCGGTCAAGTCAAAGGGGCCATTGTGCTGACCCCTTGACGAGCGGAGATCGCGGGGCGCGCGCAAGGTCGATTTTGCGCGCAGCCCATCGACGCCAAAAAAGTCATGAGACGACACTCAGCCGCCCCCCAGAATCATCTGATTCCCCCCAGCCCTTGAGAACCGGTTGGCTACGTCACACATCCGGCTTGACCGCCCAGATGCTGCAGGGTGCTCGCTGCAACAGCTGCTCGGCAGTGGTGCCCAGGCGTCTGTCCAGGCCACGATGCCCCGCAGTGCCCATGACGATGACATCGATCTGCTGGTCGGCAGCGAACGTGCAGATGCCGTTCACCGGCGAGCCTTCGATGAAGTGACGCTGCTGCGGCCCCACCCCGTGGCGCTCGGCCAAGGCTTCGAATGCCTCATGTTGTGCCTGGCCCAACGCTTCGTAAGGCCCGGAGGCCAGGGGCAACGCACCGATACTCATATCCGAGGCATATATGATCGTCCAGTCGAAGGCATGCAAAAGCGCGACCTGGGCATTGCATTGCTCGGCCAGCTTGACTGCGGTGTCGACGATCCGGTCGTTGAACACCAGGTCTTGTTCCTCACTGCGCAGCACGTCGACAATCGCCAGGATTCGCCGTGGCCGAGGGTGGCGCGGGTCGGTGACCAGATGCACCGGCACCGGGCAGTCGCGCAGCAGGCGCCAGTCCAGTGGGGTGAAGAAAATCCGTTTCAGCGCCGGTTCCGGCTGCGCATCCTTGATGATCAGGGCCAGTGGCATCTCTTTGACGTATTGCTGCAGCGCCTGATAGGCGTCGCCGCTCCAGACCACTTCGCTTGTCACCTCGATGCCATGTCGACGTGCCAGTTCCGCCTGCTGCCACAACCATTGTCGATGGGTTTCCAGATAACCGCTGCGCGCCCTCTTGATCTGGTCCGGCGCAAAAAGGCCGGCCACCGAGAGCACCTCCAGGTAATCAATGGCCACGATGTGCAGAGGCAGGTCCAGCGCCAGGGCCAGCTCGGTGGCACGATCGAATGCAGGCGTACGGGTCAGGGAGTCAGGGGCCAATAAGAGCAAACGTTGATTCGCGGACATGGAACACCTCATCGCGTGGCGCCTCCCACTGAATGGGGATGCGAGACATCAGCATGAGCGCGTGAACGACGCAGGGACTTGACCTATGTCAGACAGCCATCATCGATGTCGAATCATGCATTTTTTCCACCGCCAATGCGCAACCGTCCCTTATCGATGCACGCTGAAGAGCGTCAACAATCGACTCCCCGCAGCACCAGAATCATTGTGAGGCTGGCGCAGGGACCCAGAGAGACGCTGGAGCACCACATACCGTGTCGGGTCGCTGGCGAGTGTCCCCCGTTGGCCAGGCATGAGGCGCTTCGATTCGAGCCTGCAAGGTCTTCATGAAGGCGTGGGCTTCATCGATTTTTCTGAAACCTACCCACCATATACCCAGGTGTACGATCCAGCGCTCGCCAGTCTGCTGCTCTTCAATCCAGATAATCATGACTACCCTCACACTACGCTATGGCGTGGACGAGTAATTGATCGGGACGCGATAGCCACCTTCATCACGCCATCGCGTCAGGAATGTATGTATCGCTCGCAGCGATGCGATTCCTGTCCACGCAAATCGCCGCTTTCATCTTCGCCATGGCCAATGTCTGCAGTGTCCGGTGGCCAAGGTATAGCCCGAGACTGCTCCCCTGAGTCGTGAGATAGGTTGACCATGGTCAAACATTGCTGCGTTCTCGATTGCCACTCATCACGCAGACGCTCCTTCGGCTCAACGGCGACCAGAGATGGCGGCCGAGGGCGCAGGTCCAAGTCCATGTTTTCAGCAAGCGCGCTCCCTCGACAGCAAACCTGGTCGGGATCAAACACAATCACGCTTACGGGTTGAATATCGCCCTGTGGGATTCACATCGCCGACGGTGCGCCAGCGGGCAATGGGATCGATCCCTGAACAGAGCGCAGGCATGCCAATGAACGATTCGGAGCAGCGTCGCGGTATTGTTGATGAGTGGAGTCGTACGCCATCAGGGCGATGTGGCATCGATTGGCGTTGCAGCGCAAAACGGCATCGTCAGCCAGACCAGGTCATCGCGAACTTTCCTGATTGAGCAGTGACTTGGCAAGTTCGTGATCCGGGATCCATAAGGTATTGATACAGAGCCGGGCATCTTCCTGGGTCACTGGCTCAAGGTTGAGCGGGTCGAGTTTGAAGGCGTCAACCAATGCCAGACGCGCAATACCGTTTTTCTCTACAAGCGCCTGCGCCAGGCATTCACACAGGACGCGCGGCGGCGTCTCTCTGGGGAACACTATTGCAGCGCCCTCAAACTCGATCTGCAGTCGCGAGGTGCACGTGCTGATCAAAGTCTGCACGGCATGTGACGCGAAATGAAACGTGACCAGATAACCCACCGACAGGATCGACAAGGCCACTATCCAGGTAGCCGCCTCTCTTCTCAATGTCCTTGTATCGGGTCGACGACGAGGGAGCAGTCCGGCCATGCCGCGCCAACCGCCGCGTAGGGCGTGGAGCGCATTCACGAACCAATGGACAGTCATGATCGAGCCCCTGTGCCCCAGTGTGTCTTGAGAACATACCCCCTGCCGGGGACCGCCGTTTGATCTGAATCATGCCCGGTGCGATCGGTGCGGATGTACAGCTCCAGGCTCTGTACGGAAAGCCTTGATACTCGCGCAGCTGCGTTGAAAGCTGCCCCCCCATTGCCTGAGCTTGATCATAAGACTTCACGACAGAGCCCAGGGCGCGCCAACCTCAGTGACTGTTCGGCACCACGACTACCGTCGGCGACACGGGAGCCTGATTTTCATAGGTCGGACGATCGATCAGCAATCGACAGAGCACTCAAAGAAGGCTTGTTGATTTAGCTCAATGCCGCCTCATCGTTCAAGGGTAAAAACGAACGGACCAGGCTTGCAGCCATTGTCATCCACAGAGGACTTCCCAATGAGCGACTTGAGTTTGCGTCAACATATCCTGGAGGAGCTTGAATTCCATCCCGAAATCAATGCTGCCAATATCGGTGCGACCGTGGACAACGGCGTCGTCACGCTCTCCGGTCACGTCAGTAGCTACGCTGAGAAAATCAACGCAGAACGCGCCGTGAAGAGCATCAGAGGAGTTCGTGCGCTGGCCCAGGAAATTCAGGTCCGGCCCGACAAGAACGCGGGTACGACGGATGATGCCATCGCAGCTCGC
Organism: Pseudomonas sp. 7SR1; assembly: GCF_900156465.1. Classification (NCBI taxonomy): domain Bacteria; kingdom Pseudomonadati; phylum Pseudomonadota; class Gammaproteobacteria; order Pseudomonadales; family Pseudomonadaceae; genus Pseudomonas; species Pseudomonas sp. 7SR1. The sequence goes on from NZ_LT707064.1 coordinate 4,614,020, forward strand.
GCCTTGAGCATCATTGCGTGGAGCTCGGACGTTCCTGAGCAGGATATCAATATCACGGTGCAAAACGGCTGGGTCACACTGGAAGGCCAGGTGGACTGGCAATATCAGAAAGAAGCCGTGGAGCGGGCGGTGCACAAACTGTCGGGAGTGGTCGCAATAGACAACCGCCTGACCCTTCGTGCGCGGGTGAACGTGGAGGACGTCCGGCAGCGTATCGAACAAGCGCTCAAGCGCAATGCCGAAGTGGACGCCCAGAGGATCCAGGTCAAGGTCGAGGGTGACACTGTAAAGCTTCAAGGCAGGGTTCATTTGTGGCGCGAACGCAAGATCGCGGAACGAGCTGCCTGGTCAGTGCCCGGTGTGAGGCAGGTCGAAGATCATCTGCTGCTCGCCTGAGCCAATTATTCCGGACAAGCCGATACCTCCCCGGATAATGCCCATGCCTCGCCTCATGGAGCCAAGCTCATGAAAAGACAGCACCAATGGAACCTGTCCTACTTCGCGATTGCTTTTCTCATCCTGATCGGCGTCCAGTTCCTGTTCGTCCATCGCGATGAAGTCGAGAACCTCCCCTACAGTCAGTTCCTGCAACTGCTGAATGAGCATAAAGTCAGCGACCTTCTGGTCCAGAAGGACCGGATCAGCGGCAAGCTGCAAGAGCCTATCGACGGCCGCGAGCGGTTTTCCACGGTACGGATCGATCCGGTGTTTGCGACCGAGCTTGCCCAATCGGGCGTCAACTTCACAGCGATCAATGAAAACAGCCTTCTGAACGGCCTGGTGGGCTGGTTGATGCCTTTGATGCTGATCATGGCGACCTGGCATTTTCTTTTTCGCGGGCTGGCGGATAAACAGGGTATTGGCGGCTTGATGAGCATCGGCAAGTCCAAGGCAAAGGTCTTCCTGCAACGTGATACCGGGGTGACTTTCGCCGATGTCGCCGGGATCGATGAGGCCAAGGCCGAGTTGGTTGAGATTGTGTCGTTTCTCAAGGACAAGGCCAGATACACACGGCTGGGGGCGCACATTCCCAAGGGCATCCTGTTGATCGGCCCGCCAGGCACCGGCAAGACTCTGGTAGCCAAGGCCATCGCCGGGGAAGCCGGGGTCCCGTTTTTTTCGATTTCGGGCTCCGAATTCGTCGAAATGTTCGTCGGGGTCGGCGCGGCTCGGGTTCGCGAGCTGTTCGAACACGCACGGCAGGCAGCCCCCTGCATCATTTTCATCGATGAGCTCGACGCCTTGGGCAAGACGCGCGGCGTCGGCATGTTGGGTGGCAATGACGAGAAAGAGCAGACACTCAACCAGTTGCTGGCTGAGCTGGACGGCTTTGATCCCCGTGAGGGTGTGGTACTGCTGGCCGCGACCAACCGCCCGGAAGTCCTCGATCCGGCGTTGCTACGGGCTGGACGGTTCGACCGGCAAATCCTGATCGATCGGCCCGATCGCAAGGGGCGAGAGGCCATTCTCAAGGTCCATCTCAAGAAGATCACCGTGGAACCTGGTCTCGATGGCGCGCGTATCGCCGAAATCACCACCGGCTTCACTGGGGCTGACCTGGCCAATCTGGTTAACGAAGCGGCCATCGTTGCCACTCGACGTGGTGCCGAGTCGGTCAACCTGAATGATTTCACTGCCGCGGTAGAACGTCTTATCGCTGGGCTGGAACGCAAGAGCAGCCTGCTCGATCCTGAAGAACGCCGGGTAGTGGCCTATCACGAAATGGGGCATGCCCTGGCTGCCAGCTCACTGCCGGCCATGGACCCGGTCCACAAAGTCTCGATCGTGCCGCGCGCCATCGGCTCCCTCGGCTATACCTTGCAGCGTCCCAACGAGGACCACTTCCTGATCAGTTGCCAGACCCTGAAGGACCGGATCGTCGTTCTGATGGCCGGACGCGCCGCCGAAGAACTCGTCTATGGCCAGATCTCCACCGGGGCAGCCGATGACCTGGGTCGCGCGACTGATATCGCTCGTCAGTTGATTACCCGGTTCGGTATGAGCCCCGAGCTGGGACAATCGGTACTGGAACGCCAGAATACGACGTATCTGGGAGACCGCATGGCCACGGTGGGCGGCAAGGACTATTCCGAACAGACAGCCCGGGAGATCGACCTGGGCATTCGCGCCTTGCTCGATGACGCCTACCAACGGGCCAAGGTATTACTGACGCATCGTCGGGCCGAACTGGACATGGGCGCGGGGCTTCTCGCTGAAAAGGAGACCCTTACGCCAGAGGAGTTTCCTGCGCTCATGCCCCTCAAGCGCGGGTTGATATCCCTACGACCTGCTACGGGGACATCCTCCTGAAATCGGGCCATGCAGACGTATTCACTGGGGCGCGGGTCGTGGTGATCAGCGTTGTGATCCAGCAGTTTTCAGAAGTACTGGAGACGCAGTCAGGCAGTCGCCCTCCCCCGTGCACAGTTCGACTGGAACCGAATTTAATCAGCGTCGGTCCAGATAGCGGAACAGCTCCTCCTCTTGGCTAAAGTGCAATTGCACAAGCGTGTCCAGACGAATCAACTGATGCTGGATTTCATCGGCGAACGACGCTGCAGGGTGGGCGCTGAAATCAGCACTCATGCGCGCGAGCAAATGAATCAGGCGAAAGATTTCCCGATGGGCATGACTCAATGCCGACAAGGAAGCCTCCCCCTGCATGCTTCGCGTCAGCAGCGGGTAAAGTTTTTCTTCATCTTCGCGTTCATGACGGGCCACTGAGCATTGCAGCCTCTTTATCAGTTGCCCCAAGTCGGCCTGCGCCTGCAAGAGCGGACGCTGGGAGAAGTCAGTTGCCATCTGGTGCAGATCGCCCAGTACGGTAGAAAGCTGATCGTGTTCTACCTGTAGACGATCAATCTGCTCCCCCGCCAGCTGTTTGTTCAGGCTTCGCGACGGTCTCAATGCGCTCAGGGCATACAGGACGATCACCACATCGATGCCTTCCTGCGCTACGGCGCCTATCAACGGCGGTAGGTAGCCAAAGGCCGCCGCTATCATGGCCAGCAAGGACATTCCCATGCCGACCCACACACCCTGGCGGGCAATGCGACGAGTTCGGCGAGCTATGTCCAACGCCTCGACCAGGCGATCCAGGCGATCGACCAGCAGTACGACCCCGGCCGCCTGCGCGGATGCCGTGGTACCGCTGGCGCCCATCGCGACTCCGACATCAGCCGCCGCCAGTGCGGGAGCGTCGTTGATGCCATCCCCTACCATCAGCGTGCTGGCGCGCAGGCAGCCTGCCTGGACCGCACGCACTTTGTCTTCAGGCGTCAACCCGGCGAGCAGTTCATCGATCCCGGCAGACAGCGCAATCATCTCGGCGGTTTCCACGCGATCGCCGGTGAGCATGACTATTTTCTCGATGCCTCTGTTGCGCAGTCGACGCAGGGTCAGTGGCGTTTCCAGGCGCAGCTTGTCCGAAAAGATCAGCAGGCCAACGAGCGACCCCTCCACGTCGATGAAACTGCCGGTGCATGCCAGGTAATCCATTTGACGCAGCATGTCTGCGACCCAGCCAGACACCGGCATGTCTGCGTGCACAAACGACAAGGTGCCTAAACGCACGCGCCTGCCCTCGATCAACCCGCAAAGACCGGCGCCCGGAACTTCCTCCACCTCCTGCGGCAAGCTGAGCGTCACTGCGCGCTGACAGGCTGCTGCGACAATTGCCTGAGAAATCGGGTGCGTCGAGGCTTGCGCCAGAGAAGCGGCGAGGCCAAGCAGGCGTCCTGGCTCGATCGCTCCGTTGGCTTCGATCGCCTGTAAACGGGCATGGCCGCTGGTCAGCGTGCCGGTCTTGTCGAGAAATACCTGCTTGATTCCGGCAAGCGCTTCCAGGGTCACCCCGTCCTTGATCAAGATGCCGCGGCGTGCCGCCCTGGAGATACCCGACATGATCGCTATCGGCACTCCCAGAATCAAAGGACAGGGAGTGGCCACTACCAGTACTGCCAGTGCGCGCAGCGTATCGCCGCTGTTATGCCAAGCGAGTCCGGCCACCAGCAGTGTCAGGGGGACGAAGAGCAATGCGTAACGGTCGGCCATACGCACGAAGGGCGCGCGCGAGCGTCGTGCGGCTTCTGCCAGGCGCACCACCCCGGCGTAAGTGCTCTGCGCTGCCGTTCGATCGGATGTCAGGAGAATGGGCGCACCGACGTTGGTCACTCCACTGGACAATTGCTCTCCTGCCTGACGGGTGACCGACAGTGACTCGCCGCTCAGCGCCGACTCGTCCAGAACGGCGGTAGGGCTGAGCAAACGGCCATCGACCGGTATCACCTCCCCCAAGCGTACCAGCAGTGTCTGCTGCGGCTGGATCTGTTCGACCGGTATCTGCCGTAAATCGCCATTTTCCTGAAGCCAGGCAAAGCGTGGCGCACGATCGACCAGCGCGCGCAGTTCGCGTTCTGCGCGCTGCCTGGTGAAGAACTCCAGGATGCGTCCAGACGCCAGCATCAAGGCGATCACCGCCGCTACCAGGGTCTGTTCGAACAGCAATGACGCGGCGATTGCCAACAACGCAACCAGATCGACGCCCGCTTCGCGCCGAGCCAGGCGCCTGACAATCTCGAAAAGTAATACCAGCGCCATTACCAGACTGCCTGCGCCCCAACCTATCGACGCCCAGTCGGGCTTGCCCATGATCCGCGCAATGCCCCCGCCCAGCAGGGTCAAGGCTGTCAGGACTAACAGGGCCGGGTCCAGCCACTTGCCGAGCATGGCTTCGAATCCTCTATTAATGCGCGCCCAGTGCAGTGCATGCATGGGGCATGGATGGCGGCGCCGTTGCTCGATGGCCTGACAGCTGAGGCTTGCGCCCCTCTGGCCAGTTGTTCACCAGGCTCTGTATGAAAAGCCTAGATTGCTTGGGTGAATGCTCCTTTTATTGACAAACCTCAAGCAATTCTCTCTGGCCCGGCGTAGGAGTTATCTGGCAGCAGGGCGCAGAGGGGAAAGCTTCAACGCTCAGGCTGTGGACCTGCGCAGTGATCGCAGGCAGGCCAGTGACTTGCACGTATCCAGCCCGATCCTGCCCACGCTCAAGACCTGTCGAACTTCACGATCAGACAATCAACCCTGACCGAGCCTAACGGAGCATGTATGCACTTTTTGGCCCTAGCGGTGGATTACGATGGAACCATCGCCGAAAACGGTAGCGTTTCACCTGAGGTCTGCGCATCGCTCGCCAAGCTTAAAAACAGCGGCCGCAAGTTGCTATTGATTACAGGGCGAGAACTGCAAGCGCTCAAACATCACTTTGCGCAGTTGGCGCTATTCGACTTGGTGGTCGCGGAGAACGGCGCCCTCTTGTATGACCCGATAACAGGTTCCGAGGAACTCATAGCCGATCCAGCCTCCACCGAATTGGTGAGCCGCTTGCGCGACAAGGGCGTCTCTCCACTGTCGATCGGCCGGTCGGTCATCGCCACCTGGCACCCATTCGAGAACGCAGTGATCACCAGCATTCACGAGCTGGGCCTCGAGCTGCAAATGACCTTCAACAAGGATGCGATCATGGTCTTGCCGCCTTGTGTCAATAAAGCCTCTGGCCTCAGGGCTGCCTTGCGGAGACTGGGAATTTGTGAACTCAACGTGGTAGGCGTGGGCGATGCAGAAAACGATCACGCCTTTCTCTCGATCTGTGGCTGCGCGGCCGCAGTGAACAATGCCATCGAGTCTATAAAGTCCAGCGCCGACCTATGCCTCAGCCAGGATCATGGCCAAGGGGTCTGCGAGTTGGTGGACTTGCTGCTGGATAAGGACGCGACCCTGGTTCCCATCGAGCGCACCGGAATCCTGCTGGGCCAGACCGATGATGCGCGCAACGTATGGCTTGCGTCGGAATCGGTGATGCTGGTCGTTGGCAATTCGGGCTCCGGAAAATCCAGCTACGTCACTTGGCTGACCGAAGGCATGGTCCATGCCCGTCAGGGATTTTGCATCATTGATCCCGAAGGCGACTATCTCACCCTGGATGCAGCGGTAACGGTTGGCGGCCTGACGGCGCCTCCAACGACAGAGGAGTCGGTGCATCACCTGTTGCAGGCACAGCTCAATGTGGTGGTCAGTACCCTTGCGTTGGATCCCCCCGCTCGAGTTCGACTTTTTGGCGAGCTACTGCCCTTTATCCAGCAACTGCGCAGTGCCTCAGGTCGGCCCTACTGGTTGATAGTGGACGAAGCCCATTACATGATGCCCCACTGTGCCGATTGGCCGCCCGAGTTTCTCGGTGATATCGGGGCAATCATCGTTGTCCTCGATTTTGATCAGGTGTGCCCGGCACTCCTGGAACAAGTAGACGTGCTGGTGACTCTCGGCAGCGCTGCTCGTGAACTGGTCGAACAGTTCGCCGCACGTATGCAGCGACCTTGCCCGGAACTTGGGGAGCGCTCCGAGAGACTCGAACATGCCTGTTTCTGGAATCTTCATGAAGGAGAAGAAGTCCTTCTGCTTGATCTGGTAAAGCCCCGTCAAAAACACCATCGCCACAGTGGCAAGTACGTGGCGGGAGACGTAGGCGCATGGCACTCGTTCTATTTCCCCTCACTGGGCAAAAGTGCCTCCAACCTGAGCGAATTCCTGTTTTCGTCAGCCCAACTTGAAGACACCGCCCTTCGCGAGCATATGAATGGCGGCGATTTTTCCAGTTGGTTTCGCAAGGTGATCCGCGACGATGTGCTTGCCAGCAAGACCCATCTTGTTGAGATCGACAGAAATCTGCCCCCCAAGGTCGCGCTGGAGCAGATTTGCGGACTTGTGCGATCGCGCTACCACCTCTGACGATAGCGGGATGTCCCTATTTCAAACCAGTCATGTGTTTCACCTGGCGTCTTGCGCGGCGCTGAGCCGTGCGACCAGCCGCGCCTGGAGCGCCCTGAGTTCTTCGGCCTCGGCCTTGCCCCTGCCGTGTTCGCCCGCCTGCAGGCCTTCCCAGCGAGGGATGATGTGCATGTGAATGTGATAGACCGTCTGCCCGGCCACCGCACCGTTGAATTGCGCGATCTGGACGCCATCGGGCTGCAGCTCGTCGACGATGATTCGCGTCAGGTACTGCACGGCCGACATCATCGCGCTCAGCACGGTGGGTTCGACCTCCAGGATGTTGCGGGCCCGGGAGGCCTTGGGAATGACCAGGACGTGGCCGGTGGACTGGGGAAAGATGTCCAGGAAAGCCAGGACCTGGTCGTCTTCGTAGATTTTGTAGCACGGCGCGTCGCCGCGAAGGATCAGGGCAAAGATGTTCTGTGGATCGTATTGACCGTGGAGGCTCATGCTCGCTCCTTCAATGAGCTGGGGGGTGGCATCGGCATCGGCCGACCGGAAAATGGCTGGGCTGCCCGAGGCTTCGGCGCAGGGGCAACGTCCTACTGTAGTTCGATATCCCGGCGATAGTCGCATTACCGCAGAGGCCCGTTGACTATAACCGAGAAACAGCAGATCCAGCCCCCATGACCGCCTCGGCCGATCCATGCCCGCAGTGGCCTGTGTGGCCAATTCGAGTACTCGGATTAACCGTACAGGCCTCTAGCGAACCCGCACGAACTCGGCGCTCACCCGCCCGCCGTCCGGGCGTGTAAAGCTTTCGAACATCCGCTCGCCTTCCACCTTGAGTTGCAGCTCCTGTTTCGTGCGAACGCTGCCGACCCAATTCGGGAACGTGGAGCCCTCCACACGGTTGCCCGAAAAATGCCCCTGGGCGTCCACGGTATAGGTGCCGAAGAAACCGATGCTCGAGGCCATGGCGCGCCGGTTCTCCTCATCCTTGCCATTGCCGCGTACGTCTGATTCAAAGCGTGGGGCCTGGCCATTGGTGAGCACCTCGACAAAGTGCATGTCGGCGGTGAAGACCAGCATGCCCTGGGGATGCTCGCCATAGGGCCGTTCGATGCGACCGTCGCGTTCCAGCGTGGCGGACACCATGCGCCACGTGCCGGCGATTTCGTTGGGGCCAGCCGGCCACAGGCGTTCACTGGCACCAACGGCCCCGGCCGCGACGAGCAGAAGCGCAGGCAGCCACTTCATGGCTTGTCCGCCGTCAGGGTCAGGGCTCTTTGCGCCATCAGGTCGTCCAGCCGAGCGGTCAGTGCCTGATGGATGTGCTCGAATGCCGTGCTGCCCAGCGCAATGCGGCGCCTGGGCCGGGCCGAATCCGCCACCTGGATGATCGCCTCGACCGTGCGCTCGACGTCTCCCTTCACTTCGAACGTTCCGCCGGACAAGGCCCGGCGCATCTCGCCAGCCGGCGTCACATCGTAGACAGGGAGCGGCGTCGCGTGATCCAGGCCCTGGCCGAAGCCGGTCTCGGTCGGCCCCGGTTCGGCAATGACGACGTCGATGCCAAACGGGGCGACCTCTTGCGCGACCGCATCAAGAAAGCCTTCGATGCCCCACTTGGTGGCGTGGTACAGGCTGAAGTTGGGATAGGCCACCTGACCGCCCTCGGAGGACACCTGCACGATCCGCCCGCCGCCCTGGGCCCGCAGATGAGGCAGCGCCGCGCGCACCAGCTGGATCGAGGCGCTCAGGTTGGTGGCGATCTGGCGCTCGATCTGCGCATCACTGGCCTCCTCCGCGGCGCCGAACAACCCGTAGCCCGCGTTGCTGACCACCGTGTCGATGCGCCCGAAAGCCTGGAAGGCGTCGTCCAGCGCTCGACGCAAGGCGTGCGTGTCGGTGATATCGAAAAGCGCGACACGCAGCCGGTCTGCCGCCATCCGCTGGAGCGCTTCGAAGGCTGTGGCCCGTCGCCCGCAAGCCACCACCCGGTCGCCTCGCTCCAGCAGCTTGCGGGTCATGGCCCAGCCAATCCCGGACGACGCACCTGTGATCAACCATGTCTTCATCGGTAGCTCCTCTTGGGGTTTGTCCCGAGTATATGAAGCCGGATCGCCTACAATAAGCCTCACCAATACGAACGAGCTGGTTAGAAATATTCACCAATGGCCGATATCAGTCTTTCCGATCTCAAGGTTTTCGCTCACGTGGCGCACCATCGCGGTTTTCAGAAGGCCGCCGACGCGCTGGGCGTATCCCGGTCCTCCCTCAGCCATGCCATCAAGGGACTCGAGCGGCGTCTTGGCGTGCGCCTTCTGCATCGCACCACCCGCAGCGTGGCTATGACCGAGGCAGGCGAACAATTGCTGTTGCGCTTGAACCCGCTGTTGCGGGAACTGGACGACGTGCTGGATGCGGTCAGCCATGGTCAGGACGAACTGGTCGGCACCCTGCGTATCAACGCCAGCAAGGGCGGCGCGCGATGGTTGCTCAAGCACGTGGTCCCGTCGTTCCAGCAGCGTTACCCTCGTGTCGCGCTTGACCTGGTGGCCGAAGGGCAACTGGTGGATATCGTGGCCGAAGGTTTCGACGCCGGCGTGCGCCTGGCTGAATCCGTTCCCAAGGACATGATCGCGGTGCCCTTCGGCGGCGACGTCCGGTTCGTGGCGGTCGCTGCGCCGGGTTATATCCAGGCGTTTGGCCTGCCCGTGACGCCGAACGACTTGATGGCCCACCGTTGCATTCGCCAACGCCTGCCCAGCGGGAAGCGCTATCGCTGGGAGTTTGAACAGGGCAATCGGCAACTCGCGCTGGACGTGCCCGGCACGCTGTGCCTGGACGACAACGACCTGATGGTCGAGGCGGCTTGCGCTGGCTTGGGGATCGCCTTCGTTCCGGAGCCCTTCGCCCGCCCGGCCTTGGATGAAGGCGCGCTGGTCCTGCTCCTGGAAGACTGGACGCCCGCCTCACCCGGCCTGTGTCTCTATTACGCCGATTTCCGCCATGTGCCCGCGCCACTGCGAGCATTCATCGAGGTGGTACGCGAGGCAACACAGCATTAGCCATGCGCCGATACCCATGCACGCTATGAACCGGGAGCATGCCAGGCATGCTGCCATGGGATTCATTCCAATTCGAAATAACCCCTATAACTAAAGAAACTGATCAATAACCGCCTGTCGCCTATCTTGAAACACACTTCAGTGCTGTCGCCTTGGTCAGGAACATTGGAACCAGGCCAGGTGATCGCGGACGAGCGCTATCCGCAGGATACGGATCGAGCCGTACGTCCACGCTGATTGGGGTGAATGACGAGGCGATATGGAGATCACGCAAAACAACCGGCTGGTGCAGGTCGACAGTCCCCTGGGCGGCGATGTCCTGCTGCTCAGGAGCATGGAAGGCAGTGAAGAGTTGGGGCGTTGTTTCCACTATGAGCTGGATCTGACGTCCGATGATCGGGCGATCACGTTCGATCAGTTACTGGGCAAGCCCATGGGCCTGACCCTGGAACTGTATGACGGGGCCAAGCGCTACTTCCATGGCATTGTCTGCAGCTGCCGCCAACTGACCGGCCATGGCCAGTTCGCCGGTTACCGGGTCAGCCTGCGACCCTGGTTCTGGTTGCTCACGCGCACCTCGGACTGTCGGATCTTCCAGAACAAGACGGTGCCGGACATCATCAAGCAGGTGTTGCGCGACCTCGGTTTCTCCGACTTCGAAGACAGCCTCAGCGGCAGCTATCGTGAGTGGGAATACTGCGTTCAGTACCGCGAGACCAGCTTCGATTTCGTCAGTCGACTGATGGAACAGGAGGGTATCTATTACTACTTCCGCCATGAGAAGGCCCGTCACGTCCTGGTGATGGCCGATGCCTATGGCGCCCACTCCACGGTGCCGGATTACGCGTCGGTGCCCTTCTACCCGCCTGACCGGCAGATGCGCGAGCGCGACCATTTCTACGATTGGCAACTGGCGCGGCAAGTGCAACCCGGCTCCCTGGCGCTGAACGACTACGACTTCTCGCGGCCCCGCGCCAGTCTCGAGGTGCGTTCAAGCGTGCCGCGCAGCCATAGCAACAGCGACTACCCGCTATACGACTATCCCGGTGAATACCTGCAGAGCAACGACGGCGAGCACTACGCTCGTACCCGTATCGAGGCCATTCACAGCCAGTTCGAGCGGGTGCAGCTGCGTGGCCGCGCCCGCGGGCTCGGCGCCGGTCACTTGTTCAAGCTGAGCGGCTATGAACGAACGGACCAGAATCGCGAGTACCTGGTGGTGGTCGCCCGTTATCAGATCCGCCAGGAACCTTATGAAAGCGGCCAGGCTGACCTGGGCGAACAGTTCACCAGCGAACTGGATTGCATGGACGCCAGCCAGGCCTTCCGCCCTCTTCCCCTGACACCGATGCCCATCGTCCGCGGACCGCAGACGGCCGTGGTGGTCGGTCCCGGTGGCGAGGAGATCTGGACCGACCAGTATGGTCGGGTCAAGGTGCATTTCCATTGGGATCGCCATGACCAGTTCAACGAAAACAGCTCCTGCTGGATCCGGGTGTCCCAGGCCTGGGCCGGCAAGAACTGGGGATCGGTGCAGATTCCGCGGATTGGCCAGGAGGTGATCGTCAGCTTCCTCGAAGGCGACCCGGATCGGCCGATCATCACTGGTCGGGTCTACAACGCCGAGCAGACCGTACCTTACAAGTTGCCGGCCAACGCGACCCAGAGCGGCGTGAAGAGTCGCTCAAGCAAGGAAGGGTCGCCGGCCAACTTCAATGAAATCCGCATGGAAGACAAGAAAGGCGCGGAGCAACTGTTCATCCATGCCGAGAAAGACCAGGACATCGAGGTAGAAAACGACGAAACCCACTGGGTCGGTCATGACCGCAGCAAGACCATCGACAACGACGAAACCGTTCACGTCAAGCACGACCGCACCGAAACGGTGGACAACCACGAAACCATCACCATCGGCGTGGACCGGACCGAGAAGGTCGGCAACAACGAAAAGATCAGCATCGGCGTCAATCGTACCGAGGATGTCGGCAGCAACGAGACCATCACCATTGGCGCGGACCGCACGGAAAGAGTCGGTGCCAACGAAAAGATCTCCATCGCCAGCAATCGCACCGAGGACGTGGGTGGCAACGAGACCATCGGCATCGGCGGCAACCGCAACGAGACAGTCCAGGGCAATGAAGGCATCGAGATCAACGGAAACCAGAGTACCCGGATCGGCCAGAACGAATCACGGGACGTCGACCAGAACCGCAACAGCAATGTCCGGCAGAACGACAGCCTGGACGTCGGCAAGCATTTTTCCCTCACTGCCGGCGATTCCATCACCCTGACCACCGGGGCAGCCAGCATCACCATGAAGAAGGACGGCACCATCCTGATCAAGGGCAAGAATATTACCCTGGATGGCTCCGGCGCCATCAATATCAAGGCCAACAAGAATGTGGTCGTCAAAGGCCAGAAGATTTTGCAGAACTAGCCACGGAGTGGGCGCCATGACCGTCGAATACCACCTCCCCGTTTCCTCGACATCCACCCCGACCCGGGTGGACGGCGTCGTGATTGGCGTGCTGCTGGATGTGCCCATGGCGGACGCTCCGGTGGTGGCCTTCGCCGGCTGCCCCGTTGACACAGGCCTTGCCGCACGCACCACCACCCCACTCACTCGCGATGACATCGGCGCCCAGGTCGCGCTGATGTTCGAAGCCGGGGACGTGGCCCGTCCGCTGGTGGTCGGGCGCATCCAGCGCTTGCAGGAAACCGTGACGCCGGCGATCGCCCATCTGGACGGAGAGCGCCTGGAGTTCAGCGCAGAACGGGAAATCGTCCTGCGCTGCGGCAAGGCCAGCATCACCCTGACCCGCGCGGGCAAAGTGATCATCCGCGGCACCTACCTTTCCAGCCGCTCCAGCGGGGCCAACCGCATCAAGGGCGGCTCGGTGCAGATCAACTAGAGGCCGCAGCCCATGGAATTGCTCAACGCCAGCAAACTGGCTGCTGCCTATACCCTGGGCATGGGGAGCGACGGTCGCGAATCCCTGGTCGTGGTGGCCAAGGGCACTTTCAACCTGCCACTGGATGGCCGCGTCGCGTCCCTGGCGGATGCCCAGCAGCCGCTGTTGATGGCCGATACTTTCCTGGGCGAGCCGGGGCTCAGCGCGCCGCTGCAGGAGATGGACTTCGCCCCGGTCAAGCCATGCTGCGATGTGCTGGTGCGCGGCAAGGCCTATGCACCCGCAGGCCGGCCCGTGACACAGTTGACCGCAGGCATTCGCATCGGCCGGGTCAGCAAGGCTTTTTCCGTGCTCGGTCCTCGGCAATGGCAGCAGGGAATAATGGGCGTTGCCCCAGGCGCGCCGCAGCCCTTTGTCGAGCAGGACATCTCCTACGCCCAGGCCTTCGGTGGTGCCCACCCCACGCTGAACGCCCCCGAAATGATGCGTTGCTATCCGCACAACCCGAGCGGTTGCGGTTGGTACCCCAGCGACATCGACAGTACTGGTATCGTCGCAAGACCGATGCCGAACACCGAGGAACTGGGCAAGCCGATCGACAGCCCCTCGGGGGACTTCCGGCCCATGGCCCTCGGCCCCATCGGGCGTAGCTGGCCGCAGCGGGGCCGTTTCGCCGGTACCTATGACGACGCCTGGTTGGCGGACTGCTTTCCGTTCCTGCCAGGGGATTTCGACAATCGCTACTTCCAGGCCGCCCCCGAGGACCAGCAGGCCGACTATCTGCGTGGCGGCGAAGATGTGCTGCTGCTCAATCTCACGCCTCAGGAACGCGCAGGCTTTCGCATTCCCGAGATGGATGTGCCGGTCACCTTCTTCCTGAAAAAAGGCGGCCACGAGACGGTGCGCGGGGTGATCGATACCCTGCTGATCGACACGGACGCTCGCCAGGTACAGTTGACCTGGCGTGTATCCCGGCCCCTGCGGCGCAATCTGTTCGAGATCGCCCAGGTGCTGGTCGGAACGATGCCTGCGGGCTGGTGGCGCGCCCGGGAGCTGGGCAAGGATTATTACCCATCGCTCCGCTCCCTGGTCAAAACCAGGCGGGCTTTCGAGGAGACAGACGGATGAGCGCGCTGTGCATCATCGGTTCGGGCATGGTCAGCGCGGTCGGCCTCAGCGCACCGGCGAGCTGCGCGGCGATCCGTTGCGCCATCGACAACTTCCAGGAGACCCGCTTTATCGACCGTGGTGGCGAGTGGCTGATCGCCGCCGGCGTGATGTTGGAGCAGCCCTGGCGGGGTCGCGCCAAGCTGATCAAGATGGCCGCCCGCGCCATCGCCGAGGCATTGCAGAGCGCTCCCGGCATCGATCCGCAGCAGACGCCCCTGCTACTGGGCCTGGCGGAAGCCGAGCGCCCGGGTCGCCTCGATGGCCTGGACAACAGCTTGCTGCAAGCCATCGAGGCCGAGCTGGGCCTGCGCTTTCATCCTGACTCCTGCATCATCGCCCGTGGCCGGGTCAGCGGTGCCGTGGCCCTGCTCGATGCGCGCACGCTGATCTACCAGGGGGGGCATCGCTATGTACTCGTCGCCGGGGTGGATTCTTTTCTCGCCGCACCGACCCTGGACGCCTTCGAAGACCGCCAGCGCCTGCTCACCAGCCAGAACTCCAATGGTTTCATCCCTGGTGAAGGCGCCGCCGCTGTGGTGTTGACACGCCCTGTCGCCAGCACAGAGCCGCAATTGACCTGCATCGGCCTGGGGTTCGGGATGGAAAAGGCCACGGTGGAGGCCGAAGACATGCCCCTGCGCGCCGAAGGCCTGAGTCAAGCCATACGCGCGGCCCTGGGCGAAGCCGGCTGTGGGCTGGAACAGATGGATTATCGGCTCACCGACATTTCCGGAGAACAGTACTACTTCAAGGAGGCCTCTCTTGCCTTGGGCCGTACCCTGCGGGTGCGCAAGGAGCACTTCCATCTCTGGCATCCGGCCGACTGCATCGGCGAAGTCGGCGCCGCCATCGGCCCGGCCATGCTCGCCGTGGCCCTGGCCGCCAGCCGCAAGGGATACGGCGATGGCCCGAATATCTTCTGCCATCTGGGCAACGACGCCGGCGAACGTGCTGTCGCCCTGCTCAGTTACCAGACAACGAGGGCTGCCTGATGGCGAACGAGGTCTACGCCAACAATATGGAAATATCCTGCAAGGCGGCGGACGGCAAGTCGGTGGCCTGCTTCCCGGACGTCTGTTTCACCCCGCCGCAAACCGCCGCCACTCCACTGGGGGTGCCTATCCCCTACCCCAACACCGGCTTGGCCAAGGACACCACCCGGGGCTCGCGAACGGTGAAGATCAGTGGCAAGGAAGTCATGCTCAAGGACAAGAGCTACTTCAAGACCAGTTACGGGGACGAGGCTGGAAATGCGCCGAAGAAAGGCATCATCACCAATAAAATCAAGGGAAAGGTGTATTTCACTGCCTGGTCGATGAATGTGAAGTTCGAGGGCGAGAACGTCGTCCGGAACATGGACCTGACCACCCATAACCACGGCTCGACGGCCAACACGCTGGCGTGGCCGTACCTGGACGCGGTAGCCATGGCGGACCCCGAGAATCCGTGCGTCAAGTCCGGCACCGTGAAGAAAATCAAGGCGGCCTGCCCACCGCCGGCCAAGTCATTGTCGCGCGGTGCCATCCCCGGCCCAGCCGACAACACAAGCCCGGAATGCTGTGAAGCACGCAAGTGCATGCTGGTGCCAAACTCGCCAAAGACCCGTTGTTCGAAATGTGGCGGGAAGACACCCCACCACCCGGTGCCGGTGGCAGACCTGTCGACTCCCCGGCCGATCAACCCCAAGACCGGCAAACTGAAAGTGCGCGGGGACGCCTTCGTTCCTACCTACGATCACAACAAAGCTCCCTGCGTCTGCGTGGAAGGCGCCGACCACAACTCCCGTGAGGGGCCGACCGAAAAGCTCATGCAACATGGTCGTATCGGTCGCGGCTACGTGGTCAAGCGCGATGCGATGTTGGGCGGGGCCGATGACTTCACCTACGCACAGATCAGCGACCTCGCAGCCCAGGCGGTCGCCGATGAGACTGGCTGCGACAAAGACTGCCTGAAGGCCCAGATCGACAAGGGGCACCAGGATCTGGGCGTAGGCCCGGAATCAGGCATGCGCAGGGGCGAAGTTCGCGCACCAGCCCTGGAGAAGAAGCCGAAGAATCCGGCCCCAATGATATAGAGAGCCCATCATGGATAATGAAGACTCGCTGTTTTTTACCTGCGGCCTGGTCATCAAGGCGGGCACGATCGTCGTGCCTGGGCAGTACAACTCCCTGCCGGACGAGCAAATGTCCAGGGTCGCCTTCTGCTTCGATGGAAACTGGGTCTACAACGACGTGGACGACGACGTCATAGGCGCCATCTGTTTCAGGCACAGTGACAGAAGCCTCTGGATGCTCGGACGCAAGGGCCACCTGCGTCATGTGAAAACCGGCTCGGCGGACTTCACACTCGCCAACGTCCGAGGGAAATTCGAAAACCAGCGGATCGAAACGGGCCGGCTTGGCGAACTGCTGTGCATCCGGGAAATCGCCAATGAGCTGTATATCTGCGGTCAGTCGTCCCAGGTCTACCGTCATTCGAACGGTGGCTGGGTCGGCATCAGCCCGCCGGGGGCGAAGATAGCCTCCCCCACCCTGGAAAGCCTGGATGGCCTGTCGTCCGATGATATTTATGCCGTCGGCGAAAAGGGCCTCATCATGCATTACGACGGGGCACGCTGGAGCACCCTGGACTCTGCGACCAATCGCCCGCTGTCACGGGTCCTGTGCAAGAGCGCAGAGGAGGTTTACGCCTGCGGGAACGATGGCGTGCTGCTGGTGGGCAATCGAAATCAGTGGCAGGTACTCGATACGGAACGAACCATGAATTTCTGGGACATGGCGCTGTACGACGGGCAGTTGTACATCGCCCACGTGCATGGCCTCGTTCGATATGACGGAAAAGACTTCTTCGATGTCGACACCGGCCTCCTCCCCGCGCCCGGCGCCCACAAGCTCGATGTCGGTGACGGGCTGCTTTACTCCTTTGGAGTCGACGACATTCTCAAGTTCGATGGCAGCCGGTGGGAGCGCGTGATATGCCCGCACAACACCTGAGTTCGCCTGCGGCCATCGCGGCGATGCAGTGTTCATGAGCGACTCGCTGTCTCTGGTGATCGAGCAACATGCTGAAGAAGCCAGCTTCCTTGCTGTCCTGCGCGACGATGCCTCGCGCGCGCCGCACTACGATCTGGATCACCTTGGCAAACTCGACAGCCGCCTTGACGCCCACCTCGATGGCTTGCGCATCGCAGGGCCACCTGGGCTGGAAACGCTGCTGATGCAACTCGGCCCAGACACCCTCGGCGAGATGTTCGCCAGTGTGGTGCTGGCCTTCGAGTCGGCCAATGGCAAAGTGTTGTCACGGCTCAGCGAACACCTGCGCAATGCCGCAGAAACGGAGCGCGGTTATCTGATGGCCCTGGGGTGGCTCGATTGGCAGCGGCTCTCACCCTGGATCGACCGCATGCTCGCTGCGCCTGAGCCGCTGTTTCGTCGACTCGGCCTGGCGGCCTGCGGCATGCATCGTCAGGACCCTGGCCCTGCGCTGCTGGGCGGCCTTCGCGACCCTGACCCAAGCGTGATGGCCCGGGCTGCCCGCTCCGCCGGCGAGCTGCGCCGGCGTGACCTGCTGGCCGAGATCCGCGCCCATTGCCGACACCCGGATGCGACCACGGGTTTCTGGGCCAGCTGGGCCGCCGCCCAGATGGGTGATCGGCAGGCCCTGGAGCCGCTGCGCCAGTTCGCCGAGCAACCGAGCTTTTTTCAGTACCGCGCCCTCTGCGTGTTGTTGGCGTGGCAAGAACGCGAGTCCAGCATCGCCGGGATACGCCAGTGGGTGCAGGATCCCCGGCTTCGACGTGTCGGCATCCAGGCCCTTGGGCTGCTGGGCGATCCGGTCTGCATCCCCTGGCTGATGGAACAGATGCGCGATTTGCCGTTCGCCCGTGTCGCCGGCGAAGCCTTCAGCCTGATCACTGGAGCCGACCTGGCATTGCTCGATCTGGAATTGAAGGACCTGCCGGATTTCGATGCCGGTCCGAACGATAATCCACAGGATCCGAACGTCGCCATGGACCCAGATGAAAATCTGCCCTGGCCCGATCCGCCGTCAATCGAACGCTGGTGGCAGACCCACGGCGGACAGTTCCAGTCGGGAACTCGCTACATGCTCGGACTGGTCCACAGCGAAGCCGCCTTCGGGCAGGTGCTGGTCAGGGGCCAACAGCGCCAGCGCATCGCCGCCGCCTGTGGTCTGGCACGCTTTCGGCCGGATGAAGCGCTTTTTCCCACCAGCGCCCCGGCCTGGCGGCAAAAGCGCTTGCTGGGCATGAAGCAGGCATCCGGCCCGCAGGTTTGGCCCGGTCACCTATAGTTTGCGCAACTCGCCGCCCTCCTTCTCCAAACGGGCCAGGTACGCGTCGGCATCCAGCAACTGATAGGGAAAGTAGAGCCCTGGCGGCGTTGGCGGTTGGCCGTCCAAGCCGAGCAGCCGCTCCAGGGTCATTGCGACGCTGAGGCCGGTCAGCGGTGCTGCGCCTGCCGGGTGCACGACGGCATGACGGGTGCGCAGTGGTTTACCCACCAGGTCCTCGCCAGACAGTTCGATGATGATCTCGGTGGACTTCGGCCGGCCCTGGCGTCGAGTCGAGCTCACCCCGGTGCCCATGTTGAACTGCACATTGGGGGCGCCCGTGGCCGCCCCCAGGCCGACGACATCGATGGACGAGAAACCGGAGGCCTGGATTGGCGTGCCATCCACCGCGTGAAAGCTGACCCTGGCGTCCTCGCCTTCGCGCCAGACATAGACGCCATCGCGCCGTGTCAGCGCGGCCGGCAGCATTTTATTCAGGTGCTCGAAGTCGGTGGCGACAGTCGGGCCTCCGGTGTCCTGCTCATCCACCAGCGCGTGGAGGCTGATGTCCTGGACCCGGCTGAAGGCCCGGGCAATGCGCAGCGTCGCCACCGTCGTCGCCCCTGCCATCCATTCGTAGCCGAGGACAATGGGCGAGGCCTCGGGTGTGTGCATGTACGTCGCGATTTCCGGCGCGATCTCGAAGACACCGGAAGAAATGCTGAGGTGCGGCACCCGGCATTTCTGCGCATAACGCAGTCCCGCCAGGGCGTGGTCCATGTAGAAGATCACGACGGCGCTGACCTGGCGCTCACCGAGGCCCAGGTCCTGGGCGCGGGAATCGATCACCACTCCCTGCGCCCCGCCAATTTCCTCTGCGGTGCGCTGGGCCTTGGCAAGATCGCGGCCGCCAATCAGCAGCGGCACGTCCGGGTAAGCGGCGCGCAGCGCCCGGGCAGTCTGATGACCAATGGCGCCAGAGCCGCCCATGAACAAGATTGGATCAAGTGACATCGTATGCTCTCCTTTTCGGGGTCAGTCACCCAATAGCAGAAGCGTCTTGGGGTCGGGTTCGCCGCAATAGAACTGATCGAGGGCTCGCTGGTACACAGGGGAATCGGGCTGGGCATGGACGAACAGTGTGAGGCAGGAGCGAAACTTCAGGTCGTCGGGCGAGCCGAACAGCTGCCCGGCGCTTATATCGCGGTGCTCCAGGACAGTGTTCACACACTGCTCCAGCCGGGGGCCTAGTACCTCGTGCTGCAGATATGCGCGTGCTTCGGCAAGGCCGGAGATGGCGAACCGAGCTGCCATCGCGGAACGACCCAGGCCTTGCAGTTGAGGAAAGATGAACCACATCCAGTGACTCGTTTTGCGCCCGGCGCGCAGTTCATCCATGACACGACTGAACACAGGGCGCTGGGCTTCGACGAACCGGGACAGGTCAAAGGTGTCGTGCATGCTCGTTGTGCCTCCATCGGTGAACGCGCCTGATCGGCATCTTGACACCAGGCGCTGTCTGAACGACCTGCGCGGTTGGCCAGGCGAGCAGCGCCTAGCCGTCGGACCGACGCCGACTGCCGCCCGGTCCCGCGTTCTTTATTTGTTCGATATTTTCCAGAAAGGTTTTAAGGATGGGCGATGGATTATCGGTCCGGTACCCCACCGCCAGATCAATGGTCGGTCGGGTGCCCTTGAGCTGTCGGCTCACGATGGTCCAGGGAAGCAGCGGCTCGACGTACGCCGGCAGGATGGCGACGCCCCGGGTGGAGCTGATCAATGAAATACCGGTGCCATAGTCATCCAGCCAGTAGGAAGAGCTGACCTGCACGTTGCAACTGGCGAAATATTGCGCGATGACGTCGCGCAGTACATGGGGGATCTCGGAACAGCCGATGAACGTCTCCCTGGCCAGCTCGGCAGGGTCGATATCGCCCACACTGGCCAGGCGATGGTCGTTCGGCATGATGACCAGCAGCGGCTCCTTGGCGACCACCTCGTAACGCACATCCGGGCGAGGCTCCACGCGCAGGAAACCCAGATCGACGTCGCCTCGCTGAATGGCGTCGGCCAATGAGGGCGACTGCAGGCTGATGACCTTGAATTCGATGTTGGGCAGTTCGTGGCGAAGCAAGCCGGTCACACTGGGCAACCAGTCCGCCTCCTGCCCCGTAAGGAAACCCACCGAAAACACTTTCTTCGCTGGCCGCGCCGCCCGTCGTGCAGCCGCCACCGCCTCTTGCGCATGGCTGAGGGCGAGCCTGGCCTGATCCAGGAACGCGGCGCCCGCTGGCGTCAGCTCGACCCCCCTGGCCTTGCGGACAAACAGCTCCGCGCCGACCTCCAGCTCCAGATCGCGCAATTGCCGGCTCAGGGACGGCTGCGCGGTGTGAAGGCGCTTGGTTGCCGCGGACGTCAGGTTGCCCTCCTCGGCAACGGCCACGAAATAACGAAGATGACGCAGTTCCATTCAGCGATGCCTCCGGGGCATGGGGGAGGACAGACAAAGTCTTTCTAAAAAACACTGTCGTTCTCTAAAGTCTGGGCAACGGAGCGAGATCCCTCGCCCGTCGAAAAAAACGCCAGTCACGCAAGGGGAAGAAGATCATGACACCCACTCATCCACCCCGGGTCCTGATGATTGCAGCCAAGGGCTTCGAAGATTCGGAGCTTTTCGATGTCCGTACCGCGCTCGCTGACGCCGGCGCGCAAGTCTACCTTGCCTCGATCGATAAAGAGCCGATCAAGGGTGTGGTCTGGGACGCCGCCACCGGTGTGTCCGCGCCCTCTGCTCAATCGATCACGCCTGACAAGACCTTGGAACAGGTCTCGGTGGACGACTATGAAGCGCTGGTGCTTCCAGGTGGCCTGGTCAACCCGGACATTTTGCGGACGATCCCGGCGGCCGTGGAAATCGTGCAGCAATTCATGGGGCGAAACAAGGTCGTTGCGGCCCTCTGCCATGCTCCCTGGCTATTGGTGGAGGCTGACGTCCTGCGGGGCCGGACGTTGACCGGCTGGCGATCCATCCGGCGCGACCTGCTCAACGCTGGCGCAACGGTGGTGGATCAGGAGGTGGTGGTGGACGGCAACCTGATTTCCAGTCGCATGCCTTCCGACATCCCGGCGTTCTCCAATGCCATCAAGCACGCGCTGGGCCTTGTCGCCGCATGACTGACGGTGACTGGCTCAACGTTCTCTCTACGATTGATTCAACAGCCCAAGAGGATAACTCCATGAACAAGATCGCACTGGTGACCGGCGCCAGCCGTGGCCTGGGGCGCAATGCCGCGCTTGCCATCGCCCGAAAGGGACATGACGTGGTCGTCACCTACCGCAACGGCGAGGCCGAAGCTCGCCAGGTCGTCGCAGAAATCGAACGCCTCGGGCAGGCGGCTATTGCGCTGAAACTCGACGTCGGTGACGTGTCCAGCTTTGCTGCGTTCGCCACCGCGCTGTCCAGTGCACTGCATGAAGTCTGGGGTCGAGCCGATTTCGACTTTCTCATCAATAATGCGGGGCACGGCGCCATGGCGGCGTTTGCAGAAACCACCGAACAACAGTTCGACGATCTCTTCAACGTTCATGTCAAAGGCGTGTTCTTCCTGACCCAGGCGCTCTTGCCGCTGATCAGGGACGGCGGGCGTATCGTCAACTATTCATCGGGCCTGACGCGAGTGTCCTTTCCAGGCTTTTCAGCCTATGCCGCGGCCAAGGGGGCGGTCGAAATCCTCACTGTGTACCTGGCCAGGGAACTGGGCAGCCGAGGGATCACCGTGGATACCGTTGCTCCTGGCGCTATCGCCACCGACTTCCTCGGCGGCGCCGTGCGCGACATGCCCGATCTCAATGCGCAGTTCGCCGGGATGACGGCGCTCGGTCGGGTAGGTGTCCCGGACGACATCGGCCCGATGGTCGCCAGCCTGCTGGCCGAGGATAACCGCTGGGTCACGGGGCAGCGTATCGAGGTGTCCGGCGGGCAGGTCATCTGATTCCAGGCGTGGGCAGCGTGTCCTGCTGGCCATACTGCCCTCACCTACGATCGCTGCCGGCCGCGTGAGTCGCAACCGGCGGTGCCCGTTTTCGTCCGGCAGCCCTGGCTCAGGCCGTCTGTTCCTGCTTCAAGCGCTTGAGCAGCGCCTGGGCCGCGGCTTCGGAGGACGCGGGGTTCTGGCCGGTGATCAGGTGCCCATCCTCGACGATATGGCTGGCCCAATCCGCAGCCTTGATATAGTCCCCTCCCTTGGCCTTGAGCATGTCTTCCACCAGGAACGGCACCACCTGTGTCAGCCCCACCGCCTCCTCTTCGGAGTTGGTGAACCCGGTGACTTTCTTACCCTCCACTACAGGCCGTCCGTCCGGTGCGTTGACGTTCTTGAATACCCCAGGCGCGTGGCAGACCGCCGCGATGGGTTTGTTCGATGCATAGAACGCTTCGAGGAGGGTCTTGGAGTCGCTGTCCTCGGCCAGGTCCCACAGCGGTCCATGGCCTCCTGGATAGAACACCGCGTCGAAGTCGTAAGGGTCCACCTCCCCCAACGGCACCGTGTTGGCCAAGGCCGCCTGGGCCTTGGTATCCGCATCGAAGCGACGGGTGGCATCGGTTTGGGCATCCTCTTCATTGCTCTTGGGGTCCAGCGGCGGCTGCCCGCCCTTGGGAGAAGCAAGCGTGACCGCAGCGTTGGCATCGACGAACACGTAGTACGGAGCGGCGAACTCTTCCAGCCAGAAGCCGGTCTTCTTGCCGGTGTCGCCCAACTGATCGTGAGATGTGAGGACCATCAGAATGTTCATGTGAATCCAGCCTCCAGGTCTGAACGGGCGAACGGTGTCCACCCTGCATTACTCTCAGAGGCTGTGTCGCGGCAGACGTTCAAGCGGATGTAGCGAACGCCCCTTCGCTTGCGTCACCGTCCTACCAGAGCGCGACGTCATAGGTGAAGTAGATGCGGTTGCTGTCCCGCCCCCGTGAAAAATCCGAACGGTAGACATAATTGCGCAGCTTCACGCCCACCCCCTTGAAGATGCCTTGCTGGACGACATAAGCGATTTCGGCATCCCGTTCCCATTCCCTTACGGCACTGCCGGACTTGCCGTCGCTGCCGCTGAGGTAGCGGCTGGAAAATGTCAGGCCAGGCACGCCAAGACGGGCAAAGTCATAGCCATAGCCGGCCATCCAGGTCTTCTCGTCTTCTTCAATGAACTTGCCAATGCCGACATTGCTGAAGGAATAGACGGTGGCGCCGCTGATATATGGCAAGCCGGCTTCGCCGCTGAGCTTCTGGTAGCCGGCGCTGAACGTATGACCGACCACGGCGTAGGACAGCTGGCCGCTGAACATATCGTTGTCGATCCTGCCGCTGTAGGCCGAACCTGAGTCGACGCTGTTGAAATAGCGCAGGTCGCTGGTCAGAACCCCGGCGCCCAGTGCCAGGTCATGCTGGATACCGGCGTAGTTCTGTCGATAGAAGTTCTCGAGCTCACCGAAGAAATAGCTCAAGCGGATAGCCTTGCCCAGCTTGTAATCGGCGCCGGCATAGCTGAAGTCGCCAGCCTCGTTGCCGCTGTAGCCGTCAGGCACGATCGGCATGCTGTCGGCGGAGTCCCGCAGCTTGAAACGCTCAAGATGGCCGGCAGTGAGCGCAAGATTGTCGATGTCGGTGCTGTTGATCTGCGTGCCCTGGTAAGTCTGGGGCAACAGTCGTGCATCGTTGTAGACCAGCACCGGGGTCTTGGGCAGCAAGGTGCCGTACTTGACCGTGGTCCTGGCAATCCGGGCCTTGGCGGTCATGCCCGCGCTGGCGAACTCATCGGCGGCACGACCATCGTCATGCACCGGCAGCAGGCCGCTGCCACTGCGCCCGCGTCCCGAGTCGAGCTTGACCCCGAGCAGCCCCAGGGCATCGACGCCAAAACCGACGAAACCCGGCGTGAACCCAGACTGGTAATCCAGCAGGAAGCCTTGGGCCCACTCGGTGCGCTCGCTCTTGGCCGTGCGCGCCGCTCGCGGACTCAGGCCCTGCTCGTCGCGAAAATTCTCGTTGAAATAGACGTTGCGCAGCTGCAGCTTGAGCTTGCTGTCGTCGACGAAACCTTCGGCGTTGGCCGCGGCCAGCGGCATCAGGGCGAGCATGGGAAGCAAAGCCCCACGGGTGGCAAAAATGGTCATATCAAGCTTCTCGTTGTTGTTATTGGACGTGCAGCCCGGCGCACACCTCGACGGCGAGGTGTGTCAGGCAGGAAGGCGCAAGGGTCGGGTCGATCAGGAAAACAGCGTCAACGCCCCGGTCAGCAGGGCCAGCGCGGTAATCACCAGGGAAGTGAGCACGGCCCACTTGACGGTGGCTTTCTGGAAATCCCCCAGGTCGCGATCGACCATGCCCACCAACAACAGGGTCGAAGCCACCAGCGGACTCATCAGGTGCACCGGCTGACCGAGAATGGAGGCCCGTGCGATTTCCACCGGATCGATCCCGTAGGCCGCCGCGGCGTTGGCCAGGATCGGCACCACGCCAAAGTAATAGGCATCGTTGGACAGGACGAAGGTCAGCGGCATGCTGGTGATCGCAACCACCAGCGGGAACAGATGTCCCCAGGATGGCGGGATCCAGTCGACCAGGGTCTGCGCCAGCGCGTCGACCATTTTTGTCCCGGAAAAAATCCCGGCGAAGATGCCTGCGGCAAACACCAGCAGCACCACCGTCATGGCATTGCCCGAGTGGGCAAGAATGCGTTCTTTCTGAATATCCAGTTGCGGATAGTTGATCATCAGCGCCAGGACGAAACCGATCAGGAACAGGATCGCCGAATGCATGAGCCCCATCACCAGGGCGACCATCACCGCGATCACCAGCAGCAGGTTGACGTAGGCCAGTTTCGGACGCTTGTGCGGGGTGTCTTCGATGATCGCCTTGATATAGCAATCCCCACCACCGCTCTGCAACTGGATGTTACCGATGCGCTTGCGCTCGGCGCGGCCCAGCACAAAGGCCGTGAACACCACCCACATGGCCCCGCCGATCATGGTCGGCAACAGCGGTACGAAATAGTCGCCGGCATCCAGGCCCAGGGCCGCGATCGCGCGGGTCGCCGGCCCGCCCCAGGGCGTCATGCCGCTCATGATGCTCAACGAAAGCATCGCCACGGTCGCCAGGATCATGGGGTTCATGCCGATACGCTTGTACAGGGGCAGCATGGCGGCGCAGGTAATCATGTAGGTCGTCGTGCCGTCACCGTCCAGTGCCACCACCAGCGACAGCAGTGCCGTACCCACGGCGATTTTCATCGGATCGCCATTGACGCGCTTGAGGATCTTGCGGATCAACGGATCGAACAGGCCGGCGTCGATCATCAGGCCAAAGAACAGGATCGCGAAAAGCAACAGCGCAGCCGAAGGAGCGACCATCTTCAAGCCGTCCAGCATCATCTTGCCGGTGGTCCCGCCAAAGCCGCCGATGACCGCAAAGACGATTGGCACCACCGTCAAGGCCACGATGGGCGACAGCCGTTTGGTCATTATCAGGAAGGTGAAGACCACCACCATGGCCAAGCCAAGTAAAGCGAGCATATGTCAGATCTCTTGTTGTTATTCAGTAGCCTTACCAACATCCGGGCGCACGGCTCCAACCTGCCAGGCAATAGGCTGAGTGTGCCTGGCAGAGGTCATTCATGTCGTCCCGCCCTGATATTGAATTTGCCGTGCCCGGCTAGGTGTGTTGCGCGACTTTCATGGCATCACCCATTCTTGCAATTGTGCTGATGCAACGACCCGGCAGCCGGCTAACCCGCCAGCCGGTGCGAAGCCTTGGCGTAGACGAAACCGGAAAAGAGCCGGCGTGCGGTACGCACCACCGAGGCGCGGATGGTCTCCCCGTGTTCGCCGACGTAGGACAGAACGACATCGATCGCACCGCTCGGGTGCTCGATGCGAACCCGCTGCAAGCGAGGCTCGCCTGGGCCGCCGGTCAGTCGTGCGGCGACGCTGCCTTCGGTTACACACGCGGTGGCAAGGCCGATGGAGCCTGTGATCGCCAGCGCCCGATGACAGTTGTGTGGCATGAAATAACGCACCTGCAGTGTCCCGCCGGAGCTGGCTGGCGACACCAGGACCGGCTTGGGAATCACCTTGTCGCTGACGTCCCCCAGGCCCATGGCCAGGCCGGCCTTGAGCCGCAGGGATTCAAGGCGCTGCAGGAAGTCGTGGTCGGCATCCAGTTCGGCGGGGCTTTCGTCGCCGCGCTTGCCGAGCTGGCTGGCCTCGACGATCACCATGGGCATCGCCATATCGATGCAGGTCACCGGGATGCCGTCGATCAGGTCCAGCACCTGGCCGGTGGGAAACAGTTTGCCCGTCTTGCTGCCGGCCGCATCCAGGAATGTCAGTTGCACTGGCGCGGCGGTGCCCGGTACGCCATCGATGGCCGTGTCGCCTTCATAGCTGACCTTGCCCCCAGGGGTCTGCACCTCGGAAACGACGAAAGTCCCGGTATTGAGATTGCGAATGCGCACCCGAGTCAGGTCGCCACCGGCCTTGACCAACCCTTGTTCGATGGCAAAGGGACCCACCGCACAGAGCATGTTGCCGCAGTTGGGCGCGGTGTCGACCCGACGCTGGGAAACCATCACCTGGACGAACAGGTAATCGACGTCCGCCTCGGGGTGCAGCGAGGGGCTGACGATCGCCACCTTGCTGGTTTGCGGGCTGCCCCCCCCGATGCCGTCGATCTCCAGTTCATGGCCGGAACCCATCAGATCGAGCAGCAGCTCGTCACGCTCGGTGACGGAGGCCGGCAGATCCCAGGCGAGAAAGACCGGTCCTTTGGAGGTACCGCCGCGCATGAGCACACAAGGAATACGTTGCATGAACACTAACTCTTGTTGATCAATCTGGATAATTGATGTTCTGAAGGCAAGAGTGGCAGGGTTTAAAAAGTGTTTCCAATGCAAAGATCGGCGCGTTTATTGCGTTTTACAAATGAATAGCCTTAGGATGATTTGCAAGACACGTCGCGAGCTTGAGTGGAACCTGCATGGAATATGAACTTCAGGACATACGATCTTTCGTCAAGATCGCCGAACTTGGCAGCTTTCACGAAGCAGCCGATGCACTGCACCTGTCACAGCCGGCGCTGAGCCGACGGATGAAAAAACTCGAGGAAGGGTTGGGGACGGCTTTGCTGGATCGCACCACCCGCAAGGTCAGCCTGACCAGTGTCGGCCGTGATTTCCTGCCCAAGGCGCGGCGCCTGCTGGACGATTTCGACGATTCGATCCTCAACATCCGCGAGTTGGCGCAGCGGCAGATCGGCCGGGTGACCCTGGCGTGCATCCCAACGGCCGCCTTCTACTTCCTGCCCTCGGTGATCCGCCTGTACAACGAGCGTTATCCGAAGATCCGCATACGCCTGCTGGACCTGAGTGCCAACGAAGGTTTGGAGGCGGTCCTGCGCGGCGAAGCCGACTTCGGCATCAACATGATGAGCGGCCAGCACCCGGACATCGAATTCGTGCCGCTGGTCAACGAACCCTTCGTCCTGGCGTGCCGCCGCGATCATGAACTGGCAGGACGCAGCGCCGTCACCTGGTCGGAACTGAGCGACTACCGACTGATCGGCGTGGGACGACTGAGCGGTAACCGGATGCTGCTCGATCATGCCTTGTCGGGCCTGAGCTGGCGCCCCCAGTGGTTTTACGAAGTACAACACCTGTCCACGTCGCTGGGGTTGGTCGAGGCTGGCCTTGGCGTGTCGGCGATGCCCAGCCTGGCGATGCCGGCCGGAGACCACCCGACACTGGTCAGCGTACCGCTGGTGGAGCCGGTGGTGAACCGCTCACTGGGGCTGGTCTATCGACGCGGCGCGTCACTGTCCCCTGCCGCCGAGAAATTCGTCTCGATTCTGCTCGAGCAGTGGCCACAGTGAGCCTCGTGCGGGGCGCTGATGCGCCCCGCCGGAACCGCATTCAGCTGGATACGGGCCACGCCCCCTCCCCCAGCAACGCCGCAACGGTCCGCTCGCCCAGGCCGAGCCCCACGCTCATGCCCAGGCCGGTGTGCATCAACACGGCGGTTACACCGTCGGCGGCAGGCAACACACTGAACGGGCCTGGGCCGCGAGCACCATAGACGCCCTGCCAGCGCTCCAATACTTGCAGGCGTCCACCCAGGGTGTGCTCCGCCAGGTCGATCAGCAGGTTATCCACGTCCTCTTGGTTGAATGGCGCGGCATCTGTGCCGTAGTCGTGAGAATCGCCGATGATCAACTCGCCATGGGGTGTAGGGCTGATCAACAGATGGATGCCATGCTTTTCCAGTTGCGGGTAATCACGCTGGATTTCCCGGCGGATCGCATCGGCCTCGGGCAGGTCGCTGAAGGCGCCGTAGTGCACGCAACTCAGTCCCGTGAGCACCGCGTGGCGCAGATCCAGAGGCTGCGCCAGGCGCGCCCGCAACATCTGCAAACGACAGACTGACGGTCTCAACGCAGCCATCTGCTCGGCCAGTAGCGTCTGATAATCGTGACCGGAGCAGACGATGATCTGGCCTGCCGAAAAGCGGCCTGCCGTGGTCAAGGCGCTGCCAGGTCCGACGTCCCGTACCAGCGTCGAGAAGTGGAATTCGACGCCCTGCCCAGCCAGGTAGTCGATGATTTGTGGCAGCGCCTGCCGGGAGAACAACTGCTGATCGTCGAGCCCATGCAGAGCCGCGCGGTGATGGACGAAGCGGCCTTGGTAGAGGTTGTCCAGGGCCGGGCCGCGCAGCAGCTCGGTGCGGTAGCCCAGTTCCTCGGCACGGCCAAGGCAGAACGCGTCCAGCATGGCCTCCTCGGCCTCGGTGCGAGCGAACACCAGTGAACCCTGTTGTCTGATCGCCAGCCCGGCCGCCCTGCCCAGCTCGGCCCAGAGCCCGTGGGACTGACGCGCGAGGTCGAGCATGGGCCCGGGAGCCTGGCCCGTGACCAGTGCCTGGCCAAAATTGCGGATGGATGCACCCAGCGGTGTATGGCTGCGTTCGAATACCCGGACCTTGAGGCCGCGACGCATGCCTGCCCAGGCATGGGCGAGGCCCAGGATGCCGGCGCCTACGATCAGCAGGTCACAGTCGTGCTGATGCATGGAAATCTCCTTGATGGGGGAAGTGGCCGCCGGGGCGGCCAGGTGAGTCACGATGGAAGGCGCGGATGAGTGCGCCGCTTACTGGCTGACCGGCTCGGACTTGCCGTCATAGCGCTTGCGCCATTCGGTCAGGATGCGATCGCGGTTCTGGGAGGCCCAGTTGAAGTCGTTCTTGATCAGGCGCTGTTCGTAGTCGGCCGGCAGTTCCTGGAACCGTTCGGCGATACCTGGCTGGGCCAGTACGGCAAAGTTGGCCTTGTACAGGTCCATGGCTTCGCGGCTGGCAGCAAAGTCCGCGAGTTTCCTCGCGGCGTCCAGATGCCGGGTGCCCTTGATGATCGCGCTTGCCTCGATCTCCCAACCCAGGCCTTCCTTGGGCAGTACGATGGCCAGCGGCGCCCCCTTGCGCTTGAGCTGCACCGCCGGATACTCGAAGGAAATACCGATGGGAAACTCCCCCGCCGCGGCCTGCTTGCAAGGTTTGGAGCCGGAATGAGTGTATTGGCCGATGTTCTGGTGCAACCGGTCCATGTAGGCCCATCCACCGTCTTCGCCAAAGGTCTGCAGCCAGGCGCTGACGTCCAGGTAGCCGGTACCTGAGGACGCCGGGTTGGGCATGACGATCTTGCCCTTGTAGACCGGGTCGGTCAGGTCTTCCCATCTGGTCGGCTTCGGCAGCCCCTGTTTTTCGGCTTCGATGGTGTTGAAGCAGATGCTCGCGGCCCACACATCCATGCCCACCCAGGACGGTGGATTGTCGCTGTCACGATAATGGGCACCGATCTTGTCCAGGCTGGCCGGTGCGTAGGCTTCGAGCATGCCCTGCTGCTTGAGGATGGCCAGGCTGGAGCCCGCCAGTCCCCAGACGGCATCCGCCTGGGGACGGTCTTTTTCGGCCAGCAGCTTGGCGGTGACGACCCCGGTGGAGTCACGTACCCACTTGATGCGGATATCCGGGTGCTGTTTCTCGAATGCCTGCTGGTAGGGCTTGAGTTGTTCGACTTCCAGCGCGCTGTAGACCGTCAGCTCGGTGGCGGCCTGTGCATGCAGGGCGCCGGCGGCGAGCAGGCCGGCGGCAAGGGCGATGCGCTTGAACATGGTGTGGTTCCTGTGGGTGAAGGATGGGCGAGCGAACAGGGAAAACAGCTTCAGCAGCCTTGCGGACTTTCACCGCGAGCCAAGCGCGCGTTGATGGCGTCGACGACCGGTGGCAGGTCGGCCAGAGTGTCGATCAGGTAATGGGGGCGGCTGTTGGCGAACAAGTCATCGATCCGTTGACGCTCGGCCTCCAGCCGTTCATTGGGCAACGCCTGGTATTGCGCCCAGGTGAGGCCCAGGAAGTTACCCGAGAAACGCAGCGCCACCGTCCACATGCCGGCGCAGCGCCCTTCGAGAATGCCAGGTTCGGTGTCGTCGACCTTGACGCAGGCGGCCACGTCGTCGAGCCCCAGGGCAATCACATTGGCCAGCGCCTGGGCCGGACTAGGGCGGCCCTTGGGCACTTCGTCGGTGGCGACGACGTGGTCCGGTCGATAGCCGGCCGCAGCCGCCAGTTCGACCACCTGCTGCATGACCCCCTTGGGATAGCCAGAACAACTGCCTATCTTCAGGCCGCGTTCACGCAGGCTCGCTACGGTCGCCAGGGCGCCGGGAATCGGCGCGCTGTGCTCGGCGACCCTGGCGATCTGCAGAGGCATGAAGCGCTCGTAGATGGCCGTCACGTCGGCATCGCTCGGCCGGCGCCCGAAACGCTTCTCGAAGCGCTCGGCCACAGCAGGCTGGTCGCACAGGGTGCGGATGTGATCCCACTTGCCCATGCCCATGGGACCACGAGCTTCAGCCAGGCTGACGGCGATGTCGAATTCGGCGAATGCCTCGACGAAAATCCGCGTCGGAGCGAAGGAGCCGAAATCGACCACGGTTCCCGCCCAGTCGAGAATGACGGCCTGGAGACGATCAGGGTGTTGGTAGTGCATGGCAGTACTCCGCGAGATCAGAGGCCCGGCGCCGCGCGCCAGGCCTGGGAGCGGCGCGACAGACCACGCGAAGCCCAGGCCAGCAGGAGCGACACGCTGGCACAGGTGAGAAGAATGAGGGTCGACATGGCGGCGGCACCGCCGACGTTGCCAGCATCGTCCATGTTCAGCACGGCGACGGATGCCACCATGCTGTCCGGGCTATAGAGGAAGATCACCGCCGATACGGTGGTCATCGCCGAAACGAACAGATAGCGGACGATGTCCAGCAGCGCCGGCAGGCAGATGGGCACCGTCACGCGCAGGAAATGTCGCAGCAGCGGTACCTTGAGCGACAGCGCGGCGGACTCGAATTCAGCATCGAGCTGACGCAACGCGGTGGCGGCAGTCATCTGCGCCGTGGTCAGGAAATGCGCCACGGTGCATACCACCAGCAACCCCAGGCTGCCGTAGAGCCCATGCAAGGGATTGGCCGGCAGGTTGAAAAAGAATACATAACCCAGCCCGAGCACCAGGCCGGGTACGGCCATGGGAATGAAGCACAGCAGGCGCAGCACTTGCGTCAACGGGTTCTGCCGGGGCTTTTCCAGGAGGTAGCTGCCGGTGAAAATCGCCACGCTGCCGAACAACGCTGTCGCGGTGGCCAGCACCAGGCTGTTGCGATAGGCCAGCCAACCGCCGGGAAGATCGGAGAACACGTAATTGTCCAGCGATAGCGACAGGTCGTAAGGCCAGAATTTCACCAGCGACGAATACACCGCCATGCCGAACACGCCGAGCAGCAGCGTGCCGACCAGCGCGACCAGCAGCAGAAAGGCGCCATCGCGCCCACTGCGCGGTTGCGGATGATAAACCTGGGCGCGACCACTCATGGCGTCGCGCTGGCGGCGGCGCAGCCAGGAGTCGACGGCGAAGCTGAACAGCGCCGGCAGGAGCAGGAACAACCCAATCAGGGCGCCGCGGCCGAATTGCTGTTGACCCAGTACCGCCTTGTAGGCTTCCAACGCCAGCACCTGGTAATCGCCACCGACCACCACGGGCACGCCGAAGTCGGTGATGCACAGGGTGAACACCAGGCATCCTGCGGCGAATGCCCCCTGGCGGGTGCCGGGCCAGGTGATGCTGCGAAAGGCCCGCCACGGCGACGCCCCCATGCTGGACGCTGCGTCGAACAGTCGTGCGTCCGCCAGCGCGAGGGCGCTGAGCAACACCATCAGGGCATGGGGGAACGTGTAGATGACCTGCCCCAGCACGATGCCCCAGAAACCGTAGAGACTGTCCGGCATCCAGTCACGGAGCATGCCCTGGTTGCCGAACAGGTAGATCAGCGCGATCCCTGGCAACATCGAAGGCGCCAGGAGTGGAAGCAACGATAGGCCGCGCCACAGTTTCTTGCCCGGCAGGCAGGTACGCAGCAAGCCATAGGCGAAACCATAGGCCAGCGGCAACACGATCATCACCACGGTCAGCGCGCTGGTCAGGCTGTTGCCCAGCAGCCAGCGAAAGTGGGCGCTGCGATACAGTTGCGCCGCAGCCGCAAGGCCACCGCCTTGCGTCGGGTCGCCCGCCAGGCCTCGCCAAAGAATGGCCAGCAGCGGCAGCAATACGGCCAGCACCAGCAGCGCCAGCATCACCCATCGGCCACCCAGCACGAATAGCCGGTCGGCCAGGTCCGTCGAACGCCGCGGGGATTTCACCCCCTGCTCCATCATCGCCACCTGTTCCATCAGGCGAACACCTGCAGGCTGCTCGGCGGCAAGGCCACGCGTATCTGCTGGCCGTGCAAATGCGGCAGCGCTTCAGGAGACATTTCCGCCAGCAAGGCGTGGCCCGGCAGGTCCTCCAGCTCGAAGCTCAGGCGACAGCGATTGCCCAGGAAGGTGAGTTCGCGCATGCGCGCCGGGAACAGGTTGTCCTGCTCGAATCGAGGGTTGACCCGTATCGCCTCGGGCCGGCAGAACAGGCGTCCGTCTCCACCGGGCCCGGTATCCGGCAAACGCATGCTCAGGCCACCGACACGGGCATGCTGGCCGTCACGCTGGAACGGCAACCAGTTGCCCTGGCCGACGAATTCGGCCACGAAAGGCGTCGCGGGCGTGTTGTAGACGGCCTGGGGAGTGGCGTACTGCTCGATCCGCCCCTGGTTCATCACCGCGATGCGGTCGGCCATCAGCATGGCCTCTTCCTGATTGTGGGTGACCATCAGGGTGGTGATGCCAAGCCGGCGTTGCAGGGCGCGCAGCTCGCCGCACAGATGCTCGCGCACCTGGGCATCGAGGGCCGACATCGGCTCATCGAGCAGCAGCAGCGAGGGACCCGGCGCCAGTGCGCGGGCCAATGCCACGCGTTGCTGCTGTCCGCCTGAAAGTTGTGCGGGGTATTTGTGCCCACTGCCCCCCAGGCTGACCAACTCGAGCATTTCATCGACCCGGCGGCGCACCTCATCGCGCCCACGGCCAGACAGGCCATAAGCGATGTTCTGAATGACCGTCAGGTTGGGGAACAGCGCGTAGGACTGGAACAGAATACCGTAGTCACGCGCCTGTGGCGGTAGCGTCGAGACGTCTCGCGCGGCGAAATGCAGGCTGCCCTGCCCCTGGCGCTCCAGGCCGGCGATACAGCGCAGCAGTGTGGTCTTGCCGCAGCCGGACGGCCCGAGCAGACAGACCAGTTCGCCGGCCTTGACCTCCAGCGATACGCCGTCCAGCGCCTTGAAAGTGCCGAAGCCCTTGTGAATGTCGCGCAGTTGCAAGTCGACGGTAGCCATGCCAGGAATCTCGTTTGGAATCGAACGAGGGTCATCTTGGGTCCGGCTTGCGAAGGCTTTATGGCAGTTGGGCAAAAGTTGCCGATAGTGATATCGGCGTTTTTTGTGACGACGCCCTGGTCAGGCCTCGGTCGACTCCCGGGCGATGGCCAGGAAAGCCGCCGGCAGGCGTGCTTGGCGGCGTTCTCGCAGGCAATAGAGATACTCAGGAATGAGAGGCGCGTCATCCAGGGCGATCACCCGCAGCTCCTGATTGTCCGGAACCTCATGGCGGGCGATGACACTGATGCCGATATTGCGCAGCACCGCCTCGCGTATCGACTCGCGGCTGCCGATTTCCAGCAGCGGCCCCTGCGCGACTGCGGCCTTGCGCAGCATCTGCTCGGTGAGCTGGCGGGTGGTCGAGCCCACTTCGCGCATCAACAGGCAGTGCCCGGCCAGGGCCGAGGGCGGCAATCGTGTGTGCTTGGCCAGCGGATGGCTGCGGTGCACGGCCAGCACCAGAGGGTCCTCGCCCAGCAGCAGACGGGTGAAGCGCGGGTCTTCCTCCAACTGCGAGGATGCGGCCACGTCAACGCGATATTCTTCCAGCGCCTCGATCACCTGGAGCGAGTTGCCTATGTCCATGGTCACCTGGATCTGCGGCATGCGCTCGCGAAAGCGCCTGACCAGATCAAGCATGTAGTAAGGCGCGGTCGCGGCGATGCGCAAGGTACCCTGCAGCTGGCCGCAGTTATGCAGGTAGAACTCGATATCGGCTTCCTGCTGCAGCAGCGCCTGGACCATGGGCAACAGGCGCGCGCCATCCTCGCTCAGGGTGAACCGTCGGCCGCCGCGGTAGAACAGCTCGACACCATACTGTGCTTCCAGGTTGCGAATCTGGGTGGTGACGGTGGGCTGGCTGAGGCCGAGCTTTTTCGCTGCATGGGTAATGCTGCCCAGGCGGGCGACCATATGGAAGGACTTGAGCTCGGCAGAAAGCATCCGTTGACAGCTCCTTGGGCCAGGCAGGCATTTGGGTGACTTGAGGCACGAAGGCGAATGGTAGGCTGCCGACGTAGCGAAGGCCACCTGAGTTTTGCCCGCGAGATTGAAGGCTCATCCCGTCGCCATCAACCGAACCGGGCCCGATCACATGGTCGCGCCAGGCACGGGCTGATCCGATACGATGCTTTTGGCCTCGAGAAACGCCTCCAGGCCAAAGACCCCGAACTCCCGACCTACACCGGACTGCTTGACCCCGCCGAACGGGGCAAGCAATTCCGGTGCGATTCTGTTGATCAACACTGAGCCGGCCTGCAGTCCGGCCGCCACGTGGCGTGCGCGTTCCGGTCGCCGGGAAAACACGTAGGCCTGCAAGCCGTAGAGGCTGGCATTGGCGATTTCCACCGCCTGCTCTTGCGAGTCATAGGCGATGATCGATAGCACGGGGCCAAAAATCTCCTGTTGGGCGATATCCATGTCGTTGCTGACCTCGGCAAACACCGTAGGCCTGACGAAATAGCCCCTGTCCAGGCCGACCGGCCTGCCCTCCCCGCCGATGACCAGCTTCGCCCCCTGGGCCAACCCACGGCGGATGAAACCTTGCACGCGGTCATATTGCGTCTGGCTGACCAGGGGGCCGATGAGGGTGGATGGATCCTGCGGATTGCCGACGACCATCGCCTCTACCAGGTTCTTCATCCGGTCGATGATGAGCTTGGCCTGCCTGCGCGGCACCAGTAGCCGCGTGCCGGCGACACACGCCTGGCCGTTGTTCATGAACGCGGCATTCAGTGCCAGGGGAATGGCGATGTCGAGATCGGCATCATCCAGGATGATGGACGCTGACTTTCCCGAGAGCGAGAGGCTGACGCGCTTCATCGTCTCGATGCCGGCGCGAGCGATCAGTTTGCCGGTGGCGGTGGAGCCCGTGAATGAAATTTTTGCGACCTCCGGGTTCGTGCTGATTTCTTCACCGACATCGCTGCCAAGTCCCAGCAGAATGTTGAAGACGCCCTCAGGCAAACCCGCACCGTGCAAGGCTTGGGCAAGCACATCGGTCTGCAGCGGGCTCAGCTCACTGGGCTTGATGACCGAAGCACAGCCAGCGGCGATGGCCGATGCCAGCTTGCTGCAAATCGTCCCTGCCGTGCTGTTCCAGGGAGCGATCAACGCCGATACGCCCACCGGCTCCATCACGACGGTGGCGTCGCCGACCGTGCGACGCAGCGCATGGTTCTCCAGCACCTGCGCCGCATTGGCGAAAGACTGGGACGCGTAACGGCTGACCCATTGGGCACGGGCAAACGGCGCGCCGTATTCCTCGATGGCCGTGTCGCGAATTTCATCCGTCTTGGCCAGCACAGCGGCCTGTAGCTGTCTGAGCATGTCGATACGCTCGGCCTTGGAGCTGCCGCGCATCGCGACCTGCGCACGGGAGGCCGCGGCGATGGCCTGCCTGGCATCATCACGATTCGCCAAGGTGACCGTACCGATGACCGCCTCGGTCGCCGGGTTGATGCATTCCACCGTTTCGTTGCCCTGGACGGGAACGAATACTCCATCAATGTAACTGTGATCGATCTTCCACATCGTGGCTTACCTGGCTGATTGCAGTGTTTGCGGGTCCGGCATGGCCTCTCGGCTGAAGGCTTGCACCTCCTGCACCAGGCCTTGGGCGGCCATCATCACCAGTTGCCGACCTTTTTCCGGGGAGGCTTGCGCCGGGTCCGACCCCATGCGGCCATCCGGATGACGGGCACGGAAATCGGCAGCCTCCCGGATCGGGCCCCAGTTGGCGATCTGTGGCGAGTAGTCCGCCGTCTTGATGGCGTGGGGATAGGCCCATTGGGTCACGGCAATTTCCGACGGTGTCGCATGGATACCGTGGCCAGACGGGAACTGCTCCCGCGCCAGGTCATTGACCCCTTCCAGGTCCCACCAGTTGCACAATTTCAAGGCAAAGCCCGCCGGGCGACGGGCGAAACTCGCCTCGGCATAAAGCTCCGAAAACGCCGCTTCGATTGACGCGATATTGCCGCCATGTCCATTGAGGAAGAATATTTTTTCGAACCCGTGGGCAGCCAGGGAGCGTGTCCAGTCGCCGATGGCGGCGATGAACGTAGAAGGCCTGAGCGAAATCGTCCCCGGAAAACCGAGATGATGCTGGGCCATGCCGATGTTGAAGGTCGGAGCCACCAGGATATCGGCTGTCTGTTGTGCCTGATGGGCGATGATTTCCGGGCACATCCAGTCCGTGCCCAACAGCCCGGTGGGACCGTGCTGCTCGTTGGAGCCGATCGGAATTACGACGGTACGGCTGCGCTGGAGGAAATGCTCGATTTCGGCCCAGGTCGATAAATGCAGAAGCATGTGCGTTCTCTCTCTTGAATGGGTTCCTTGCGGAACACGTGGGTTGACGTTCAAAGCGCCTGTTCGATTCGCCCTGTACCCAGGGTCCGGTCGCGGTGCGCCAACGGTTTGCTCGCGATGATGACGAACGCTGTACACAGGAACACGCAACCGACCGCGACGATGCCGGGGGTCATACTGGCCGTCGATGTCTTTGCCCACCCGATCACCGCGGGGCCCCAGAAGCCGCCGCACAGACCGATGGTATTGATCAGTGCGATGCCGCCCGCTGCCGCCTCGCCCTTGATCAGTTCAGAGGGCATTGCCCACAGGACCGTATAGGCCATGAACATCATGGCAACCGCCAGCGTCAGCAGGACCAGGGAGAACAGCAGCTCCCATCGGCATAGGGGTACAGGAGCAACGACATTGCCCCGATGCCTGCCGGCACCGCGCAGTGATAGCGGCGCTCTGCGAAGCGATCGGAGCGACGCCCGATCCAGTACATGCCCGCTGCTGCGGCTACATAGGGAATGGCGACATACCAACCCAATTGCATCATGCTCTGGATACCCTGGGCCTTGAGAATTGCCGGCAGCCAGAAACTCATGGCGTAGATCGAAAAAATGATGCAGAAATAGGCGCACGCCAGAATGTAGATCCTGCGATCGCGCAACACGGCCCCGAACGAGTGGCCCCCCTCCGGCCCTGCACCCAGCTCACGCTGCAATAGCTGTTTTTCGCCTGTGCTCAGCCAGCGAGCTTCGGCAGGATGGTTGCAAAGGCAGCAATAGGCGACCACACCCAGCAGAACGCAGGGCAAGCCTTCGATCAGGAACATCCATTGCCATCCGACGAGCCCACCCACGCCTTCGAACGTGGTGATCAGCCATGCCGACAGCGGACCGCCGGCAATGCCGCCCACCGGACCGGCAATGAATACGATCGCAATGGCCCGGGCCATCCGCTTGGGGCCGTACCAGCAAGACAGGTAATAGATCATTCCCGGGGCGAAACCGGCTTCGAAGACACCCAGCAGAAATCGCATGGCGTAGAACATCGGCACATTGCGTACGAACAGCATGCAGGCCGAGGTGATGCCCCATAGCACCAGGATGCGACTGAAGGTCTTTCTGGCCCCCACCTTGGGCAACATCAGGTTGCTGGGCACCTCGAACAGCACATAGCCCAGAAAGAACACACCTGCACCGACACCATATGCAGCGTCGGATAACCCAAGGTCGTTCTGCATCTGCAATTTGGCAAAGCCGACGTTGATCCGGTCCAGATACGCGAAGACGTAGCAGACGAACAGGAGCGGCAACAGGCGCCAGTTGAGTTTGCGGTACAGGGTTGCAAGGGCCGCGGCGGAAGCCGGCGTCACGACGGTCGACATGGGGAGTCTCCAGTTTCTTGTTGCTCTGACGTGCCGAGGATGTTGCGCCGACAACGCAGACAGCAGCAAGAGCAACTATGTTCGTGTATTGTTGCCCTATGAGCAACGCACAAACTGAGGGAGAACCCATGCGCGAGATCAACCAGCAACGCTTGCGGTACTTCCATGAAGTGCTGACCCACGGATCGATACGTGGCGCGGCGGACAGCATCAACACCTCGCCGTCGGTGATCACCCGTCAGATCAAACTGCTGGAAGAAGAACTGGGCACCCGACTGTTCGAACGCCAGGCCCGCGGCGTCCAGCCCACCGAGGCTGCCGCGCACCTGCTGGAGTTCTGGCGCGGCTATCGATCACACCAGGAGAAGCTCGAAGACCAGCTCCAGGCCATCAAGGGGCTGCAATTGGGACAGGTGCGGGTCGTCATCAGCGAGGGCTATGTCGATACCCTGGTGGACCATGTGCTCGCGCCGTTCTGCAAGCAGTACCCCAAGCTCGACATCCGGTTGGACATATTGCCGGTGGACGACGTGCTGAACGAGATTGCGGAGAATCGTGCGCATATCGGCCTGGCCTACAACCCTCCTGCGCACCCGCATATCGATTACCGAGCGACGTCCCGGCAGCCCGTCATGCTGCTGGTTCGCCCGGACCATGCGCTGGCGTTGCGCGGAGCAATGGCCACCGTCGCCGACCTGCTCGAATGCCGGTTGGTGCTGACACCGACGACCTTCGGGATCGGCCATGCGTTGAAGATGCTCGAGTATGCCGAGAAGATCCAGATCCGCCCGGCGCTGGTCAGCAATTCGTTGGCCGCCCTCAAGCGCCTTGTCGCCTCCGGTGAGTTTGCCTCGCTGTTGGGCGAAGTGGCGGCCTACCGAGAGATTGCCCAGGGCAACCTCGCGGCCGTGGCCATCGACCATCCCTTGTTCCTGGGCGTGGAGGCGAAACTGTTGGTGAAGGCCGGACGCCCGCTGGCGGCACCGGCCCAGGAACTGCTCGACTGGATGCTGCGGCGTTTGCCGATGTTCGCCAGCGGCGACCCTGGCCAGCCAGGTGCTTGAACTGCAGGCTAAGCCGTCTTGCCCTCGGTTTCGTCGATGAATTTCAGGATGCTGATACCGCCACGCAGGATATCGTCGGCGATGGCCTTGCGAGCCTTTGCCGGTTTCCTGTCTCTCAGAGCGTCGATCAACACCAGGTGTTCGTCGGCGCCGATGTAGGAGTTGTGGCCGAAGGTATAGAACAGATTCAGGATCGGGCCCATGGACACCCAGAGGCTCTCGATTTGCGCGGTAAGCATGTCCATGCCCGACAGCCGGTAGAGGGTGAAGTGGAACTCGCGATTGTGATGCATCGCAGCGAGGCCGTCGTTCTGTCGATCGGCTTGTTCGAAGGCATTGTGCAGTTCCAGCAGCTTCGCCAGGTCGGCATCGGTCACATGGTGCGTCGCCAGTTCCGCAGCCAGCCCTTCCAGGGCAATGCGGATGGTACGGACCTCCAGATAGCGCGCCCGGGTCAATGCAGGCACGGTCGCAAACCGGCCGGATCGAAGCTCCAGGCCGCGCTCGCTCACCAGCCGAAGGCATGCTTCACGCACCGGCGTCACACTGGTTCCCAGTCGCTCTGCCAGATCCTGCATGACCAACCGTTCCCCCGGCTTGAAATTGCCGGCGATCAGTCCTTCGCGAATCGAATAGTACGCCCGGGCCGAAAGGTTGCCTTGTTCCAAGGGTTGAATCTGCACAGTTCACTCCTAATGATGACCGTCCCGTGCCATGACAGGACTTTCCCATACCCATACGCGATAAGCCGCCACTTATAACATATAGGCAGCCGAGTTCCGACAAGCGCCCGCACCGAAGGCAGCGGTCAGGCTGCCTCCGGTGCCTGGCGCCAGGAACGATCAGACCAGGGTCTTCAACACGTCCTCCATCACCCCGAGGGACTCATCCAGGATCTCCCGAGTATGAGCGGTGCAGAGGTATAGCCGCTTGAGCTGCATCGGCTGGAAGATAAGCCGCTTCTCGATCAAACGCTGACGAAAGGCCACATCGAGTGCGTCATCGTTGCGCAGCAGGTCCGTGTACTGGCTGTACGGTCCCTCGAAGAAATACAGCAGCCAGGCCGAGCCATAACCGGCGCTCTGTGCGGGAATCCCGAGGCGCTGGACGATGAGGTCCAGCTGGGCACGCATATAGTCGCCCAACTCGAACAGCTTCTCGTAGGTCCCGGGGCGCGCCAACTCTTCAAGAGTCGCCTGCACGGCCGCCAACGTCGAAGGTGTGCCATTGCAGGTGCCGCCCATGAACACGCCCTTGGGCCCGGTCAAACCGATCAAGTGCATCAGTTCCCGTTTACCGGCGATGAACCCTACGGGATAGCCGGATGAGGCGGCCTTGCCGAAGGTGGCCAGGTCCGGGGTCACCCCGACGATGGACTGATAGCCTCCCAATGCATGCCGGAAGCCAGTGATCACCTCATCGAAGATCAGCACGACGCCATGGGCGCTGGTCAGGCTGCGCAGGTCTTTGAGGAATGCATCCGTAGCAGCCACCGCCCCCATGTTGTGAGCGATGGGTTCGACGATGATCGCAGCCACCTCGCCCGGGTGAGCCTTGAGGTACCGCTCCACCGAGTCGGCATCGTTATAGGGCAGGATGATCGTGTATTCGGCGGCGGCGCGCAGGATTCCGTCGGACATCGGATCGAATTGACCGATGCGCTCCCGGGTCGTCTGCCCGTTCATGGCGACATAATCGTGCCAGCCGTGGTAACCGCCCTGGAACTTGATGATCCGTTTGCGTCCCGTCGCCGCGCGGGCCAGTCGCAAGGCGTGATAGGTGGCCTCCGATCCGCTGTTGCAGAATGCGATCTGCTCGGCGCAGGGAATGTACTGGACCAGTGTCTCCGCCACTTCGACTTCCAGGTCGGTGATGCCGGCCCCCATCAGGTCCATGCGCTGGGCGACTTCGAAAACCCGGTCCCGTATCGCCGGATGCCCATGGCCCAGTACATGGGCACCGAATCCACAGTGGAAGTCAGTGTGGCGTTGCCCGTCCGCGTCGAAGAGATAGGCCCCTTGCGCACGTACGAATGCGTAGGGTTGCCCGAGCCTGCGACTGGGGCTCAGGTGTCCACCGGGCAGTACCTTTTGTGCGCGTGCATACCACGCCTGGTTAGCCGACATGACGCTGCTCCTTGCCGGAGAACCGGGCCAGCGCCTGGCGGGTGACGGCTTCGATACCCGCCGCGTCCAGCCGATAGTGACGGTACAGGTGGGTGGGCGGTGCGATCAGGCTGTACTCGTCATGGATACCATGACGGACCAGGCGCACGCCGATGCCCTCATCCGCCAGCACTTCGGCCACAGCGCCTCCCAGGCCGCCGAGTACGTTGTGCTCCTCCACGGTGATGAGCAGGTTCGTTGCGGCGGCAGCCTTCAGGATGGCTTCGCGGTCGATGGGCTTGAGGGTGTGCATGTCGATGACCCCCACCGCCAGGCCGCTATCGGCAAGGGCGTTGGCCGCCTCCAGGGTCGGGTGCAGCATGCTGCCGGTGGCGATCAGGGTCACGTCGGCACCGACGCGATGGACGATGGCCTTGCCGAACTCGAAAGTGACGTTTTGCGGATAGACGTTGGGCTCCTGGCCACGCCCGATGCGGAAATAGATCGGCTGCGGATGATGAATCGATGCGCGGATGGCAGCCGCCAGCTGTGGGCCGTCCGCCGGGGCGACCACCGTGAGGTCGGCGATGCTGCGCATGATCGCGATGTCCTCGGTGGCATGGTGGGAAGTGCCGTAGAACCCCAGGCTGATGCCGGTGTGATGACCGATCAGCCGGACCGGCAGCGCCGAGTACGCCACGTCCATGCGGATCTGCTCGCAGCACAGCAACGCCAGGAACGAAGCGAACGTGGCGACGTAAGGTGTGGTCCCGGTGGTGGCGATGCCCGCGGCGGCACTCACCATGTTCTGCTCGGCGATACCGAACTGGATGAACAGCTCCGGGTGCTTGTCGGCGAAACGGTTGAGGCCGTTGGAGTACTGCAGGTCGGCCGTCCCGACGGCAATCGAGTGGCCGTCGGCAACCAGGTCCAGGAGGCCTTCCGAGAGATAGTCGAGCCCGGGATTGATCGCGTTCAGCTGGCGATACTGCCAGCTGGCCGGCTTGACTGGCGCACTCATTGAACACCTCCATTGACCTTGATTTCTTCGATCGCCAGCGCTTCGTCTTCTGGCGCGAGCCAGCCCAGGTGCCATCCCGGTTCGGTCTCCATGTACCCCACCCCCTTGCCCTTGGCCGTCAGTGCGATCACGCAGACCGGGCGCTCGCGCGCGGGCTGCGCTTTCAACTCACGAAACAGCGTCGCGAGCGCCGCCACGTCATGGCCGTCCACCTCCCTGACATCCCAGCCAAAGGCACGCCATTTATCGGCCAGGGGCTCGATACCCACCACATCGTCGACCTTGCCGTCGAGCTGGTAGCCGTTGCGATCGACGATGGCAATGAGGTTGCCGGTCTTGTGGTGCGCCGCCGCCAGCGCGGCTTCCCAGACCTGCCCCTCCTGCATCTCTCCGTCACCCAGCAATACGTAGACATCGAATGCCTGCCCCCGCAGGCGCGCACCCAGGGCCATGCCCAAACCGCCCGACAAGGCATGACCGATGGACCCCGAGCTGAAATCGATGCCCGGCACCTTGCGCATATCCGGGTGATCGCCCAAGGGGCTGCCCAGTCGGGTGTAATCATCGAGCCAGGCCTTGTCGAAGAAGTCCCAGTCGGCGAGCAACGGGTATAGCCCGACAGCGGCGTGCCCCTTGCCCATCAGGAAGCGGTCGCGCTGCGGCCACTTCGGTTCGCCGCGCTTGAGGCGCATGGCGTCGTAATACAGCGCCGAAAATATTTCGGCGCAGGAAAACACCGAGGTGTAGTGGCCGACCTTGGCGATGGAAATCAGTCGCACCGTTTCGAGACGCACGAACAGCGCGCGTTCTTTCAAACGTGCGACCTGCTCGGGCGTCAACGGCATTACGGGGTCACGAACCGCAGGGTTTGCAGCGGGCATGAGGGCACTCCTGAGTGGGTTGATCGAGGCCTGACGCGGCCTTCTTCTTACAACTTATAAGTTATATTTTGTAGAATCAACCACCGATCGACGGTTTATTTTTTTCTCGTCGAGGGCTTGCGTGACGTTGAATTCAGTGCCAATCATATAAGTTATAAGTGATCAGCAGCCCTCAACGAGGTTTTTCATGATGCAGGAAACGCCCCTTCCCTTAACCGAACTGGCCCGCACAGACGTGCGTTTTCATCTGCATTCGCAGACCAATCTGCGGGCGCATCAACAACATGGCCCGCTGGTCATCGAACGTGGATCGGGGATTCATGTGACGGATGAACATGGTCGCGACTACATCGAGGGGATGTCGGGCCTCTGGTGTGCGGGGCTTGGCTTTTCCAATGCGAGGCTGGTGCAGGCCGCACAGCGCCAGATGTCGGTCTTGCCCTACTACCACACCTTCAACCATCGTGTGCCGAGCGTGGTCGCGCAGTTGGCCGAACGCATTGCCTGCCTGGTGCCGTTCGATAGGCCAAAGGTGTTTTTCGCCTGTTCGGGCTCGGAAGCCAACGACTCGATGATCAAGCTCGCCTGGGCCTATCATCGTGCTCGTGGCCATGGCGACAAGCGCAGGATCATCGCCCACCAGAAAGGTTTCCATGGTTCGACGGTAATGGGCGCCAGCCTGTCGGGGCTGCCCAACATGCACGCGGCGTTCGGCCTGCCCCTGCAAGACAGCGTCCTGCATGTGCAATGTCCGCATTTCTATCGCTACGGTGCCGAAGGAGAAAATGAAGCGCAGTTCACCGAGCGCCTGCTACGGGACCTCGAGCAACGCATCGAGGCCGTGGGCGCGGACTCCATCGCTGCCTTCATCTCCGAACCGGTGATGGGAGCCGGTGGCGTGATCGTGCCGCCGCCAGGTTACTTCGCCGGTGTGCAGGCGATCCTGAAGAAGCACGACATCCTGTTCCTTGCCGACGAGATCATCTGCGGCTTCGGCCGCACCGGCCAATGGTTCGGCCATCAGACCCTGG
Organism: Pseudomonas sp. 7SR1; assembly: GCF_900156465.1. Taxonomy (NCBI): domain Bacteria; kingdom Pseudomonadati; phylum Pseudomonadota; class Gammaproteobacteria; order Pseudomonadales; family Pseudomonadaceae; genus Pseudomonas; species Pseudomonas sp. 7SR1. The sequence goes on from NZ_LT707064.1 coordinate 4,658,923, forward strand.
GTTTTGCGCCTGACATGATGGCCTGTGCCAAGAGCTTGTCATCGGGTTATCAACCGATTTCCTGCGTGGTGGTCGCCGGAGATATCTACACGGCCATCGAAGAACAAAGCCAGCAACTGGGCGGCTTTGGCCACGGCTTTACTTATTCCGGGCACCCGGTGGCGGCCGCCGTTGCCCTTGAAACCCTGACCATCTACGAAGAAATGCGTTTGCCGCAACTCACGCGAGAACTGGGGAGCTTCCTGCACCAGCAACTCGAACCGCTGCTCGACCATTCGCTGATCGGGGAGATTCGGGGGGTGGGCCTGGTGGCCGGACTGGAACTGGTTGCGGACAAACGAACCCGCGCCTCCTTCCCCGTCGACCGCACCATCGGTGTTCAGGTCGAACGGGCCTGTCGGGCGAACGGCCTGATCGTGCGCAACATGGGGGACTCCATTGCCCTGGCCCCGCCTTTCATCATCACCGCCGAAGAGATCGTCGAGCTGGTAGCCCGCCTGAAGCGCGCGCTCGATACCGTCGCCTTGGCCAACGGGTTGTCACTGTGATGAACGCCAAGGTCTCTATCTCCCAAAGCACCCAGCCCCTGATCGAGTTCAATGGGGTCCAGAAAAGCTATGACGGCAAGACCCTGGTCATCAAGGATCTGAACCTGGGCATCAGTCGTGGCGAATTCCTGACCCTGTTGGGCGCCTCGGGCTCCGGCAAGACCACCACGCTGATGATGCTGGCCGGTTTCGAGACGCCAACCCGGGGCGAAATCCGCATGGGCGGCACGCCGATCCAGAAAAAGCCGGCGCATCAGCGTGGCATGGGCATGGTGTTCCAGAACTACGCCTTGTTTCCCCACATGAGCGTCGAGGAAAACCTCGCCTACCCGTTGAAGATGCGTGGCCTCAAGCGCGCCGATCTACAAGCCAAGGTCAAGCGCGCCATCGACATGGTGCAATTGCATGGCATGCAACAGCGGCGCATCACCGAGCTTTCCGGTGGGCAGCAGCAACGCGTGGCCCTTGCCAGGGCGATGGTCTTCGAGCCCGAGATCATTCTGATGGACGAGCCTCTGGGAGCCCTGGACAAGAATCTTCGCGAACACATGCAGTACGAGATCAAGCAACTGCACAAGTCCCTCGGCGTCACCGTGGTCTACGTGACTCACGACCAGAGCGAAGCCCTGACGATGTCGGACCGGATCGCGGTCTTCCACCAGGGCGATATCGCCCAGATCGGCTCGCCGGCGGCGCTGTACGAACATCCGGAAAACGCCTACGTCGCCAACTTCATTGGCGAGAACAACGTGCTGGTCGGTACCGCCCGACGGCGCGACGAACAGAGTTGCGAAGTGATCCTGGAAAACGGCCTGCAGCTCACCGGGTCCGCCAAGGCGCTGAAAAACCCTCGACCGGAGCGGGTGGAACTGGTCATCCGCCCGGAGAACATTCGCCTGGGCCCTAGCGAGACCATGCCCTGGCAGGCCACGGTGACCGACACCGTCTACCTCGGCGACCACTTGCGGGTGCACCTGCGCCTGGGCAACGAACAACCCCTGGTGGTGAAAGTGGCCAATAACGCGCTCTTCAAGCAACTGCGGCCCGGTCAGGTGACCGGCTTCGACTGGAGTACCGACGACGCCCATCTATTCGAACTGAACTGATCCACCGTCGCACCCTGAACCATAAGTCTCGACAACAATAATGATCCGAGAGGCAACCATGCACACCCTTTCCGACACCGTCTAGTTCGTTACTGCCCGTTTGTGAACCTTGTATTTCCCTTACATCCTCAAACAGCAGGAGGGACACCCATGTCCTCGATATTGCGCCGCACCGCACTGACTACCATCTGCGCCGTCACCTTGTTCTCCAGCCAGGCGCTCCTGGCGAGGGACCTCACCGTCGTCGGTTTCGGTGGCGCCACCCAGGAAGCCTTCGACAAGGCTTACTTCAAGCCATACGCCGCGCAAAGCGGCAAGCCAGTCGTGCAGGACACCTACGACGGCGGCATCGCCAAGCAAAAGGCCATGGTCCAGGCCGGCAACCCGACCTGGGACGTGGTCCAGATGGATGAGAACGAGATGGCGCTGGCCTGCGAGCAAGGCCTGCTGGAGCCCCTCGACCGCAGCAGGTTGAGCAGTGCCGCGGACATCGCCCCCGACAAGTTCGCGCCTTGCGGCGTAGGCGCCATTGTCTGGTCGGAAGTCATGACCTACGACCACAGGAAATTCCCCAGCGAGGGTCCGCAGACCTGGGCCGACTTCTGGAACGTCAAGAAATGGCCTGGCAAGCGTGGCCTGCGCAAGCAGGCTCGCATGACCCTGGAAATCGCCCTCATGGCCGATGGTGTAAAGCCTGCCGATGTCTACACGGTGCTGGCGACCAAGGCCGGACAGGACCGAGCCTTCGCCAAGCTCGATGAAATCAAGCCGCATATCCAATGGTGGGAAACCGGCGCCCAGCCCCTGGAATGGTTGTCTTCGGGCAGCATCGCCGTCACGGCGGCCTACAACGGACGCATCGCCATCGCCAACCAGCAGGGCGCGCATTTTCCGCTGATCTGGAACCAGCAGCTCTACAGCATGGATTACTGGACCATCATCAAAGGCACGCCGAACCTCAAGGAAAGCTATGCCCTGCTCGACTACATGCTCAGCCCGAAAGCCCAGGGTGCCTTCGTCCAGGCCATCCCTTACGGCATCGTCAACGGCAAGGCCCAGGCGGCACTGGACAAGCAAACCCTGAACAACCTGCCCACCGCGCCGGCGAACCTGGAAAACGCCTTGCTGCTCGATACACCGTTCTGGGTCAACTACGAGGAAGACCTCATGGCTCGCTTCACCAACTGGGCGGCGAAGTAGATCCATCCCTTTGAATGGCGGCTTCGTTATCGAAGCCGCTGACATCCCATTCCGAGGTCATCGATATGTTCGCCCCTGCATTGGATTCACTCGCCAGCGCCCACCAGAGATCCAGCCGGCACAAACGGCTCGTTTCTGTCTTGCTGCTTTTGCCGCTGCTGGCCTACACCGCCGTATTCTTCGTTCTGCCCATCGGCATGATGCTCTATCGTGCCGTCAGCAATCCGGAGCTGGTACAGGCATTCCCCCGCACCGTCCAGGCATTGGAACAGGAAATACGCCGTGACGCCTCGAGCCTGCCTGGCGACGCGGTGTTCGAAGCGATCGAGCAGGACTTCATCCACGCCGAGAACATGGGCGTCATGGGTGAAGCCGCGCGGCGCATGAACTATGAAAACAGCGGCTACCGTTTCCTCATCACGGCCACTGCCCGCCGCTACCAGTGGCCAGCCAACCAGCAACCCGTCAACGGTGAGACACCCCGGGCGCGCCTGGTGGCCATTGATCCGCGCTGGGCAACCCCCGAGCTTTGGAATGCGTTCGAGCGTGCATCACCGGCGTATACATCCTATTACCTGCTCAGCGCCCTAGACCTGGAGCGTACGGCTGACGGCATCCAGCGCGTGCCCGCGGAGAAACGGGTCTACCTGGACCTCACTTTCAAGACCCTGAAGATCGCCTTCGTTGTCTCGGTGCTGTGCCTGCTGCTGGGCTTTCCCTTCGCCGTCCTGCTGGTCAAGGCGTCGCGGCCGTTCCAGATGCTGCTGATCCTGGCGGTGATGCTGCCCTTCTGGACCTCATTGCTGGCCCGCACCACGGCCTGGATCGTGGTGCTTCAAGAGAAGGGCATCGTCAATACCCTGCTGCTCAAGCTCGGCCTGATCGACCATCCGTTGCCCATGATCTTCGATGCCCTGGGGGTCTACATCGTCATGGTGCACATCCTGCTGCCGTTCACCGTCCTGCCGTTGTGCAGCGTGATGAAAGGCATCGAGGCCCATTACATGCGCGCCTCGGGGTCCCTCGGCGCGCACCCGGTTCGCGGTTTCCTGCACGTCTACTTGCCCATGACCCTGACCGGCATCGGTTCCGGCACGCTGCTGACGTTCATTGTCGCGGCAGGCTACTACGTCACCCCAACCCTGGTGGGCAGCGCACGAGAGCAGATGCTTGGCTACTTCATCGCGTTCTACACCAACACCACGGTGAACTGGGGCATGGCTTCGGCACTGGGCCTGGTGCTGATCCTCTGTGTCATGGCGATCTACCTGGTCGCTGCCCGACTGGTGGGCATCCGCCAGATCGCCGGACTCAAGTAATCGGGAAAATCCTATGAATCATTTCACCCTGTGTTTCATCAGCCGCAACCTTTTGCGCCTGTTCGGGCTCCTCATGATCGTCTTCATGATCGCGCCCTTGCTGGCGGTGGTGCCCATTTCCTTCAGCAGCGGCACCTTCCTGTCCTATCCGCTGCCGGGATTGTCATTGCGCTGGTACGAGAAAGTGTTCAGCGCCGGCCCCTGGCTGCAGTCGCTGCGCAACAGCCTGCTGGTGGGCTGCGCCTCGACGGCGCTGGCGACATTGCTGGGCACCCTGGCGGCCCTGGCCTTCGCCCGACGCAACCTGCCCGGCGCCACCCATGTGTTGGCCTTGCTGATTTCGCCCATGATCATTCCACCGGTGATTTCGGGGCTGGGCATGTATTTTCTGTTCGGCCAACTGGGGCTCACAGGCACCCTGACCGGAATGATCCTGGCTCATACCGTGCTGGCGACCCCCTTCGTCCTCATCAACGTTGCCGCCAGCCTGCAAGGCCTGGACATGAGCCTGCTGAGGGCCGCGGCAATGGCCGGGGCCTCACCGGTACGGGCGTTCATCGATGTCGCCTTGCCCATCATCGCGCCTGGGGTGATATCGGGGGCGCTGTTTGCCTTCATGACGTCGTTCGACGAGATTGTCGTCGTACTGTTCATCGGCGGCCCCGGCCAGCGCACGCTGCCGCGGCAGATGTTCGACGGTATTCGTGACACCATCGATCCGTCGATTGTCGCCATGTCATCGTTCCTGCTGGTGGTGGGCCTGTTGGGCCTGCTGGCCACGACCTGGCTTTCCCTGCGTTCGAACAGGTCCCTGAACCAACCGGCAGCGTGACCCGCGACTGCCCCCATTCCCTCACCGACGCCGTCCGGTCAAGAGGCGGCAAGACCTTCAGGAGCGACACCCATGTATATCGTGACAGGCGGCACCCAGGGCATCGGCGCCGCAACCGTGGAAAAACTCGCCAGCCTCGGCCATCCGGTGGTGTTCACCGGGCGCGATCCATCTGCAGGTAGCCAATTGGCCGAGCGCTTGCCCGACTGCACCTTTGTGCCGGGCGACGTACTGAACGAAGACGATTGCCGTCACGTCGTGGCGACGGCGCTGCAATTGGGCGACGGCAAGCTGGCGGGCCTGGTGAACAATGCCGGCATGTCAGGACGCAAGACCTTTACCGACACCACGCAGCAGGAATGGGACCTGCTGTTCGCCGTCAATACTCGCTCGGTCTTCTTCTACACCAAGCACGCGCTGCCAGGCCTGATCGCAGGTCGCGGCGCCGTGGTGAACGTTTCGTCCATCGCGGGCAAGACCGGCGAGCAGGGGCTTGCCACCTACTGCGCCAGCAAGGCCGCCCTCCTCGGCCTGACCCAGGCCCTGGCGCTGGAATACGGCGGCCAGGTGCGCTTCAACGCCGTCTGCCCGGGGCAAATCGCCACGCGAATGATGGATGCCATCGTCAACGACGAAAAACGGCTCGCCGCGCTGACAGCCAGGATTCCCGAAGGCCGCCTGGCCAGCGCTGCAGAAGTTGCCCAGGCCATCTGCTGGTTGCTTTCGCCAGAATCCAGCTATGTGAACGGCACCACCCTGACAGTCGATGGCGGTGAAACCGCCGGCCTGCTCACGCCAAGGTCCTAGCGATCGGCACGCCCGTCAGGTCGATCAGACACGGGCAGGTCCGGCAAAGTGCGGCGACTGCCCGAACGATTCGATCAAGAGCTCGGTGAGTATGCGTATCTTGCGCGCGGGATGCTGGCCTGGCGGGCGCACGACATAGGCACCCGCCGTTGGCGGCGGATACCGCGTCATGATCGGTACCAGCGCCCCCGAAACCCTGTCTTCGTGGGTGAGGCAATCCGGCAGGTACGCAACCCCGAGCCCTGCGACGGCGGCCGCCACCAGCGCGGTGCCATTGTCGGCCTTGAAGCGCCCGTGGGGACGCACCGTGACGATCTGGTCGCCATCCATGAATTGCCAGGTCTCGGTGCTTTGCATGAGGGCCTCATGGTGGATGAGCTCGTCCGGCGACTCGGGTGCGCCATGGGCCTGGATGTAGGCCGGGCTGGCCACCAGCTTCGTGTAGATCGGCCCGATGCACCTTGCGATCAGGTTCGAATCCGGAAGGTAGCCAACCCGAATCGCACAATCGAAACCCTCGGCAATGAGGTCGACGAAGCGGTCGCTGTAGCAGGTCTGGATATGGAGCTGGGGATGACGCCGCGCCAGTTCAGCAAGCATCGGGGCAAAGTGGGTCGGGCCAAAGGACAGCGGCGCGGCCACCCGCAGTCGGCCACGCAGGGCGCCGGCGGGCAGGATGGTTTCCTTGGCGATCTCTATTTCGGCGCAGACCCTGGCGGCGTAGTCCCGGAATGTCGCCCCGGCTTCCGTCAGCGCTGCCCCGCGGGTAGTGCGCGCAAGCAACTGGATACCCAGTTCCGCCTCAAGCCTGGCAAGCCTGCGGCTGACGATCGACTTGGACACCCCCAGCCGCACCGCCGCAGCGGACACCCCTGCGGCATCGGCGACTTCCACGAAGGTCTGCAGCTCTTCGATATCCAAATCAGCGTTCCTCGTTCTGCAACACAGCAAGCCTCGGGATGCTACTACTGCAGCGGTCGAGGGAACAGCACAATCCTGCTTCCTGGCGATGTCGCCGCTGGCGCGTTTCCGGGAGAACCAAACCACTCACAACATCAGTAGAGGCGTCGTCACGGCGGTGGTTATCCACCTGGCCGTGTCCCGCTCCTCCTACCTGCGTGTAGTACAACTGAGAAAAGGATCCGCAAAATGACAAGCGAGATTATCCGCAACCCCCATACCGACCAGCTCTTGTCGCCTGAAAACTCGATGTTGATCATCATCGACTACCAGCCGATCCAGGTGTCCTCGATCCGCTCGATGCCCCGTGACGAACTGGTCTTCAACATCACGAGCGTCGCCAAGGCGGCCGTCAACTACCACCTTCCCATCGTCCATTCGACCGTCAACGTCGCGACCGGCCGCAACAAGCCACCGATCCAGGAACTGCAGGACGTGCTTGGCCATTTGCCGACCTACGACCGCACCTCGATCAACAGCTGGGAAGACACCGAGTTCAAGCAGGCGGTCAAGGCGATGGGTCGGCGCAAGCTCATCATGACCGCGCTCTGGACCGAAGCCTGCCTCACGTTCCCGGTGCTGGACGCCCTCCAGGAGGGTTACGAGGTCTATGTACCGGTGGATGCGGTCGGCGGTACATCGCCCGCCGCCCATGAGGCGGCCCTGCGCCGCATCGAACAGGCAGGTGCGAAACTCATCAGCCGGGTGCAGATGTACTGCGAGCTCCAGCGCGACTGGGCACGTGAATCAACCCTACCGGGCTTCATGGGGGTATTCGAGAACGCGGATGGCTTCAACGCTGAAAAAGCGCGCTAGGAAACGACGCGAGACGCTCCAGGCTGTTGAAACGTGAACAAGATGGGCTCGCGAATGCGGGCGCCATCCTTGTTGCTTCCTCGGCTGTTTTTGCCTTGCCTGACCTTCGTCTCAAGACTCTTCGTACAGGGCCTAGGGGCCAGAGGCAATCTACAGGACCGCGATGTGGGAGTCCGCCCTGGGCTCCGTGCCGCCACACAGTACGCCGCTGACCGGATCGCGCAGGATGATCTGGCCGCGCCCGTAGTCGGTCAGGTCGCTGGCGAGCTGCACCTGATGGCCGCGCCGGGCCAGGGCATTGGCCAGGTCGCGGGAGGCGCCGTGTTCGATGCCGACCTTCATGTCCCCTAGCCATTGCCAGCGCGGCGCATCCAGGGCTGCCTGCGGATTGAGGCCGAAGTCCACCAGGTTCATGACCATCTGCACATGCCCCTGGGGCTGCATGTAGCCGCCCATCACCCCGAAGGGACCGAGGGCCTGACCATTCTGGCTGAGGAACCCGGGAATGATGGTGTGGAAGGTTTTCTTGCCGGGGACCAGGCTGTTGGCATGGGTGGGATCGAGGCTGAACTCCTGCCCCCGGTTCTGCAGCGCGATGCCACTGTCAGGCAGCACCACCCCGGAACCGAAGCCGTGGTAGTTGCTCTGGATGAACGAGACCATGTTGCCTTGCGCATCCGCGGTGGCCAGGTAGACCGTGCCACTGGCATGAGGGTCCCCCGGGGCCGGGGGCTGGGCCCGCTCGCCGATCTGGCTGCGCCGCCGGCTGCTGTAGTCGTCGCTGAGCAGGTCGGCTACGGCCACGCGCATGTGCGCCGGGTCGGTGATGTAGTGCAGGCCGTCGCTGTAGGCCAGCTTCATGGCTTCCAACTGGCGATGCCAGGTCTGCTGGCTGTCGCGATGATCGAAGCTGAACCCTTCGAGGATCTTCAGGGCCATCAACGCCACCAGCCCCTGCCCGCTCGGCGGGATCTCCCAGACATCGACGCCGCGATAATTGATGTGGATCGGCTCCACCCACCGGGCCCGGTAATCCTTCAGGTCCGAGGCGCGCAGATAGCCCCCGGTGGCGCGAGAGTGGGCATCCAGGCGTTGGGCCAGCGCGCCGCGATACAGGCTCTCGCATCGAGTGGCGGCCAGTTCCTCCAGGGTGCGGGCCTGGGCCGGGTTGCGGAATATCTCTCCCGCCCGTGGCGCACGCCCCTCGATCAGAAATGTGTCGAACCAGGCCTGCAGGACCCCGTCGCGATGGGGCGTGAATTCGTCCACCGCGATCTGCCATTGATGGGCGACTACCGGGGACAAGGCGAAGCCATCCCGCGCCAGGCTGATCGCCGGTTGCAGCAAGTGGGCGAAGGGCAACTTGCCGAAGCGTTGCGACAGCTCGGCCCAGGCCGATGGGCAACCCGGGACGGTCACGGGCGTCCAGCCGTAGAGCGGCATCCGGTCATGGCCGGCCGATTTGACCGCATCGATGCTCAAGGCCGCCGGGGCATGGCCGTTGCCGTTGAGACCGTGCAACTGGCCGTTGCACCAGACCAGGGCGAAGGCATCACCGCCGAGGCCGCAGCCCGTCGGCTCCACCACCGTCAGCGCCGCTGCCGTGGCGATGGCCGCATCGATGGCATTGCCGCCCTTTTGAATCATCTCGATACCCGCCTGGGCCGCCAGGGGCTGGGACGCGGCGACCATGCCACGGCGGGCGAAAACGCTCTGGCGCTGGGACGGATAAGGGTACTCGTGAGCAGAAAATTTCAACATGGCAGAGGCTCTTCGACACAAGGTTTCAATGGCCGGGTCCGACGCCGATGGCGCCCCAGGACATCAGGCAGCGACAGGTCATAGCACCCGGCTCAGGAAAGCCCGGGTACGCGGATGGACGGGATGGCTGAAGATCTGCTCCGGCGGCCCCTGTTCGATGAGTTCGCCCTGGTCCAGGACCACCACGCGGTCGGCCACTTCTCGCGCGAACCCCATCTCGTGGGTGACCACCACCATGGTCATGCCCTCCTCGGCCAGCTCCTTCATCACCTGCAGCACCTCACCAACGGTTTCCGGATCGAGGGCACTGGTGGGTTCATCGAACAGCATGGCCTGGGGCTTCATGGCCAGGGCCCGGGCAATCGCTACCCGTTGCTGCTGGCCGCCGGAGAGCATCGAGGGGTAATGGTTGGCCTTGTCCGCCAGGCCCACCCGCTCCAGCAGGCCGCGCGCCTGCTCCAGCGCCTCCGCACGCGGCACGCCGAGCACCTGGGTCGGTGCCTCGATGATGTTTTCCAGGGCGGTCATGTGGGGGAACAGGTTGAAACGCTGGAACACCATGCCGATGTCGCGACGCTGGCGAGCGATGTTGCGTTCCGAATCCCGCACCAGGCTACCGTCGGCCCGCTCGCGATACCCCATGGCCCGGCCGTTGACCCGGATGCGTCCACCCTGGATGTCTTCCAGCAGATTGATGCAACGGATGAAGGTGGTCTTGCCGGAACCGGAGGCGCCGATCAGCACCACTACCTCCCCACGTCGAACCTGCAAGCAAATGCCCTTGAGGATCTGCAGGTCGCCGAAGGACTTATGGACATCCAGCGCCTCGATGATCAGCTCTTCGCTTTTGTGCGCCATGCTCAACGCTCCCTCAGCAGTTTGAGTGTGCTACGGCCGAACATCCGAGTGGCGGCCGGTGGTGGCGAGGACGGCCGGTCCGATTGGCCGAAGCGCGCTTCCAGCCAGCGCTGGAAAAAGCCCCAGAGGGTGGTCAGCAGCAGGAAATAGATCGCCACCACCAGGTACAGCTCGAATACCCGGAACGTTGCCGACGTGACCATCTGGGTACTGAGCAACAATTCCTGTACGCCGATCACACTGACCAGCGTAGTGTTCTTGAGCATCACGTTGAACTCGTTGCCCAGCGGCGGCACGATGACCCGGAACGCCTGGGGCAGCACGATGCGGCGCATCAGCCTGGCGAACGTCATGCCCAGGGACCGCCCGGCTTCGTACTGGCCCTTGTCCACCGCACCGATACCGGCACGGATGATCTCGGCCATATAGGCGCCTTCGTTGAGCCCCAGGGCGATGATTGCCGCCTGGATATTGCCCGGGATCACCAGGCCGAACAGATCGATGTCTTCGAAACGGAAAATCCCACCGGCCGCCAATGCCGTGTAGAGAAAGACGATCTGCACCAGCAACGGCGTGCCGCGCATCAACCACACATAAAAGCGCACTGGCAGATGCAGCAACGGATTGCTCGACAGCCGCAACAGCGCCGCGGCCAGCCCCAGCGCGCAGCCCAGCAACATGGCCAGCACGCTGATCAGGCAGGTCAACCACAGACCGGTGAGATAGACCCCGCTGGGTTGCAGCAGGTACTGCCAGAACACATCCCAATTGAAATTCATCAAGGCTCACCTCAATCGAGCGTGTCACTGGCCACATGCCATTTGCTCAGCAACTGGCTGTAGCTGCCGTCGCTGCGCATGTCGCTGATCACCTGCTGCACCGCCGCCGTCAGTTGCGGATCGTCCTTGCGAATGCCCAGACCGGTGAGAATCCGGCTAAAGGCCGGCACGCCTTCCTCGAACAGATCGGGCGCCATCGCCGCGTAATAGCCGGCGGTTTCCACAGTGGTGCCGTAGGCATCCACCTGGCTGATGCGCAGGGCCTGGAAGGCATCGGTATCCGTGTTGTAGACCACCAGCTTCATCGCCGGCTTGCCGGCCTTGGCCAGGGTTTCGTTCTCGGCGTCGAGCAGGGTCTTGATGGTGGAGCCGTTGAGCACCGCGACTTTGTGACCGGACAGGTCCGCCAGGCTCTTGAGGCCTTTCGGGTTGCCCTTGGGCACGACGACGGCCTGGCTGGAGTACATGTAGTTGACGATGTCGATCACCTCGCGGCGCTCGGGCTTGTCGAACAGCTGGTCGACGATCATGTCGCATTGCTTGGCCAGCAAGGCGGGAAGCAGTCCGGAAAATGGAATGACTCGCCATTCGACCTGCTTGCCGCCCAGCCGCTTGGCCACTTCCAGGCCCAGGTCCACGGTCAGCCCCCTGGGCTTTTGCGTTTCATCGAAGGACACCAGTGGCGGCGAATCCATGCCCGAGCAATAGACGAGCCTGTCGACCTTTTGCAGGCGTTCCGGAACCACGGGCGCAGCCATCGCCCCCTGTGCAAGCAATCCCAATGACAGTACGGCAAACAACAGGCGAGGCGTATGCATGACCAGACACTCCAGTTCAGTGGGTAACGGGCAGTACTCAAAGTCAGAACACGGACAGGCTCGCGGCCTGTTCTCGTTATTTTTTCGCTTGCAGGAACGTGATGAGCTCCACAACGGTGCCCTCGATATGGGCACGCAACACCGCTTCGGCCTTATCGGCGTCGCCAGAGCGAATGGCCTCGAGAATCACCGCATGCTCCTGGCGTGCGCTCAAGGGCTTCTCAACGTGTTGCAGCCATAGGCGCATGGGCGCCTCGACCAGGGCGTAGAGGGCACTGATCTGCTTCAGCAACCGCGGACGGCCACTGAGGCTGCACAGGTATTCATGGAAAGCGCGGTGTCGGCTGACCCACTCGGCGCTTTCGTCGCGGTAATCGTCCATCTCGTCCAGCAGGCGTTCCAGCGCAGCCAACTGACGGTCACCGATGCGCCCCACCGCCACTCGGATGGCCAGGCCTTCAAGGGCACTGCGCATCTCGAACACCTCCTGCAGTTCCTCGATGTCCAGGCCACTGACGATGGCGCCGCGATTGGGCCGCAGTGTCACCAGGCCTTGTGCGTCGAGGCGGCGGAAAGCCTCGCGCACCGGCATCCGACTCATCCCGATTTCGCCGGCGATGTCTTCGGCGATCAACCGATCACCCTTGCGCAACCTGCCGCCACAGATGGCATCCAGCAGATAGCTGTAGGCCTCTTCCTCGGCAGTCATCGGCGGACGTTCAGCGAATGTAGGAACGAACTGCATGGCGACACCCTTTGAATTTTTGTATCCAATTATCCATGTATTCAAAAAAGCAGAATGCATGCCACTTTTGATGGGCATTGCACAAGCGATTGATTCCTAAGGACAGAGCCGACCCAAGAGGCTTCTTGAGCGGGATGGAACCGCAGGACGGCCGCAGGGAAGTGCTACCAAATGGCACAACCCCTGCTCATTTCCGTGCAGGGGGTAGCCAGGTAACGACCTCAACCCGGGCGTTTCGTGACGAGGGGCTCCAGTACGGGCGCGGCTTCACGCATGAAGATCTCCAATGTCTTGGGCCCGATACCCTCGAAGGTCAATAGCCAGAGTCCGATCCCCTGGAGTCCGTCCCGCCCTTCTTCGAGTGCTTCGAGCCGGGCCGGCATTTCATCATCCAGGCGAGCCCCCAGCAGCCGGAGGCGTCGCGCAGTGGATTCGTCATAGCGGGCATAACCTGCCTGGCCCAGCCACCGGACCAGTTCACGGTGAGGGCATTGCCGGAGCTTGGCGGGTGTATCGAGACCATGCTGGTGGACGAGGATCCGATAGGCCCGCAGGGCCACCGAGGCGCGTATGCGTTTGCCCAGGAGAAAGCTTGCGAGCAGCCAACGGTACAGGCCCGGGCCAGGCGGATGAAGCATGTCGATCTCAAGATCCGCCGCACTGACGGGATTCAACTTCATGCACCTCCAGTCCTTGATGAGCGACTCACGCCGCCGGATCGGCATTGTCGGGCGCCAAGCCCCCGACAGTGTCCTGCCCTGGGGCTCTTTCCGGTCAAGGATGTCGCAGGGCCAAGGGAATCAACGGGTCGGCGCCGGTGCCGCATCGATTTTGACACGCAGCAGGCTGTAGGGTTTGACACGCTGGTCGACCCCGTTGCGAAAACCGGCCTGGCGATGGAGCTGGTTGGCCGTGAAATACAGATAGCCGTCCGGACCGATAGAGAGGGTGTCAGGCCACAATACCCGCGGGTCCTGAACAATGGTCTTCCAAGCACCGTCGGCCAGGCGCTTGCGAATCGCGTTGTGTTCATAATCGGTCGCATAGACTGCACCCTCGGCGTCCGCTTCCAGACCATCGGAAGCACCCTTTTCGCCCAGGTCTACCACCGCCGCTTCCAGGCGTTTGTCGCTGATGCCGGCATCACGCAGCAACGCCGTTGGCACCGAATACAGATGGCGACTTGATAACGGGCTGAAATACAACGTCTTGCCATCCGCCGAGAGGGCGATGCCGTCGCTAGCCACCCCCAAAGGCTTGGGTTTGCCATCGGCCCCTCGGGACATGACCGGCTGTCCTTCCACCATCGGAATGAACGACGGATCCACGGAAGTGGACCTTGCTCCACTCAAGCGCCGCATCGCCTTGCCGCTTTCGATGTCCATGACAATGATTGCCCCCGGGCCGCTGACCGACGAGTCAGTGACGTACACGGTCCCCTGATTGCCGTGGCGAAAATCGAAGCGCATGTCGTTCACATAGGTACTGGGCAATATGACGTGCGGCGGGAACACCAGCGTCTTTACCACCTGGTTGCTCGCCAGGTCCACCGCCACCAGTTTTGCGCCTCCGGCCCTGGGCGCAGTGAAACCGGGAGCCGCCGTATCCAGCAGCCAGACCCGCCCCTGCCCGTCGGCCACCACGCTCTGCACGCTGATCAGGCCCTTGGCCGGGTCGACGCTGTTCTCATGGTTGATCCGGTCATTGGGGTAAGGCCGCAATTTTCCTTCGCTGATCTCAGCCACCGTGAACGGTACATCATCCCCCCAGCGCGGGAAATTGACGAAGATCCGCCCCGTCTCGCTCACCGTGACGCCGGTCGGCATGGCGTCCTGGAAAGCGAACACCTGCTGCAAGGGGCCGATGGACCGATCAGCCGGCGCATCACTGGGAAAGTCCGTGGCCGCCATGGTCGATGTCGCTTGGACAGCCGACGCAAGAGCGAGGGCAATGGCAGATGTTGCGAATCTGTTTGTCTTGATCATGTTCATGCTCCGGGAGGCCGACGGCTGTAGGCCTGGCTGTCTGCCAAGGGTTGGAAGGAAGTCCGCAAGGACAACCGGTGGGGGCCATACTCGCCTTCTCTCCCGGGAAGAAAAATACGTAGAATGCGCCAACACTTTCACAGCTGGAGTGAAAATGATCCGCATCGACGACCTTGCGCTGTTCGTACGGACCGCAGCCCTCGGCAGTTTTTCCAACGCCGCTCGGGAAGTCGACCTGCTGCCTGGGCAGGTGGCCGCCGCTATCAAGCGCCTGGAGCGTGAGCTGGATGTTCGTCTCTTCGCCCGCTCGACACGCAGCCTGCGCTTGACCGCCGAAGGCGAACAGTACCTGCCCAATGCGCAGACCGTGCTCGATACGCTTAGAGAAGGCCGGGAAAAGATCAGGCGCGAAAGCGCCGAACTGCGTGGCGTGCTTCAGGTAGCGGCACCCTCGGATCTGGGACGCAATGTCCTGCTGCCATGGCTATCGGAATTCCGGCACCGCCATCCGCAATTGTCGTTGCGCTATTTCCTGTCCGATCAAGTGGCGGACATGTTCCGCGATCCAGTCGACGTCGCCATCCGGTACGGCCAGCTGGACGATGCCAATTACATCGCCCTGCCCCTGGCCCCCTGGAACCGCCGTGTACTGGTGGCATCCCCGGACTATCTGCACAAACACGGGCGCCCGCGCACGCCGGATGACTTGCTGCACCACGATTGTCTGCTCTACACCCTCCACGGTCGGGTCTACGACAAATGGCGGCTGGGGGCCAAGGTCGTCTCGGTGTCCGGTCCGCTGTTTTCCGACGACGCCGATGTGGTGCGGCGCTGGGCCCTCGCTGGCGAGGGGATCACCTATAGATCCTGGCTGGACCTGAACGACGATATCGGTGCGGGTCGACTGGAGGTACTGCTGCCGGATCACCCAGGCGAACCCCTGCCATTGAGCTTCGTTTGCCCACACCGCAAGCAGTTTTCGGCGGCGGTGCAACAATTGCATTCGTTGTTGCGCAGCCGGTTTGCCGAACTGGAGGAGCGATCGCCCAAGCTGGTTTGAGCCTGCCGTGGCCATCAACTCCCACGAGCATCCCGTCGCACCGCCAAGGGGGTGACACCGAAGCCCCGCAGGAACACCTCGCGCAGATGGCGGCGATCACGAAAGCCGGTTTCCCGGGCGACGGTCTCCAGGCTGTGGCGGCTCTGTTCGATCATCAGCCGTGCCGCTTCCAGGCGCAGGTTTTCGATGGCCTTGGCCGGCGACTGGCCGGTCTCCGCAGTGAACACCCGGGTGAACTGGCGCGGGCTCAGGTGCACGTGCTCGGCCAATGCCTCGACGCTCAACGGGCCGGCCAGGTTGAGCCGCGCATAATCCAGCGCGCTCTGGATCCGGTCCGATTTCGGCGCCAGGACCAGCAGCTCGGAATGCTGGGACTGACCTCCTGTACGTCGTTGGTGCATCACCAGCTTGCGCGCCACCGAGCGGGCGACTTCGGCTCCCAGGTCCTTTTCCAGCATGCCCATCGCCAGGTCGAGGCCGGCGGTCATGCCGGCCGAGGTCCAGATCGGGCCGTCGATGATATAGATACGATCGTCTTCCACCTGCACGTCCGGGAACCGCCGCTGCAACTCGCTGGCGTAGGCCCAGTGGGTGGTCGCTCGGCGATCGGCCAGCAAGCCGGCCTCGGCCAGGACGAAACCACCGGTGCAGATGCCTGCCGTACGCCGGGCCTGTCCCCCGGCCAGGCGGGCGAATGCCAGCAGTTCGGCCGAAGGTGCAACAGTGAGCGGGTCGTTCACGCCGGTGAAGATCCAGGTCTGTGCATGCCCGGGCGCGCCCAACGGCGCGGTTTCAATGAGCATGCCCAGGGAAGAGCGGACAAGACCGCCGGTCACGGAGTAATTCTCTATGGCATAGAACGGCTCGCCGGCGACGACATTCGCGTACTCGAACACCGTCTGAGAGGCCAACGACATCACCTGGAAGCCGTCCGCGACAACATAGCCGATACGGTGCATGCCGAGTTTCCTTCTTGAATGTCCTGAAAAACGACCATAAACGTCATTTAAGACATCGTCAAATCCCCGCAATATTTCTCCAACGCAACCCACCGCTCTGGAGAATGAAAATGACTCACGCACATCCGGGTACTGCCTTGATCACGGGCGCCTCATCCGGCATCGGTGCCGTCTATGCCGACCGCCTCGCCCGCCGGGGCTACAACCTGATCCTGGTGGCACGCAACCGCGACCGCCTCAACGCACTGGCCAGGCGCATCGCCGATGAGACCGGGCGCATTGTCGAGGTGCTCGACGCAGACCTCAACGAGCGCACTTCCCTGGCCAGGGTCGAAGCCAAGCTCAGGGAAGACGCCAGCATCACCCTGTTGGTCAACAACGCCGGGATCGGCACCCACACCGCCTTGCTCGACAGCGACGTGGAACAGATGACGCGGATGATCGAACTGAACGTCACCGCCCCGACCCGGCTGACGTATGCCGCCGCGCCCGGCTTCGTCGCCAGGGGCACAGGCGCAATCATCAACATTTCCTCCATCGTCAGCGTCGCTCCGGAAATCCTCAACGGCGTCTATGGCGGCAGCAAAGCCTTCGTCACGGCACTGAGCCAATCGCTGCACCGTGAACTGGCCGACAAAGGCGTGCGCATCCAGGCCGTCCTGCCAGGCGCCACGGCCACCGACTTCTGGGCCATTGGCGGGCTGCCCGTGGAAAACCTGGACCCGGGCATCGTGATGTCCGCCAGCGACCTGGTCGACTCGGCACTGTTGGATTTCGATCGAGGTGAGCTGATTTCCATCCCTTCGCTGCACGCCCTTGAAACCTGGCAGGCCTACGAAGCGGCGCGCCAGCACCTCTCGACCCAGCTATCGAGCAACGTCCCGGCGCCCCGTTACAAAGCCGCCCATTGATCACCGAATTCATCCAGGAGAATGTCCCATGAAGCTGACCCAGAACACCGTATTCATCACCGGCGGCACCTCCGGCATCGGTCGAGCCCTGGCCGAAGCCTTCCACCAACGTGGCAACCAGGTGATTATCGCTGGCCGGCGTAAAGCCCTGCTGGATGAGATCACCCAAGCCAACCCCGGCATGGACAGCGTCGAGCTCGATATTGGCAACCCGGCCCAGATCAAGGCCGTCGCCGAGCAGGTGATCGCCCGTTATCCAGCCCTCAACGTGGTCATCAACAACGCCGGGATCATGCCGTTCGACAACGCAGGATCGGGTGAACACGACGACGCCGCGGCGGTGCAGTTGATCGATACCAACCTGCTCGGACCTGTTCGGGTCAGTGCCGCGTTCGTCGAACATCTCAAGACACAGCCCGAGGCGTACATCATCAACAACAGCTCGGTGCTCGCCTTCATTCCGCTGGCCGTCACGGCGCTGTATTCGGCCACCAAGGCCGCCATCCACTCCTACACTCTGTCGCAGCGCTTCATGCTGCGCGAGACCTCGGTGAAGGTGCTGGAGATCTCGCCGCCCTGGGTCGATACCGACCTGATTCACCGCAGTGGCGACGAACGCGCCATGCCTCTCGACGAGTTCATCGCCGAAACCATGGACAAGCTCGAAGGCTCCCGCCATGAAATCATCGTCGACCGCATCGCGGCACTGCGCTCGAACCCCGGGCCGGACGAATACGCCCTGATCGAGCAGTTCAACCTGTCGATGGTGGAGAACCCCATCCCGGTCGCATGACCCAAACGGCCCGACGTCATCCGACGCCGGGCCGTTTCCCATCGGGCTTGGATAAAAAGGGTGGAGCCGGAGCGTTGAATGCCCGACCTGGCTTTCAGACGGAGCCTAGTTTTCGAATGACATCCGGATGTCATCCAGGGCACTCCACGGGCTCATGCCCGGGCGCATCGCCGTGCATTGCGGGTGGTGAACGAAGTCCCTGTCCTTGTCCTGCTCCGGTTGCTCTGCACCGCAGCCCTTGCATTTAACGGTCTGTTTGGAAAGAGCCCAGTTCGAATGCCATAAAAGAAGCTTTTCTTGAGGAGTCATGCCAGCAGTCCCATACGTAACGCCAAAACCTGTACAAATAATAGTTTCTGTATAGAAAACTGTCACCTAGCGAAACCAATCCCACCGCTTGCGTCGCACCTTCCCCTTTCGGACATACGTCACTTGCACCCCAGCCTGCTGGCAATTTCCCGCCGATAGGGTGTATCGATCTGTCGGGGAACCTGCCTGATGTAGTCCCGGGCATGGGCCAGCGTTTCCCCCGTCAGGCCAGACAGATAAGCCAGCACATCGTCCAGGGAAGGTACCCGGCCCTCGTTGTCCTCGAACCTGGGCTCAAGCGCCGTCCAGACCACCGCATCGAGCTGACGCTGCGCAGCCCATCGCGCCATCGTGCCCACCGGCGAACGGCCGGCCTTGAACAGGCCGATACCGCCTTGTCGATCCGCCGGAATCTGTTCGCGTTGGCGCAGCGCTTCACAGGCCTGCTCCAGCGATTCGACGGCCAACACCGACCACAGAACCTTGACGGGCGGCGCGTCCGGGCAGATCGCCGTGGCGAGTTCACCGCCGTCACCGACCCGTGAAAACTCTATCGGCAACAGCGGGCCGTCCAGGAACCACTCGCTGGCCAATGGCAAGGATTCAGGTTTCCAGATCAACGAACCCCATCCCAGGCAGGCAATCATCATCGTTCACATCCTTGACCGTTGGCCTTGGTTCCCTGCCGCCCTTCGGGCCGCCTTCGCGCAGCGCTTCGCGGCGGGCGGTGGGTTTGCGCTGCGCCACGCTTCAAGACGTAGACCATGGGCTGTCGAGGGCTGTTCAATCTTTACGCCGCCGGCGTTGCTTCGCCAGCGGATTGAGCCGTGCACGGATTCCTTGCGCACACGGCGTACCCACCATCGGTTACTTGCGAGCCTCGAGGATCAGGTTGAAAGGCGTCTGGGCCGCGCGGCGCAGTTGTCTGAAGCCGGCCGCCTCGAATATCTCCCGCAACCGGGTCTCCCCGGCCTGGGCGCCCAGGCCCAGGCCCACTTCCTGGGAGAGTGAGTTGGGTGTGCAGATAAAGGTGGAAGCGGCGTAGAACAGCCGTCCGACAGGGGTGATGTTCTCGTCCAGCGTGTCGTTGGCAAACGGTTCGACCAGCAGGACCGTACCGTCATCCTTCAGCGACCGATAGGCATGTTGCGCCGCGCCGACCGGGTCGCCCATGTCATGCAGGCAATCGAAATAGCAGATCAGGTCGTAAGCCTCCCCGGGATAGTCCTTGGCAGTGCTTTGGGCGAAACTGACGCGGTCCTCGACGCCGGCCTCCCTGGCGCGCTGTGTCGCAGTGGCGATGGAGGGGGCGTGATAGTCGAACCCCATGAAGCGGGACGCCGCGAAGGCCTGTGCCATGACAATGGTGGAGGCGCCGTGGCCACAGCCGATATCGGCGACACGCGCGCCGGCGGTGAGTTTTTCCACCACACCTTCCAATGCCGGCAACCATTGCGACACCAGATACGTCTTGTACCCCGGTCGGAAAAAGCGCTCGGTACCGCTGAACATGCAGGGATGGTGATCGCCCCAGGCGAGCCCGCCATCACCGCGCATGGCGGCCACCAGTTTGTCCTTGTCGTGGAACATGGAAGCGACCACCATGACCCCGCCCGCCACATACACCGGCGAATCCTCGATGGCCAGGGCCAGGGCCTGCTCTTCGGGCAATACGAACTGCCCTTCGTGATGCTCCATGTACCCGGACGCCACGTGGGCGCTGAGCCATTCCCGGATCAACCGTGGGTTGCAGCCGGTCCTGGAGGCAAGCGCCTCGCAGGTCACCGGCCGGCTATCGGCCATTGCCTTGTACAGCCCGAGTTCGTCCCCCAGTATCACGTTGGCGAGCATGGCCGAGGCGCCCATATCGGACACCAGCTTACCCATGAACTCGTTCAGTTTTGCCTCGTCCATTACGTACCCTCCTGCAAGAAGGCCACCGTCGACACGGGCGCAAGAAACCTGAAGACTGTTTGCGGTGGTCGGATGGATAAACGCGCGGGCACGTGTCGCCGTTCGTCCGGCACGCAATCACCCGGCAAACCGGACGCCAGCCCGGCTACCCGCGGCCCTGATTCACCGCAGGGATACCCAGTCTATGCCTTGCAAGGCAACGGCGTGGCATGACGCGACGCCCGGCGAAGCGGCGATCGAAGGTGGCCCGAACGAGGCAGGATGGATCAGGACAGGGACGGCCCTGGGTCAGCTTTCAGTGGCGTCGCTCGATGCCTGGTCGGCTTCGGCCGCCAGTTTCAATCGGTCGGCTTTACTGATGTACTTGGGCTTGTTGCGCGGCGCCAGCTTGGCGCTGGCCTTCTTGGCATTGGCCTGAAGTAGCTGCTTGATCTTTTTGCGACGATTCATGTGGCTCTGCCCGGCGTGTACGTGCGGGCATGATGCCAGATAAAAATAATGAGCCAACCATAATCACTACCCTTGCGGAGTAAGACGATGATGACGGATTGGAAAGGACAGGTGGCGTTGATCAGCGGCGCCGGCAGCGGGCAAGGCATCGGGATCGCCATCGCCCGGCGCCTGGGGGCCGCCGGGGCCAGGCTGGTGATCACCGCCAGCAGCGCCCGCATCGACGAGCGCGTCGCCGAACTGCGTGCCGAAGGTTTCGACGTCGAAGGGCGCGCCGCAGACCTGACCGACGAAGCCCAGGTCCGACCGTTCACGGCCTGGGCCGAGTCGCTATGGGGTCGCATCGATATCTTGGTGAACAACGCCGGCATGGCTGTCCAGGGCGCGCCCGAAGCGGCCACCGAAGTGGCCGGCATGAGCCTGGAGACCTGGAACGGCTCGATCGCGCGCAACCTGACCAGCGCGTTCCTGCTCACCCGCGGCGTACTCCCAGGCATGCAGGCGCGCCGTTATGGCCGCATCGTCCAGATCAGCTCCACCACCGGCACCCGTGCCAGCTACCCCAGCGGCGCAGCCTACAGCGCCGCGAAAGCCGGGATGGTCGGCATGAACATGAGCCTGGCACTGGAAGTCGCCTCCTACGGCATCACGGTGAACTCGGTCGCGCCGGGCTGGATCGCCACCGGCTCAAGCTTGCCTGAGGAAGTGCACGCCGCCCGCCATACCCCGCTCGGACGCGCCGGCCGCCCAGAAGAAGTGGCGGCCGCCGTCGCATTTCTCGCCTCTCCCGAAGCCAGCTATATCACCGGGGAACTGCTGGTGGTGGACGGTGGGAACTGCCTGGTTGAAAACAAGGCGCCGGGCCTTTGAATCCATGGCCAGCGCCTCCGTGGCCTGGCTTGGCAAAGCGCGGCTGTAGCGACCGACACAACATGCCGATGTCGATGGAGTCGCGACCGATCTGGCCTTCTGCTGCATTCGGTCACCCTCGCGAATGCCTGCTGGCTTGTGACGGCTTCTTCGCTGCCGATGCCGCGATGAACCGAGTCCACCCGCACCTCCAGGACGAATAATCGTTTCGTCAGAAACAAAATAAAAAAAACTTTCCATTTGCCAAACCACTGCTATGTTTATCCGCTTGGACGGATCTGGCAGGCGCCGCAGGGAGTTCTCCGTGGTCGCTGGCAAACGTTTGGCCCCTCGATAAACCCTGAATCAGGCCCCGAGCCAGGCTTTGCCGATCCCGTCGCCCGTGTCTAAACAGGATATGCCCGTCCGGGCGTGCCGATCCCACCCCTTGGGGTCGCCGCCAGGTCGGCGCAAGCACATATGGACGTGTCATGATCGAACCGCGATGCTTTTCGTTGAGCTCCACGCAACAATCCGTCTGGTTCGACCAATTGCTCTCGCCCGATACACCCTCCTACAACATCGGCGTCACGGTGCAGATCGACGGCGCCGTGGACCCGGCGATTTTCGCGGCCGCGCTCAAGTGGGTCATCACCCAGTACGATGCATTGCGACTGATCTTCAGCGAAAGCGAAGGACAGGCCCAACAACAGGTCGTCGCCGCGCTGGAGGCGCCGTTCACCTTCCATGATTTGCGCGCTGCGCCCGATGCGCCCGCCCAGGCACTGGCCACCCTCACGCAACTGAACCGCACTCCGTTCGCACTTTATGGCCGTCCGCTGTGGAGCATGGAATGGTTCCAGCTCTCCGATACCCAGGCACTGTGGAACGCCCGTTATCACCACCTGATTTGCGATGGCACGTCCGTGGGGCTGATCGGCCAGGCCGTCAGCGCGACGTACAACCAGATGCTGCGCGGTGAGCAGCCGGTGATCGACCCGGAACTGGCGCAGGGTTACCAGGCTTTCGTGGCAAAGGATCGGGCGTACCTGGGGTCGGCCCGCTACGCCAAGGCCCGCGATTATTGGCTGGAGCAGTTTTCGACGCTGCCGGCGCCGTTGTTCCAATCCCCGGTGTCGCCGGCCACCCAGGGCCAGGCGCAACCCAACCTTACCGCTCCGGTGCCCAGCGCCCAGGCGGTCTGGACCCTGGGGGCGAGCCGCCTGGAGCGCTTGAGCCAGTGGGCAAAGACCCAGGGGGCGACCCTCAGCCACTGCTTGAGCGCGTTACTGGCCGGCTATTTCAGCCGCATGACCGATGGCCGTGAACAGCTGGTGATCGGCTTGCCGGTGCACAACCGCGGCGATGCCCTGCAGAAACGGACCGTGGGGATGTTTTCTTCGGTGCTGCCACTGGCGGTCCGGGTCGACGGACAAGCCAGCTTCGCCGAGGCGGTGCAGCGAGTCGCCCATCAGACTCGGCGCAGCTATCGGCACCAGCGCTATCCATTGCAGGACCTGCACCGTGAGCTGCGGGCACGCGCCGGCCATCCCGGCCAGTTGTTCGAGTTGATGCTTTCGGTGGAACAGTACCCCGGCGATGTGAACCTGGGCCGAGCGCGCTGCACGTTGCGCACCTGGCACAACGGCTACGAACGCTACCCGCTGGCGATCTACCTGCGCGACTACGAAGTGCAGACCGAACCGTTCCTGGAATTCAACTACGACCCGCGCCTCTTCAGCACCGAGCAGATGAGCGCGCACCTGAAGCGCCTCGAACACCTCACCGAACAGGTGCTCGCCGACCCGAGCCGGGCGCTGATGGACTACACCTTGCTCGATGCAACCGAGCAGCACCGGGTCATCCAAGACTTCAACGCCACCGCCTGGGAATATCCCGCCGAAACGTCGCTGTGCGCGCTCTTCGAGGCGCAGGTCCGACTTCGTCCCCAAGCCACGGCGCTGCAGGACGACAGGCAGTCGCTGAGCTATCGCCAGCTCGACCAGCGCGCCGAGTGGCTGGCCGGACACCTGGCGGCACAGGGAGTCAAGGCCGGTGACAAGGTCGCGTTATACCTGGGCCGAGGCGCGGGGCTGATCGTGTCGATACTGGCGATCCTGAAACGCGGCGCGGCCTATGTGCCGGTGGATCGCGACGCTCCCGCCGCGCATCTGGCAAGGGTACTGGCCGACAGCGGCAGCGCCTGGCTGCTGTGCGAACACGGGCCCGCATTGTCGGTGGCAGGCGTCCTGACCCTCGACCTCGACGAACTGCCCAGCGAAGCCCCCCCTGCTCCACCGCAGGCAAGCGGTGCGAACGATGTGGCCTACGTCATGTACACCTCCGGCTCGACCGGCGTGCCCAAGGGGGTGCAGGTGCCCCACCGCGCCATCACCCGCTTGGTGCGCAACAACGGTTTCGCCGATTTCAACGCCCAGGATCGCATCGCCCTGGCCGCCAACCCGGCCTTCGACGCCAGCACCCTGGAAATCTGGGGCGCATTGCTCAACGGCGGCTGCCTGGTGGTCTGTCCCCGCGACACCCTGCTGGATGCGGCCCGGTTCAATGAACATCTGCTGCGCCATGAAGTCAGCGTCCTCTGGCTCACCGCCGGGCTGTTCCATCAGTTCGCCGAACCTCTGGCCCCGGCCTTCGCGGCCCTGCGCTACCTGATGGTGGGCGGCGATGTGCTCGATCCCCGGCGCATCGCCCAGGTGTTGCGCCACTCGCCGCCCCAGCATCTGCTCAACGGCTACGGTCCCACCGAAAGCACCACCTTCGCCACCACCCATCGCATCACCCTGGAAGACGCCCTGGCCGGTGACATTCCCATCGGCAAGCCGATCGGCAATACCCAGGTCTACGTGCTCGACGACCAACGTCGCCCCGTGCCCATCGGCGTCGCCGGCGAGCTGTACATCGGCGGCGATGGCCTGGCCCTGGGTTACCTGAACCAGCCGCAGTTGAGCGAACAGCGCTTCGTGCCCCATCCCTTCGACCCGACGCCGGGGGCGCGGTTGTACCGCACCGGCGACCTGGCGCGCTGGCGCGTCGACGGCGTGTTGCTGTTCCTGGGGCGCAACGACTTCCAGGTCAAGATCCGCGGTTTCCGGATCGAGCTGGGGGAGATCGAGGCGCAGCTCAAGGCCTTGCCACCCGTGACCGAAGCGGTGGTGCTGGCCGACGCCCAGCAACGCCTGCTGGCCTACTTCACCGCCACCAGCGCCCAGGACCCCAGCGAACTGCGCGCCCGGTTGGCCGCGGTGCTCCCGGACTACATGCTGCCCGCCGCGTTCGTCCAGGTGGACGCCTTCAGCCTCACCGCCAACGGCAAGCTGGACCGCCGCGCCTTGCCCGAGCCAGGCGAAGCTCACTTCGCCCTGCACCGCTACGACGCGCCGCAGGGGCCGGTGGAAACCCGCCTGGCCGAACTCTGGGCCCAGATCCTGGGCGTACCGCGTGTCGGTCGCCAGGACAATTTCTTTGCCCTGGGCGGTCACTCCCTGCTGGCCGTGCAGATGGTGGAGCAACTGCGCGCCGAAGGCTGGAGCCTCGACGTCGGGACCCTGTTCAACGCGACCAACCTTCTCAACCTGGCGGCGACGCTGGAACACTCAGTCCAGGACCCGGAACCTGCGGCGACGCTCTCACTCGACCTGACCCAGGCGCAGATCGACCACATCGTCACCACGGTGGAAGGCGGTCTGGCCAACGTACAAGACATCTATCCCCTGGCACCGCTGCAGGAAGGCCTGCTGTTCCACCACCTGTTGCAGCCCAGGGACGATGCCTACCTGCTGCGCGCGACCCTGGCCTTCGACAGCCAGGCACGCCTGCAACGGTTCATCGACGCCTTCGACCAAGTCATCGCTCGTCATGACGTGTTGCGCAGCGCCGTGCTCTGGGAAGGCCTGGATACACCGGTGCAAGTGGTCTGGCGCGTCGCCCGCTTGCCCGTGGTCCTGCTCGACGAGGGCCGAGCCTTTGCTGAGGAGCACCTGGACATTCGCCGTGCCCCCCTGGCGCAAGCCTTCGTACGCTTCGACGCCGCCGACCAGCGCTGGCACCTGCAACTGGTTCACCATCACCTGTCCATCGACCACGCCACCCTGGGCCTGCTGTTCGCCGAAGTCCGGGCGCTGATGCTCGATCCCCGGCATCCGCTGCCCCCCGCCATCGCGTTTCGCCAATTCGTGGCCCAGGCGCGCCAGCCCCGACGCCAGGCGGATGCAGAGGCCTATTTCCAACGCTTGCTCGGTGATCTCCACGAGCCGACCCTGCCCTATGGGCTGAACGATATCCAGGGTTCGGGACGCGACAATCGCGAGGCCCAGTGCCAGCTCGACCCGGCACTATCCGTGCGCCTGCGGCATCTGGCCAAGGCCCAGGCAGTGGGCGTCGCCAGCCTGTTTCACCTGGCCTGGGCAATGCTGGTGGGCAAGACCAGCGGCCGCGACGACGTCGTATTCGGCACGGTGCTGTTCGGACGCTTCAACGCCGAACAGCACGTCGGCCGCGCCTTGGGCATGTTCATCAACACCTTGCCGCTGCGTATCGACCTCGACCTACCATTGCAGACGGCATTGCGCCAAGTCCATGGGCGGCTGGTGGAACTACTGGCCCATGAACATGCGCCCCTGGCCCTGGCCCAACGCTGCAGTGCCTTGCCCGCCCATGCGCCGCTGTTCTCGGCACTGCTGAACTTTCGTCACAGTCAGGGCCAACGCTCGACGCGCCCGGAATTCGACCTGCCCGGCATCCAGGTAATGGGCAGCGAGGAGCGCAGCAACTACCCGTTCTGCCTGTCGGTGGACGACCTGGGTGATGAATTTGCCCTGAGCGCACAGATCCATCGCTCGGTCTGCGCCGAAACCGTCCTGGCCCATATGGTCCAGGCCCTTCACGTGGTGGCGCAGACCCTGGAGACAGCGCCGACCACCGGTGCCTGCACCCTGGACAGCCTGCCCGTGGCGCAACGGCAACAGTTGCTGGAAGGGTTCAACCAGACTCGACACGCACATCCGCGCGACACCCTGCTGCACCAGCCGTTCGAGCGCCAGGCCGCCTTGTGGCCCGATGCCGTGGCCGCCCATATCGAAACCGCGTCAGCCGGCACGACCACGCTCACCTATGGCCAGCTCAATCGCCAGGCCAACCGGTTGGCCCACGCCCTGCTGGCGACCGGGTTGCGACCCGACGACCGGGTGGCGATCTGCCTGGAGCGTGGTCCGCACATGCTGGTGGCGTTACTGGCCACCCTGAAGGCCGGCGCTGCCTACGTCCCCCTGGACCCGACCTATCCGCCGGCACGCCTGCGGCACATGCTGGAAGACAGCGCCCCGCGCCTGGTGCTCAGCAGTGACGCATTGCGCACGCGCCTACCGGCCACCACCGCAATCGAGCGATGGGACCTGGACACACCGCAGCTACAGGCCCGGCTGGACGCCCAGCCCATCGACAATCCCGATGCCGCGGACCTGAACGCCGCGCACCTGGCCTATGTGATCTATACGTCAGGCTCCACCGGTATGCCCAAGGGCGTGATGATCGAGCACCGCAACGCCTGCAACCTGCTGCACTGGGCCCTGCGCAGTTTCGACGTCGATGAGTTGCACCACAGCCTGTTCGCCACCTCGATCAATTTCGACCTGGCGGTGTTCGAGTGCTTCGTGCCCCTGGCCGCCGGCGCCACCTTGCATCTGGTGGACAATGCCTTGGCCCTGGTGGAGCGCCCCCGTACGGTATCGCTGATCAACAGCGTGCCCTCGGCCGTGGAGGAACTGGTGAGGATCGGCGCCATCGCGCCGACCACCCGAGTCGTCAACCTGGCCGGCGAGCCCCTCAAGGCACGGCTGGTGGAGCAACTGTTTGCCCAGGGCGCCACGGACCGGGTCTGCAATCTCTATGGCCCGACGGAAACCACCACCTACTCCACCTGGCTGTCGATGAGCCGTGAACAGGGGTTCCTGCCCGGTATCGGTCAACCCCTGGACAACACGCGCATCTACCTGCTCGATCGGCATCGCCAACCAGTGCCTCTGGGTGTGGCCGGGGAAATCCATATCGGCGGGGCCGGCGTGGCCCGTGGCTACCTGAACCGGGCCGAACTCACCGCCGAGCGGTTCTTGCCGGACCCTTTCGTCAGCGATCCCGAAGCGCGCATGTACCGCACCGGCGATCTGGGCCGCTGGCGTGCCGACGGACACCTGGAGTACCTGGGCCGCAACGACTTCCAGGTCAAGGTGCGGGGCTTTCGCATCGAACTGGGAGAGATCGAAGCGCAACTGCTGGGCATGCCGGGCCTGCGCGAAGCGGTGGTCCTGGCCCAACCCGGGCCTGGCGGGGATCCGCGGCTGGTGGCCTACCTGGTCGCCCAGGATCCCGCCGCGCCGGTCCCGGACCTGGCGCAGGTGCGGGCCTACCTGGAAAACCGCTTGCCGGACTACATGTTGCCCAGCGCCTGCATCGCGCTACCCCAGTTGCCCCTGACGCCCAACGGCAAGCTCGACCGGCAGGCACTGCCCCTGCCCGTGACGCTGCCCGCCGACCGTGACAAGTCCCCTCCGCGCAGCGACACCGAACGTCGGCTTGCGGCGATCTGGGCCCAGGTGCTCGGCCAGCCGGACATCGGTCGCGAGGATGATTTTTTCAGCCTGGGCGGACACTCCCTGCTGGCCGTGCAGCTGCTCGAACGACTGCGCCGCAACGGCTGGAACCTGGATATCCGCAGTGTCTTCGAGCGATCGACCCTCGCGGCCCTGGCGCAACGCCTGGACACCCTGGGTACCGAGGCCGCGCCCGTGGAAAGCGTCAGTTGCATCCCTACCCCCTGCTCGCGGATCACCCCGCCGATGCTCGATCTCGTCGAACTGGCCCAGGCGCAGATCGACAGGATCGCGGCACAGGTTCCCGGCGGTGCCGGCAACATCCAGGATATCTATCCGCTGGGCCCTCTGCAGGAAGGCATGCTTTACCACCATCGGGCCCAGAGTGCCGGGGACAACTACCTGTTGCGCAGCCTGCTGGCGTTCACCGACGAAGCGTGCCTGCAACGTTTCTGCGCTGCGCTGGAACAGGTCATCGCCCGGCATGATGCCTTGCGCACCCTGGTGCTCTGGGAGGATTTGCAGGAGCCGCTGCAAGTGGTGCTGCGCCAGGTGGCCTTCAAGCCAGTGCGCCTGGCATTCGAGGGCGACGTCGCCGCGCAACTGCACGCCAGTGCCGACCCTCGCCATTACCGCCTCGACCTGCGCCAGGCGCCATTGATCGAAGCACGGGTAGCGTTCGACGCCGTCCACGACCGCTGGCTGCTGTTGCTTGTGCATCACCATGTGGTGGTCGATCACACTTCCCTGGAACTGATGATCGAGGAAATCGCACTGATCGAAGGCGGCCGGCAGGCGCAGCTGTCGCGCCCCGTCAGCGCTCGCGGGCTGGTGGCCCATGCGCGTCGACCGCAGGTTGTCAGTGCGGCACAGGCGTTCTTCAGCGAGCAGTTGGGCGACCTGGACGAACCCACCCTGCCGCTCGCCATCGATGTGCAGGCCGATCCCCGCTGGCGCGCCCTGGAACACCAACAGCCGATGGAGCCTGGGCTGGCGCGCCGCCTGCGTCAGCAAGCCAGTGCCCATGGCGTGAGTGCCGCCAGCGTCTGCCACCTGGCCTGGGCGCTGGTGTTGAGCCGTCTGAGCGGGCGCGATGACGTGGTGTTCGGCACCGTGCTGTTCGGCCGCCTGCAAGCCGGAGCCCATGCCGACCGGGCCCTGGGACTGTTCATCAACACCCTGCCTTTGCGGGTGCGCCTGGATGGCGATGTGGGCATCGTGCTCGAAGGCGTGCAGCAGGCCTTGAACGGGTTGCTCAGCCACGAGCAGACCCCACTCGCACTGGCCCAGCGCTGCAGCGCGGTACCCGCCGGCACCGCGCTGTTCAGTGCGATGTTCAACTACCGCTACAGCCATGCCGACCAGGCGAACGTCCGCCAGGCCATGCCGGGCATGAGCCTGTTGCACAGCGAAGAACGCACTCACTATCCCTTCAACCTCGCGGTGGACGACCTGGGCGAAGGCTTTCAACTGACCGCCCAGACCCACCCGGCGTACGCGCCTGCGCGCCTGGTCGGGTTCATGCTGCAAACCCTGGACGCCCTTGTCGAGGCACTGGAACAGGCCGACGACACCCCCGTCCAGCAGTTGCGCGTGCTGCCCGACGACGAAGAAGCGCGGCTGGATCGCTTCAACCGGCCAGTGGCCCTGCCGTCGTCCGGCGCGACCTTGCAGCAGCGCTTCGCCGAACAGGCTGCGCGCACCCCCGATGCCTTGGCCGTCATCGACGAACACCAGGCATTGAGCTTCCGCCAGCTCAACGAACAGGCCAACCGGTTGGCTCATCACTTGCGCAACCTGGGTGTGCAGAGCGGCCAGCTCGTCGCCGTGTGCCTGGAGCGCGAGGTGCAGTTGGCGATTGCCCTGCTGGCGGTGTGGAAAGCCGGTTGCGCCTATGTGCCGCTGGATCCTGACTACCCGGCGCCCCGGCTGGCCTACATGCTCAACGACAGCGCACCGGCGGCCCTGCTCACCCAGGAACGGGTGCGTCCTCGTTTACCGACCTTTACGGGTGGACCACTGCTCAGCCTTGACGCGCCCGAATCCCTGGCCTGGACCCAGGCCAGCGCGGACGACCCGGACGCTATCGCCCTGGGCCAGCAGCCCACGGACCTGGCCTACCTGATCTACACCTCTGGCTCCACCGGACAGCCCAAGGGTGTGATGGTCGAGCACCACTCGGTGCTCAACCTCTGGGCCGGGCTGCGTCAACGCCTGGACGACCTGCCGCCGGGCACCCGTTGCTCGCTCAATGCCTCGGTCGCCTTCGATGCCTCGGTACAACAGCTTTGCCAATGGCTCAGCGGCCACTGCCTGGTGCTGATTCCCAAACGGGTGCGCCTGGATGCCAGCGCCCTGCTGGACTACCTGCACAGCCGCCAGGTCACGCTGTTCGATTGCACCCCGACCCAGTTGCAGGTCTTGCTCAAGCATCGGCAGGCGGCGCAGACACGACAACCGTTGCCACGGCGCATCCTGCTCGGCGGCGAGGCGGTGCCCAGCGAACTCTGGACGCAACTGGCCGCTGAAGCCGAGGTTCGGGTGCTCAACGTCTATGGGCCCACCGAGTGCACCGTCGACACCACCAGTGCCTGGCTCGACAGCCATTCGACGCCGAGCCTCGGCCAACCGCTGCCCAACACCCAGGTGCATGTCCTCGATCGACATGGCCGGCGCGTGCCGGTGGGAGTGGCCGGGGAAATACACATCGGTGGCCATGGGGTCGCCCGTGGTTATTGGCAGCGCGCGGCCCTGACCGACGAACGATTCCTCAGCGATCCGTTCACTGCCCAGGCCGGTGGGCGGCTCTACCGCACCGGCGACCTCGGGCGCTGGGAAGAGGATGGCAGCCTCAGCTACCTGGGGCGCACGGATTTCCAGGTCAAGATCCACGGCCACCGCATCGAGCTGGGTGAAATCGAAAGCCAGTTGCTGGCCTTGCCCGGTGTGCAGCAAGCCGTGGTGGTGGGGCGCAACGACCGCCACGGCGTGACACGGCTGGTCGCCTACCTGCAGGGCACGGCGCCACCGACGCCGAGCCAGGCCCGGGCCGCCCTGGCCGAACGCCTGCCCGACTACATGCTGCCCGGCCTGTACGTGCGCCTGGACAGCCTGCCGCTGACCGCCAACGGCAAGCTCGACCGCAACGCCCTGCCGGAACCCGACGCCCAGGCTTACGTGCAGACCCTCTACGAAGCCCCGCAAGGCGAACTGGAGATCACCCTGGCGGCGCTCTGGTGCGAGTTGCTGAATGTCGAACGGGTCAGCCGGCACGACAACTTCTTCGCCCTGGGCGGCCATTCGCTGATCGCCATGACTCTGGTGGAGCGCATGCGACAGCACAACCTGCGGGTCGACATCAGCCAACTCTTCACCACCCCGACCCTCGCCGGTCTGGCCATGGCCACCACCCCTTTGAAGGAACTGCTTCTGTGACCACGGAACAATTGCTGGCCCTGCTCAAACAACGTGGCGTAACCCTGTCCTTGCGCGGCGATCAATTATCGGTAGTGGCCGATGACCAGGTATTGGCCGACCAGGCACTGATCGCCTTGTTGCGCAGCCATAAACCGGCCCTGATCGAAGCCCTGCGCAACCCCGCCGCCCAGGCCGGCAGCAGTAGCGGCCTGCCGCCAGGCACCGACGACATCACCCCGGCGATGCTCGATCTCTGCCAGTTGGACGAAGCACAGATCGCCAGTATCGTCGCCAGCGTGCCGGGCGGCTGCGCCAATATCCAGGACATCTATCCTCTGGTGCCGTTGCAGGCGGGCATCCTCTTTCATCACCTGCTCCAGCAGCACGGCGATACCTAT
The DNA here is from genome assembly GCF_900156465.1 of Pseudomonas sp. 7SR1. Lineage (NCBI taxonomy): Bacteria > Pseudomonadati > Pseudomonadota > Gammaproteobacteria > Pseudomonadales > Pseudomonadaceae > Pseudomonas > Pseudomonas sp. 7SR1. The sequence continues at coordinate 4,691,122 of NZ_LT707064.1, forward strand.
CTGCTGCATGTGCTGCTGGCCTTCGACGATGAGCCCTGCCTGCGACGTTTCATGGATGCCCTCAACCAGGCCATCGCCCGCCACGACATCCTGCGCACGGCACTGGCCTGGGAGGGCCTTGACGAGCCGGTGCAGGTAGTCTGGCGCCATGCGCCCCTGGCGCTGGAAGTCCTCCATCCGAGCCAGGTCGACGTCGAGGCCGCTCTGCGTGCCCATGCCGACCCGCGTCATCAGCGCCTGGACCTGCGCCAGGCGCCCCTGATGCGCGCCGTGGCCGCCGAGGATCCGGGAACCGGACGCTGGCTGCTGCAATTGCTGCATCACCACGCGGTAATGGACCATACCTCGCTGGAACGCCTGGTGGGAGAAGTCGCCGCGATCCAGCAAGGCCGTCTGGCGGATCTGCAGCCGCCGCAGCCGTTCCGGGATTTCGTGTTGCGCGCACGCCAGGGCCTGGGCGAAGCGCTGCACGAGGCATTCTTCACCGAGCTGCTGGGGGACATCGACGAACCCACCGCGCCCTGCGGCCTTTTGGACGTACGCGGCGATGGCAACCAGGTACAGACCCTGGAGACCGCACTCACCCTCGACCTGAGCCGGCGGATCCGTGAGCGTGCGCGTGTCCTGGGGGTCAGCAGCGCCAGCCTGTTCCATCTTGCCTGGGCATTGGTCCTGGGCAAGTCCAGCGGCCGCGACGACGTGGTCTTCGGCACCGTGATGTTCGGTCGCCTGCTGGGTGCCGGCGAAGCGACCAGTGCCATGGGCCTGTTCATCAATACACTGCCCCTGCGGGTACGCCTGGCCGTCTCCGTGGAACAGGCATTGCGCGACACCCACACGCTGCTCAGCCGGCTGATCGCCCACGAGCACGCCCCCCTGGGCCTGGCCCAGCGTTGCAGCGCCTTGCCCAGCGGCACCGCGCTGTTCTCGGCGTTGCTCAACTATCGCCACAGTGCGGCCCCCGGGCATGCACCCCAGGTCGATGGCATGCAGGTTCTGGGCGGTGAGGAGCGCACCAACTACCCCTTCAACCTGTCGGTGGACGACCTGGGGGAAGGCTTTTCGCTGAGCCTGCAAATCGATCACCAGGTGGGCGCCGAACCGGTACTGGGCTGGCTGCGCACCGCGTTGGAGAACCTGCTCGACGCCCTGGAACAGCGTCCCCTGACCCTGGCTTGCCAGCTTTCGGTATTGCCCGCCGCCGAACAGGAGCGGGTCCTGCGCACGTTCAACGCCACCACCCGCCCGCATAACGGCCCGGCTCTGCTGCACCTGGCCGTGGAGCGGCAGGCCCAACGGCAACCCCAGGCCATCGCCGCCCGTTTCGACGCCGCCAACGGTACCAGCCCCCTGACCTATGAGGCGCTCAATACCCAGGCCAATCGGCTGGCGCACCTGCTGCTGCAGGCCGGTGTCGAGCCGGACAGCCGCGTGGCGATCTGCCTGGAGCGTGGCCCCCACCTGCTGATCGCCCTGCTCGGCATTCTCAAGGCCGGTGCCGCCTATGTGCCGCTGGACCCGGCCTACCCGCGGGAACGCCTGCTGCACATGCTCGCCGACAGCACGCCTCGCGCGCTGCTGACACTCGGCACGCTGCAATCGAGCGTCCCGGCGCCCGCCGGTTGCGAAGTGCTTTGCCTGGACGCGGCCCCTGTCAAGGCGCGCCTGGCCGAACAACCCGTCCATGACCCGGATCCCGCCAGCCTTGGCCTGACCAGCGCTCACCTGGCCTATGTCATCTATACCTCGGGATCCACCGGCACGCCCAAGGGCGTGATGATCGAGCACCGCAACGCTTGCAACCTGCTGCACTGGGCGCTGCATGCGTTCGATACCGCCAGCCTGCGGGACAGCCTCTTCGCCACCTCGATCAATTTCGACCTGGCGGTGTTCGAATATTTCGTGCCCCTGGCCGCCGGCGCCACCTTGCACGTGGCCACCAACGCCTTGGCCTTGCTCGACCGCCCCGTGCCGGTCACACTGATCAACAGCGTGCCTTCGGCCCTTGATGCGCTGGTCAATGCCCAGGCGATCCCAGGGTCAACACAGGTGGTCAACCTGGCCGGCGAGCCCCTCAAGCAAAGCCTGGTGGAGCAGGTGTTCGCCCACAGCGCAGTGCAACGCCTGTGCAACCTGTACGGCCCTTCGGAGACCACCACCTACTCGACGTGGGTGTCGATGAGTCGTGAGCAGGGTTTCGTCCCCGGTATCGGACGACCGCTGGACAATACCCAGGTCTACATTCTCGATGCGCACCGCCAGTTGGTGCCCCAGGGCGTGGTGGGCGAACTCTATATCGGGGGTGCCGGCGTTGCCCGGGGCTACCTGAACCGACCCGAGCTGACCCAGGAGCGCTTCGTCGACGACCCGTTCGCGCTCCAGGCCGGGGCCCGGATGTACCGCACCGGCGACCTGGGTCGCTGGACTGCCGACGGTCAGCTTCTCTACCTGGGGCGCAACGACTTCCAGGTCAAGGTGCGTGGCTACCGCATCGAGCTGGGAGAAATCGAAGCCGCCCTGGCCCGGGTGCCCGGGGTGTTGCATGCCGTCGTGATCGCCCGCGAAGACGCCAGCGGCGATCCGCGCCTGGTGGCGTACTGGGTGGGGCAGGCGGACAGCCCGGTATCCGAGGCCCAGTTACGCGAGGCCCTGCACGCCTGTCTGCCTGAGTACATGCAGCCTGGGGCCTACGTGGCCTTGCCGACCCTGCCCCTGACCCCCAACGGCAAGCTGGACCGCGGCGCGCTGCCGGCGCCGGAGCAGACGGAAAGCGATCATTTCGAAGCGCCCCAAGGGCCGCTGGAGACTCAACTGGCGTCGATCTGGAGTCGCCTGCTGGGACGCCCACGGGTAGGCCGTGAGGACCATTTCTTCCAATCCGGCGGCCATTCGCTGCTGGCGGTGCAACTGATTTCCCAACTGCGCCAGCAACTGCGCATCGAACTGCCCCTGGCCTGCGTGTTCGATCACCCGACCCTGGCGCGGCAGGCCCGTGCCATCGAATCCCTGGGAGCGTCCGGGTTGTCCGGGGCGGCGCCTGTTCCGGCGGCGATGCGCCCGGCGCGGCTACCGTTGTCCTTCGCCCAGCAGCGCCTGTGGTTCATCGCCCACCTCGATGCCCAGGCCAGCGCGGCCTACCACATGGCCGGCGGACTGCGCCTGCGGGGAGCGCTTGACCCAGCGGCGTTGCAGGCCGCCCTGTCGCGAATCGTCGAGCGGCATGAAGCCTTGCGCACCCGGTTCGTTTCCGAGGGCGCGCAACCGTTCCAGATCATCGACCCGCCGCAGGCCTTCGCCATGCCCGTCGACGACCTGCGCGGCCAGCCCCCGGCGGTCTTCCAGGCCCACTGCACCGCCGAGGCCCAGGCACCGTTCGACCTGGCGCGCGGTCCGCTGATCCGTGCGCGCCTGTTGCGCCTGGAGGAGCAGGAGCACGTCTTGCTGGTCACGCTGCACCACATCGTCGGCGATGCCTGGTCGTTATCGGTCATCACCCGGGAACTGACTGAACTGTACCGGGCCTTTGTCCACGGCCAGGCCGACCGCCTGCCGCCACTGGCCATCCAGTACGCCGACTATGCCCTGTGGCAGCGCTCTGCGCGCCAGGCGCAACGGATCGCCGAACAACTGGCCTACTGGCGCACCCAGCTCGAAGACGCACCGCCGCTGTTGAACCTCGCCCTGGACCGCCCTCGCCCGGCGCACCAGGATTTCACCGGTGCCAGCCTGGAGGTGGGCATCGACGCCCACCTGGTCCAGTCGCTCAAGCACGTGGCCGAACGACATGGCTGCACCCTGTTCATGACGCTCCTGGCCGCGTGGTCGGTGGTGCTGGCGCGCCTGTCGGGGCAGGACGACCTGGTCATCGGTTCGGTCCTGGCGAACCGGACCCGGGCGGAGGTCGAGCCGCTGGTCGGCTTTTTCGTCAACACCCAGGCGTTGCGGGTGCGGCTCGGTGAGGTCGATGCGTTCAGCCAACTGCTGGCCCAGGTGCGGCGTACCGCCCTGGATGCGCAGGCCCATCAGGAAGTTGCCTTCGAGCAATTGGTCGAGGCATTGAACCCCTCGCGCTCATTGGCCCACAGTCCGATCTTCCAGGTCATGTTCGCCTGGCAGAACGCCCCGCAGCCCAGCCTGGAGCTGGACTCGCTGGAGCTGACGCCGTTATCCACCCACGAAGACAGCGCCAAGTTCGACCTGACCCTGGACCTGCACGAGCGTGACGGCCGGATTGCCGGTCGGTTCATCTACGCCACCGCCCTGTTCGAGGCCGACACTGTGCAACGTCACTGGCAGGCCTTGCACACCACCCTGCAAGCATTGGTCGCCGATGACCGACAACCGCTCGAGGCCGTGTCCATTCTCGGCCCGGCCGAGCGCGAACACGTGCTGCACACCTTCAATGCCACCGCCCGTGACTACCCTCGCGATGAGTCGCTGCCTCGCCTGTTCGAGGCGCAGGTCAAGCGGCGGCCCGAGGCGACGGCGATCCAGACCGGCGAGCAGTCCCTGAGCTATCGCCAGCTCGATGAGCGCGCCAGCCGACTGGCCGGTTGGCTGGCCGAACACGGCGTGGTGCCGGGCGCCCGGGTTGCCCTGTGCCTTGCCCGTGGCCCACGGTTGATCGTGGCGATCCTGGCGATCCTGAAAAACGGCGCGGCCTATGTGCCCATCGACACGGCCACGCCCTCGGAGCGGCGCCGCAATCTGCTGCACGATTGCGGCAGCGCCTGGTTGCTGGTGGACGAACCGCACTCGATCCCCGCGGACCCAGCCGTCCAATCCCTTGCCTTGGCGACCTGGGAAGACACCCTGGACAGCGTCGCGGCGCCCGCCGCGGATGTACCGCGGCCCGCCGACGCGACGGCCTGCGTCATGTACACCTCCGGCTCGACCGGCGTGCCCAAGGGGGTGCAGGTGCCCCACCGCGCCATCACCCGCCTGGTGCGCAACAACGGTTTCGCCGATTTCAACGCCCAGGATCGCATCGCCCTGGCCGCCAACCCGGCCTTCGACGCCAGCACCCTGGAAATCTGGGGCGCATTGCTCAACGGCGGCTGCCTGGTGGTCTGTCCCCGCGACACCCTGCTGGATGCGGCCCGGTTCAATGAACATCTGCTGCGCCATGAAGTCAGCGTCCTCTGGCTCACCGCCGGGCTGTTCCATCAGTTCGCCGAACCTCTGGCCCCGGCCTTCGCGGCCCTGCGCTACCTGATGGTGGGCGGCGATGTGCTCGATCCCCGGCGCATCGCCCAGGTGTTGCGCCACTCGCCGCCCCAGCATCTGCTCAACGGCTACGGTCCCACCGAAAGCACCACCTTCGCCACCACCCATCGCATCACCCTGGAAGACGCCCTGGCCGGTGACATTCCCATCGGCAAGCCGATCGGCAATACCCAGGTCTACGTGCTCGACGACCAACGTCGCCCCGTGCCCATCGGCGTCGCCGGCGAGCTGTACATCGGCGGCGATGGCCTGGCCCTGGGTTACCTGAACCAGCCGCAGTTGAGCGAACAGCGCTTCGTGCCCCATCCCTTCGACCCGACGCCGGGGGCGCGGTTGTACCGCACCGGCGACCTGGCGCGCTGGCGCGTCGACGGCGTGTTGCTGTTCCTGGGGCGCAACGACTTCCAGGTCAAGATCCGCGGTTTCCGGATCGAGCTGGGGGAGATCGAGGCGCAGCTCAAGGCCTTGCCACCCGTGACCGAAGCGGTGGTGCTGGCCGACGCCCAGCAACGCCTGCTGGCCTACTTCACCGCCACCAGCGCCCAGGACCCCAGCGAACTGCGCGCCCGGTTGGCCGCGGTGCTCCCGGACTACATGCTGCCCGCCGCGTTCGTCCAGATGGACGCCTTCAGCCTCACCGCCAACGGCAAGCTAGACCGCCGCACCTTGCCCGAGCCGGGAGAAGCTCACTTCGCCCTGCACCGCTACGACGCGCCGCAGGGACCGGTGGAAACCCGCCTGGCCGAACTCTGGGCCCAGGTCCTGGGCGTACCGCGTGTCGGTCGCCAGGACAATTTCTTTGCCCTGGGCGGTCACTCCCTGCTGGCCGTGCAGATGGTGGAGCAACTGCGTACGCAAGGCTGGTCCCTCGACGTGCGCACCTTGTTCGCCACGCCCAATGTCGCCGCGCTGGCCGTCGCCCTGGCGCAACGCCCGCAAGCTTCTGACCAGGCCCCCGTTTCGGCGGGCACCGCCATTGCCCCGGGCTGCACCCGCATCACACCTGAAATGCTGCCCTTGGTGCACCTGACCCAGGCGCAGATCGACCGTATCGTCGCCAATGTCGAAGGCGGCGCGGCCAACGTGCAGGACATCTATCCGATGGCTCCCCTGCAAGAGGGCCTGTTCTTTCATTATTTGCTCCAGGACCAAGGCGATACCTACCTGCTGCACACCACCCTGGCGTTCACCGACGAGGCGCGACTGGATGGGTTCTGCCTGGCACTGCAGCAAGTCATCGCCCGCCACGATATCCTGCGGACCGCCCTGGCCTGGGAGGGCCTCGACGAGCCGGTGCAGGTGGTCTGGCGCGAGGCGCCGTTGCCCATCGAGGTCCTGCGCATCACCGAAGCCGATGCGCTCACCCAACTGCTGGCCCACACCGACGCCCGCACCCGGCGCCTGGACATCCGCCAGGCGCCTCTGCTGCGGGTGGTGAAGGCATTCGACGCCCGGGAGCAACGCTGGTTACTGCAGGTACTGCACCACCATCTGGTGCTGGACCACACCACGCTGGAACGCATGGTCGAGGAGATCGTCCTGATCCAGCAGGGCCAGGCAGCGCAGCTACGTGAGCCCGTACCGTTCCGCCATTTCGTGGCCAACGCTCGACATGGCCAGGACACCGACCGGCAGCAGGCTTTTTTCCAGCGCATGCTGGCCGACGTCAGCGAACCCACGGCACCGTTCGGCCTGCTCGACGTTCAGAATACCGGCGCCCTCGACGAGGCCCGCGGGACATTGGAACCGGAACTGGCGCGGGCCCTGCGCCAGGCGGCGCGACGCCACCAAGTGAGCGCCGCCAGCCTGTTCCACCTGGCCATGGCCCTGGTGCTGGGCAAAGCCACCGGACGCGCCGACGTGGTGTTCGGCACGGTCTTGCTGGGTCGCTTGCAAGGCGTGCAGGGGGCCGACCAGGCGCTGGGGGTGTTCATCAATACCCTGCCCCTGCGCATCGACTTGGCGAACAGCCCGATCGGCGACAGCCTGCAGCACACCCACCAGGCGCTGATGGCCTTGCTCGAACACGAACATGCGGCCCTGGCCCTGGCCCAACGCTGCAGTGGCGTGCCGGCGGGGACCCCGCTCTTTTCCGCGCTGCTGAATTTCCGCTACAGCCTGCAAGACACGCCCCACCAGAGTGTCGAAGGCATGCGCGTACTGAGCACCGCCGAACGCACCAATTATCCCTTCACGTTTTCCGTGGACGACCTCGGCGAAGGTTTCAGCGTGACCGCACAGATCGCCGGGGCAGTGGGTGCTCAGCGAGCCTGGGACTTCATGCATCAGGCCCTCGCCAGCCTGGTGGATGCCCTGGAAAACAGCCCGCAACGGCTCGCCCGGACCCTGAATGTCCTGCCGGCACAAGAACACCTGCGGCTGGCGCGTTTCAATGCCACGCAGCGCCCGCGGCCGGAACGGGCCTTGCTGCACGAACGCTTCGAAGCCCAGGCGCGTCTCACTCCCGCGGCCGACGCGGTGCGCTGCGACGCGCGCGTGCTCAGCTATGGGCAACTCGATCAGCAGGCCACTCGCCTGGCCCGGCACCTGCGGGCGCTGGGGGTAGGCCCCGACGCTCGGGTCGGCATCCACCTGCGGCGCAGCCCGGAACTGATCGTCGCGCTGCTCGCCGTGCTCAAGGCCGGCGGCGCCTATGTGCCCCTGGACCCGGCCTATCCCGCGCAACGCCTGGCCTACATGCTCGATGACAGCGCGCCGGTGGCGATACTGACCATGAGCGATGCGCCACTGGACCTTGTCCTTGCCGCTGACTGCCAGCGCCTCGATGTGGACCGCGCACTGCGCAGCGACGAGACGGACGCCACAGCGTTGGCGCCGGCATTGGAGGCACCGGCATTGGAGTCCCGCCACCTGGCCTACATGATCTACACCTCCGGCTCCACCGGCCAACCCAAGGGGGTGATGATCGAGCACGGTAACGCCCGCAACTTCCTCGACTGGGCCTTGCGCAGCTTCGACCCTCAGACCCTGGAACACAGCCTGTTCAGCACCTCCATCAACTTCGACCTGTCGGTGTTCGAATGCTTCGTGCCGTTATCCTGCGGTGGCGTGCTGGAACTGGTGGACGACGCCCTTGCCCTGCTTGAACGGCGCCCGGCGTTGAGCCTGCTCAACACCGTGCCGTCAGCTGCCGACGCGTTGCTGCGGGCCGATGCCCTGCCGGCTTCGCTGCAAACCCTCAACCTGGCCGGCGAAGCCCTGCCGCGCCACCTGGTGGAACGGCTGTTCGCCGACAGCGAGGTGCGTCGGGTCAATAACCTCTATGGCCCCACCGAAACCACGGTCTACTCGACCTGGGTGTCGATGGACCGCGAACAGGGTTTCGTCCCGCACATTGGCCGGCCCATCGACAACACCCAGGTGCATGTCCTGGACGAGGCCTTGCAACCGCTGCCGATCGGCGTGATGGGAGAGCTGTACATCGGCGGCGCAGGTGTCGGGCGCGGCTACCATCGCCGACCGGAACTGACCCGCGAGCGCTTCCTGGCCGATCCGTTCAGCGATGATCCGGCGGCTCGCCTGTACCGCACCGGCGACCTGGGCTTCTGGGACGCCGACGGCCAGCTCCATTACCTGGGGCGCAACGACTTCCAGGTCAAGATTCGCGGCTTCCGCATCGAACTGGGGGAAATCGAAGCCGCCCTGCTCGCCCTGCCTCAGGTGGCGGCCGCCGCCGTGCTGGCGGTCCGGCGCGGCGCTCGCGAACCGGCCCTGGTGGCCTATGCCGTCGCGGCCGAGGACAGCGCGCCGCTGGTGCCCGGCGCCTTGCGCGACGCCCTGGCGAGCCGTCTGCCGGGGTACATGGTGCCGGCGCTGATCGTGCCCCTGGATGTCCTGCCCCTGACCCCCAACGGCAAGCTCGACCGCGCGGCCCTGCCGGCACCTGGGGAAGAAGCCTGGGCCGTCCAGGCCTACGAGGCGCCGCGGGGGGAACAGGAAACGCTCATGGCCGAGATCTGGTGCGACCTTTTGGCCGTCGCCCGGGTCGGTCGCCACGACAACTTCTTCGAATTGGGCGGGCATTCGCTGCTGGCGGTGCAATGGGTATCCCGGGTGCGCCAACGCCTGGGCCTGGAGTTGTCCCTGGCCACCTTGTATGCCCACCCCACCGTGGCCGAACTGGCCACTCTCATGGGCAGCGCCTCACGCTCCGCGCTGGCACCGATCGCCGTGCTGCCGGAAGCGGCCGTCCGGCCCCTGTCCTTTGCCCAGCAGCGCCTTTGGTTCATCGCCCGCCTGGACGCCCAGGCGAGCGCCGCGTACCACATCAGTGGCGCCCTGCGCCTGGACGGCGAACTGGACGAAGCCGCCCTGCGCAACGCCCTGACCCGCATCGTCGAGCGCCACGCCGTACTGCGCACGCGCTTCATCGAGCAGGACGGCGAAGTGAGGCAAGTCGTCGACCCGCAGCCGCGCTGGAGCTTCTCGCGCCTGGAGCCGGACGCGAGCGATCTGCGGGCGGTCCTGGCGAGCGATGCGGCGCAGCCGTTCGCCCTGGACGAAGGCCCCTTGCTGCGAGTGTTGCTGGCGCGCCAGAACCCCGCCAGTCATGTGTTGCAAGTGACCCTGCACCACATCGTTGCCGACGGCTGGTCCATCGGCGTGCTGATCGACGAACTGTCGCTGTTGTACCGGGCGTTTCGCCAAGGTGCGCCGGATCCACTGCCGGCCCTGGCGATCCAGTACGCCGACTATGCCGCCTGGCAGCGGGAATGGCTGGTGGGCGAGCGCCACGCCGAGCAACTGGCCTATTGGCTGGAGCATCTGCGCGACGCACCGCAACGGTTGGACCTGCCCAGCGATCGGCCACGGCCGCCGCGCCAGGATTTCTCCGGGGCACGCCTGGCCGTGGCGCTGGACGCGCCGTTGAGCGCCGCGCTCAAGGCCTTGAGCCGCCGCCATGGCACGTCGCTGTACATGACACTGCTGGCGGCCTGGGCGATCGTGATCGGGCGCCTCGCCGTACAGGAACGCGTGGTGATCGGCACGCCGGTGGCCAACCGCACCCGCAGTGAAGTCGAGCCATTGATCGGCTTCTTCGTCAACACCCAGGCGCTGTGTATCGACCTGGGCGGACAGCCGGACGTCGGCCAGTTGCTGGCCCAGGTGCGCCAGCATGCGTTGCAGGCCCAGGCCCACCAGGACGTACCTTTCGAACAGGTGGTCGAAGCCCTCAACCCGCCGCGTTCCCTGGCCCACAGCCCGGTATTCCAACTGATGTTCGCCTGGCAGAACGCGCCCCGCGGCGCCCTCGACCTCGACGGGCTGAGCCTCGCGCCCTTGGCTGCCGAGCAGACCACCGCGCCGTTCGACGTGTCCCTGGAACTCTACGAAGCCCAAGGGTGCATCGTCGGCGGGCTCAACTACGCCACCGCGCTGTTCGATGCCGACAGCCTGCAACGGCACTGGGGTTACCTGGTCAACGTGCTGCGCCAGTTGTGCGCCGACGATCGGCAGCCGCTGGCGCACCTGTCCCTGGTGGATGCACAGGAGCGTGAGCGCCTGCTGCACCAGCTCAACCCGGCCCCGACCCCGTTCCCCCAGGCGGGCTGGGTGCATGAACGGTTCGAACGCAGGGCACTGGAGCAGCCCGACGCTATCGCGGTCGAGTTGCATGGGCGCGGGCTGAGCTACGCCGAGCTCGACCGTCAGGCCAATCACCTGGCCTGGCGGATGATCGAACAAGGGGCCGGCACCGGCCAGCGGGTGGCCATCCACCTGCCGCGCAGCCTGGAGATGGTGCTGGCAGTGATTGCCACGCTCAAGACCGGGGCGGCCTATGTGCCGCTCGATCCCAGTCAGCCCCTGGCTCGTCGCCAGGGCATCGTCGAGGATTGCCAGCCGTGCCTGCTGCTGTGGGATGACCAGCGTGTCGAAGGGCTGCGAGTCGGCGACACGTGCACGCCGCTGTCGGTTCGACTGGCGGTTACGGCAGACCAGGCCCTTGCCGCGCCGCCACTTGGACAACCGTCCCTTTCGGACCTGGCCTACGTCATGTACACCTCCGGCTCCACCGGGTTGCCCAAGGGCGTGGCCATGGGTCACCTGGCCCTGAGCAACCTGTTGGCCTGGCAAGCCGCACAGGCGCTGCCCGGGCCGGCCCGGACCCTGCAATTCGCCGCCTTGGGGTTCGATGTCGCGTTCCAGGAAATCTTCTCGACCCTGGGCAGCGGCGGTACCCTGGTGCTGCTGGAAGAAGCCCAGCGCCTGGATCTCGCGGCGTTGCCGCACTGGCTTGCCCAGGAGCGCATCGAGCGGCTGTTCCTGCCCTATATCGCCCTGGCGGGCCTGGCCGAAAATTGGGCCAGCGACCCCGTGGAACTGCCCGCCCTGCGCGATGTGGTGGTCGCCGGCGAAGCGTTGCGCATCACCGGCCCGTTGCGCGAGCTGTTCAAGCGCCACCCGCGCGCGCGGCTGCACAACCACTACGGCCCGACCGAAACCCACGTGGTGTGTACGCACACCCTGCCCGACGCCCCCGAGCAGTGGGCAGACGTGCCGGTGATCGGGCGCCCCATCGCCAACACCCAGGTGTGCCTGCTCGATGCCAACGGCCACTGGGTCCCCCAAGGCGTCGCCGGCGAACTGCACGTCGCCGGCGTGGCCCTGGCCCAGGGCTACCTGAATCGGCCGGACCTGACCGCCGAGCGCTTCATCGCCCATCCGTTCGATGCCGCCCCTGGCGCGCGTCTCTATAAGACCGGCGACCTGGCGCGCTGGACCGCCGAAGGTACGCTGCAATACCTGGGACGCAACGACTCGCAAGTGAAGATCCGTGGCTATCGCGTCGAACTGACGGAGGTGGAGAGCCGCCTCGACCAGGTACCCGGTGTGCGCGAATCGGTGGTGGTGATGCTGCCGGGGGACGGGGGCCATCCGCGCCTGATCGCCTACTTCAGCGCCACCGAGCCACTGTCGCCCCTGGCCTTGCGCAGCCAGCTGAGCGAACGCTTGCCCGAATACATGCTGCCCAGCGCCTTCGTACAGCTGCAGGCACTGCCGCAGACCGGCAATGGCAAGGTCGATCGGCAGCGCCTGCCGGCACCGGCTCCCGAGGCGTTCGCGCAGACCGAATACAGCCCGCCCCAAGGCGAACTGGAGACCACCCTGGCGGCGATCTGGAGCGAACTGCTGGGGGTCGAGCCCATCGGCCGCCAGGACGACTTCTTCGCCTTGGGCGGACACTCCTTGCTGGCCCTGCGATTGCTGGCTCAAGTGCGTCACCGGCTGGGCCTGGAAGTGCCGCTGTCGGCGGTCTTCGCCCAACCGAGCTTGCACGCCCTGGCCAGCGTGCTGCAGGACGCCGGGCACAGTCGCCTGGGCCCCTTGCAGGAGGCCGACCGCAGCCAGCCCCTGCCCCTGTCGTTCGCTCAACAGAACCTCTGGCTGATCCAACAGCTCAATCCGGATTCGACGGCAGCCTTCAACATGCCGGCAGGCTTGCGGCTGCGTGGCGAACTGGATATCGAGGCGTTGCGTCGTGCCCTGGATCGTATCGTCGCCCGTCATGAAAGCCTGCGGACCCGGTTCGTGAGCCTCGCCGGCCAGGCGCGTCAGGTGATCGACCCGCCACGCTCGCTGGCCCTGGAGGTCGTCGACCTGAGCGTGCCCGGCGCGGCGGACTGGCAAGCGCTGTGCGCCGAGCAGGCCAATCAGCCGTTCGACCTGACGAGCCAGTGGCCGATCCGCGCCTGCCTGTTACGCCTGGGCGCCGATGACCATGTCCTGCTGGTGACCGTGCACCACCTGGTCTCGGACGGCTGGTCCATGGGCGTGCTCACCGAGGAGTTCTCCGGTCTTTACCAGGCCTTCAGCCAGGGCCGGGGCGATCCCCTGCCGCCCCTGGCCCGCCAGTATGGCGACTACACGCTGTGGCAACGCCAATGGCTGCAAGCAGACGAACTGCAACGCCAACGCACCTATTGGACACGACACCTGAGCGGTGCGCCGACTTGCGTCACCCTGCCCACCGACCGCCCTCGTCCGGCCCGGCAGGACTACGCCGGGGCCAGCCTGCCGGTGCGCATCGAGCCCGGACTGACCCAGGCGCTCAAGGCCCTCGGACGGCGCCATGGCACGACCCTGTACATGACCTTGCTGGCGGCCTGGGCCGTGGTGGTCAGCCGATTCTCGGGACAATCGGAGGTGGTCATCGGCTCGCCCGTGGCCAATCGCAACCGGGTCGAGCTCGAATCGATGATCGGCTTCTTCGTGAACTTCCAGGCCCTGCGCATCGACTTGGACGAAGGGCCCCGGGTGGACACGTTGCTGGCCCAGGTCAAGGGCCTGGCATTGGCCGCCCAGGAGCACCAGGACATACCGTTCGAGCAGGTCATCGAAGCACTCAACCCGCCTCGCTCACTGGCCCACAACGCCATTTTCCAATTGATGCTGGCCTGGCAGAACGCTCCCCAGGGCAACCTGGACCTGGGCAATGGCCTGCAGTTGCACAGCGTCGGCGCGCCGGTCAGCACGGCCAAGTTCGACCTGGCCCTGGATGTCCATGAGGTGGGCGACGCCATCAAGGGCGGATTCAACTACGCCACCGCCCTGTTCGATGCCGATACCGTGGACCGTCACTGGCATGCGTTGCTGGCGGTATTGCGGGCGATGGTGGACGACGATCGGCAACCCGTGGCCGGCATCGACCTGCTCAGCCAGGCCGAACGCGACCAGTTGCTGCACGGCTTCAATCCGCCGCCGCCCGGCTTGCCGGCGCCGGTCGGTGAGCGCCTGCACCAGCGCTTCGAGGCCCAGGTGGCTAGCCGTGGCGACGCGGTGGCGGTTCAGTTCGGGACGCAGAGCTTGAGCTACCGGGCGCTCAACGAACGGGCCAATCGCCTGGCCCATCGCCTGCGCGAGCTGGGCGTGGGCCCGGATGACCGCGTGGCGATCCTGGCCGAGCGGGGTCTCGACCTTTTGGTCGGCATCCTCGCCACCCTCAAGGCCGGAGGCGCCTATGTGCCCCTGGATCCGGTCTATCCGGCGCAGCGCCTGAATTTCATGCTCGACGACAGCGCGCCGCAGGTGCTCCTGGCCCTCGAAGCACTGCCGGCAACAGTGCGGGCGCCGGCATCGTGCGTCACCGTTTCGCTGGACCCGGACGCCGGTGGCTGGAGCCATCTGTCTGGGGCGAACCCGGCAAGCGATCCCCGGGCCAGCGATACGGACCTGGCCTATATCATCTACACCTCGGGTTCCACCGGCGAACCCAAGGGCGTGATGATCGAACATCGCGCGGTGCTGCGGCTGTTCAGCGCCACCGACGCCTGGTTCGGCTTCAACGACCGGGACGTCTGGACGCTGTTCCACTCCTTCGCCTTCGATTTCTCGGTCTGGGAAATCTGGGGTGCGCTGCTGCATGGCGGCCGCCTGGTGGTGGTGCCCTACCTGACATCCCGCAGCCCGGAGGATTTCTACCGCCTGGTGGTGGAAACCGGCGTCACCGTGCTCAACCAGACCCCCAGCGCGTTCTACGCCTGGATGAAACACACGGGCGGCGAGCCCCACCGCCTTCGCTACGTGATCTTCGGTGGCGAAGCCCTGGACGGCGCGGCCTTGAGGCCGTGGTTCGACCGGCCGGACAGCCAGGCCACACGCCTGGTGAACATGTACGGCATCACCGAGACCTGCGTGCACGTCACCTACCAGTTGATCGAACCCGCGCTCTGCGCCACCGACGCCGGGCTGGTGCCCATTGGCCGGCCGATCCCGGACCTGCGCGTCTACCTGCTCGACGCCGAGGGCGAGCTGGTGCCCCGGGGCGTGGGGGGCGAATTGCACATCGCCGGGCCAGGCCTGGCGCGTGGCTACCTGAATCGGGCAGTCCTCGATGCCGAGCGTTTCCAGCCGGCGCGCTTTGCCGGCGGCCACGGCGAGCGCCTGTACAAGACCGGAGACCTGGCACGCTGGACCGCCGACGGCGTGCTCCAGTACCTGGGCCGCAACGACCAGCAGGTCAAGGTGCGCGGTTTCCGCATCGAACTGGGGGAAATCGAAGCGCGGCTCGCGGGCTTGGATGGCGTGCGCTCGGCGGCGGTCCTGGCCCGCCAGGACGAACCCGGCGACCCGCGCCTGGTCGCCTACCTGCTGGCCGAACCAGGCCAGCACCTGGAACCCGGGCAATTGCGCGCGGCACTCGCCGAGCAGTTACCGGCCCACATGCTGCCCGGTGCCTATGTCCAGCTACCGCAGTGGCCACTGACCGCCAACGGCAAGCTCGACCGCCGCGCCTTGCCGGCGCCCGACCGGCAAGCCCTGCAACGGCAGCCCTATGCTGCGCCACAAGGCGCCACGGAGCTACGCCTGGCGCAACTCTGGTCGCGATTGCTGGGCGTGGAACAGATCGGCCGGGACGACAATTTCTTTGCCCTCGGCGGCCATTCGTTGCTGCTGGTGCAACTACTCGATGGCCTGCGCGAACAGGGCATGGACGTGGCCGTGGGGGCCTTGTTCAGTGCCGAAAACCTAGCCGCGCTGGCCCGACAGGTGGTCACCCCGGAGACCTCCCGCGCAACCGCCCAGGGGCTGCTGTGCATTCGTGCCGGCTCGCCGGAGCGGGCACCGCTGTTTTTCATCCATGAAGGCACTGGCGAAGCGCTGCCCTATGCCAGGCTGGCACGGCACCTGGATCCGGAGTTGGGCCTCTACGCCGTGCAGGCGGCCGCCGAACTGGAGGATGGCATCGACAACGTGAGCCTCGCCCGCCGCTACATCGACCTGCTGCGCAGTGTCCAACCCCAAGGCCCGTACCGTTTGGCGGGCTGGTCGGCAGGCGGCGTGCTGGCTTATGAAATGGCTCGCCAGTTGCTGGGCGAGGATTGCCCCGTGGCCTTCCTCGGGCTGATCGACAGCAGCGAGCCGGGCGCCTTGCGCGCCGCGCCGTTGGCACTGACGTTCGATGAAGCCGGCCTGCGTCAGCAACTGATCGGCTACCTGGCACAGCATTGGAGCGGTGAAGACGCTAGCGGCCAGGCTGCGTGGCACACCGGGCTCGACCTGGATGCGCTCATCGCCTCGGCCCAGGCCCGGGGCTGGCTGCCATCGGGCTTCGACCGTGAGGAACTGACCCGTCGGGCACGCCTCAACCTGAACCTGCGCAACGCCATGGTTCGCTACCGGCCGGCGCCCCTGGGCCTGCCCGTGCATTTGTTCCGGGCCGCGTCGGGGCATCCGGGGGCCGACCCGAGGGACCTGGCCGCCGACTGGCGTGCGCTGCTGGGGGTCGACCTGATAGATCGGCGCGTCGAAGGCGACCACTGGTCCATCATGCGCGACCCCGAGCACCTGCGGCAGTTGGCCCAGGCCTTGGAGCAGGTCCTGGCGCAGACCGAGGGGCAGCCTGCGCAAACGGCCGGCGTGCGTGCCAGCCTGGTGCTGCAGACCGGCGCTGCGCATGCGCCTTGCCTCTTCATGATCCCGGGGGCCGGCGCCAACGTCGCCAGTTTCGTGCCCCTAGTCCGGCACCTGGGCCCGCACTTGACCGTGATCGGGTTGCAGGCCCGCGGTTCCGATGGCCGGCGCGAGCCCCATGCCTCGGTACAGGCCGCGGCGAGCGCCTATGTCCGCGAGATCCGTGCCCGAGTCCCCCAGGGTCCCTACTACCTGCTGGGCCATTCCTTCGGCGGCTGGCTGGCTTTTGAGGTCGCCCGTCAATTGCAACTCGAAGGGGCAGCGGTGGCACCGGTGATGTTGATCGACAGCCGCCCGCCAGGTTCGCGCATGGCCAGGGATCGGCGCGCGGCCCTGGGCCGGTATGTGGCGTTGCTGGAGATGGACACCGGGCGCGACCTGAACCTGGACATCGACACCCTGGCAAGCCTGGAAACGGACGAGCAATGCGCCCAACTGCTGGCGCGCATGCAAGCCGTCGGCCTGATGCCGACGCAGGCTCGTCCCGAAGCCTTGCGCGGGCCGTTGCGAGTCTTCCAGGCCAACCTGGCGACGGACTATCGACCGGCACCGGCCTACACCGGCCCGGTGGTGCTGTTCAGCGCCACAAAAGCTCGCGTCGAACCAGGTCCAGCCGAGCCCGGCTGGGAGGCATTCGCTGCGGACTGCCGACGCCATGTGCTTGCAGATTGCGACCACCTGTCCATCCTCAAGACGGGGGCGGCGTCGACCTTGGCCGAACACCTGCGTCGCTACTGGCCCGCCCTGGAGAAATCCCATGCTCATGAGGGTTGAACCGGCGATGCGGCCCTGGCTGTGGGCGTGGGGCGGCCAGGTCGCCTCGACCCTGGGGGCGGCGCTGGCGGCGTTCAGTCTGGGTATCTGGTTGCTGCAGCAGCATGCCAGTGTCACCGACTACGCCTGGGTCATTGCGCTGTCGGCCCTGCCCGGCCTGTTTCTGGCCCCATTGGCCGGTTGGCTGGTGGATCGCTGCGAGGCGCGGGCGCTGCTGCTGGGTGTCGAGGTCTGCGGCGGCCTGGCGGCGCTCATCCTCTGGTGGCTGTTCGAACACGACGCACTGGAGCGCTGGCAGGTGTACACCTTCGCGGCGATCAACTCGAGTGGGCAAGTGGCGCGCATGCTGGTCTGTCAGGCGGCGATCCCGCGGATCCTGAGCAGCCCGAAGGCGATCGGCCGGGCCAACGGCCTGATGCAACTGATGGTCGGCTTGCCGCAACTGATCGCCCCGACCCTGGCGGCGCTGTTGCTGACCCGCGTGGGAGTGCCCGGCGTGTTATTGCTGGACCTGGGGACCGTACTGTTCTGCGCAGGTGTGCTGGGCTGGCTCGCCGTGGTCGCCCCCCCCGTACGCGCCAGCCGCCAGGCAGGCGCCCTGGTCACAGACGGATTGCCCGCGGTCCTGATGGTACTGCGTACGCGCCCGGCACTGGGGGTACTGCTGGCCTACCTGGGCCTGGAGCACCTGATGCTCGGCCTGGCCTCGGCCCTGCTGTCGCCCCTGGTCCTGGAGCGTCATTCGGTACTGGTATTGGGCACGCTGATGACCTGCGGCGGGCTGGGCATGCTCGGTGGTTCATTGTGGGTGGTCATGCGCCCGCCGGTGCGGCTGATCCGCACGGTCCTGGTGGCCGACCTGTTGCTCGGCGCCAGTGTCCTGAGCATCGGCACCAGCACTTCTCCGGCGGTCCTCTACGTGGCGGCCTTCGTGGCGTTCGGGTGCTTCTCGCTGAGTACCAGCAGTGACCAGAGCTTCTGGCAGCGCAGCCTGCCCGGAGCCCTGCTGGGTCGGGTGTTGTCCGCACGGCAGATGGTCTGCCTGCTGGCGATGCCGATGGGTGCCCTGGGGGCTGGCGCGCTGGCGGACCACTGGGCGATTCCCTGGATGAGCGAAGCCGGCGACATGCAGGCCAGGCTCACCCTGGCGATGGGCACCGGCAAGGCGGGCGGCCTGAGCCTGCTGTTCGCTGTGGCGGGCCTGCTGTATGTGCTGCTCGCCAGCCTCGGCCTGGCCACCACGCCGCTGCGTCGGCTGGAACCCGGGTGGACAGAGCCTCGCCCGGCCGTTGTCGGCAGCGGATGAGTGTGCCGGCCCCGTCCAGGCTCTGTACAAAAACTCTATGGAGCCCAGGGCCGCTCGGCCTCCGGGGAAATAGCACCGCGTCGGGGCACATCGCACCTGTCCATGCTGGCGGACTCCCGCGCCAGGGCACCCATCAGTTGGGGCAGCAGGTAACCGCTTTCATATTCGCCCTGCGTCCTTTGCGGCGCATCCGTCCAGGACGTCGAGGCGTAGCAATCGTTTGTGTCGTACATGGGGTGGACCTCCTGGCGGGTGGAGAAACCGCAACGCCTCACCCGGCCATTGCTTGATCGCAGTCTGAACCTTGGGCCGCCGTTGGAGAATGACCAGCAACGGCATGACTCGATTGCAGCGGATGCAACAATGACGGCTTGCTTGCATCAGGCGCCGCCCTGTCATGAAAAGCCCCGGGACCTTGAAGTGCCCGGGGCCTGGTGTGCGCGGCAATCGACTAGTTCTTCAAAGCGTCGAACGCCTCCAGGGAATGCAGCGAGTAGATGTACGCAGCGCCGGCGTTGAGGGATATCGCGGTGGCCAGTGCGGCGGCCACTTCTTCCCGGCTGGCGCCGGCCTTGATCGCCGCTTGCGTATGGGTCGCGATACAGCCGTCGCAGCGGGTGGTGACGGCGACCGCGATGGAGATCAACTCTCGCGTCCGGGCATCGAGCACATCATTTTCAGCCGCCGCTTCGCCGAGTGCCATGTAGGCCTTGGCCATTTTCGGATTGCTTTTGCCCAGCGCGCCAAAGGATTTCTTGATGGTGGGCAGCAATTGGGACCAGTCATTGAACATCGTGTTAACTCCTGAGCAGGTTGGTGTACTGTTTCGACGTGCTCAGTTTTTCATCACCACGCGAACCGGTTTTGTTCGATCCGCTCAGTTTTTTTCGCGAAGCTCTCAAATGAATGCAATCGATAAACTCATCAGCCTGGCCAACGTCCGCGGCAGCCTGGACCTGCGTTGCCAGTTCCAGGGCGACTGGGCACTGGAGCATGGGCCGCAAGCCCTGGGCAAGGCGCCGTATCACATTGTCCTGGCGGGGGAATGCCGGGTGGAGTTCCCTGATGGCCAGCGATTGCCCATGCGCGCCGGCGACATCCTGCTGTTGCCCCGGGGCAGCCGGCACGTCATGCACAGCCCCGGCAGGACCGTCGCGCCAACGGTGCCTGAGACCGTCCTGGGCGGCGTATTACCGATACACCGCATTGGTCGTGCCAGCCCGGACCTGGACATGATTTGCGGCGGCTTTCATTTCAACCGCGCGTCGCTGCTGTTCGCCGCCCTGCCCGATTACCTGGTGATTCCCAGCGCCGCCTTGCCGGCCAACGGAGCGTTGCCGGCGCTGGTAGACGTCATTCGCGCAGAAGCGGACGGGGATCAGGCGGGGGCGCGTTTTTTGCTGGATGCGCTTTCCCAGGCATTGTTCACCCTGATTTTGCGGGCGCACCTGGCAAGCCGGGGGCCGGACGCCGGTTCACTGGCCTTGCTGGGGGACAAGCGCCTGGGCAAGGCCTGGCGGGCAATGCTGGACGACCCGGCCCATGAATGGGCGATCCAGGACCTGGCCGAGATGGCCAGCATGTCCCGGGCATCGTTCATGCGGGCATTCGTGCGGGTGGCGGGTGTTTCGCCATGGGTACTGCTGACCCAGTTGCGAATGGAGCTGGCGTTCAGCCTGCTGAGTCAATCGCACCTCGGTTTGAGCGACATTGCCCAGCAGGTCGGCTATCAGTCCCAGGCGGCGTTCAGCAAGAAGTTCAAGGAGATCTATGGCGAGGCGCCCGGGAAGGTGCGCCGCGCAATCTGATGGACTCCGAGAGGGACAGTCCCTTCACACCTCCAGCACCAGCGTCTCGCTGCCCTGGGCCGGTACCGCACAGCAGATCAGTACTTCATCGTCTGCCAGCGGCATGGCCGGTGTGTTCAGGTAATGCACCTGGCCACGGGTCATGCGGGTCTTACAGGTGCCGCAGGAACCGCCCCGGCAACTGAATTCCGGGCTCAGGCCCCGTGCCTCCGCCAGTTCCAGGAGCGTTCCGCTTCCGGGTTCCCAGCGGCCTTCCTTGGCCGACGTGGCGAACAACACCTTGACCGGCTCACTCGCCACCGGCACTTGCTGCGCCGCCGGAGTACTGATCTCGACGTCCCGCACCAGGGTGGAAGGACCGAAGGTTTCGGCGTGGATCCGGTCGTCCGGGATACGCAACCCCCGCAAGCCGTCATACAGGGCCTGGGTAAAGCTGCCGGGACCGCACAGGTAGTAGTCGTAGTCGTCGAGGGGCAGCAGTTGCTTGAGCAGTTCGATATCGATCCGGCCCTGTGCGTCGTAGCCCTTGCCGGCCTCGCCCCCACTGGGCGGTTGGCTGACCATGCGCAATACCCGCACCTTGCCGCCGGCCCGGGCCGCCAGTGCGTCGATTTCCTCACGAAAGGCCAGGCCGGCCACCGAACGGGCGCTTTGTACCACCCAGACCGGGCGCATCCGATTGATGCGCAGCCCCTGGTAGACCACCTCGCGCAGCATCGACAGCAGCGGCGTCACACCGACGCCCGCCGCCAATAGCACCAGGGGCCGCCGTTCGCCTGGCTGGACGGTGAAGTGCCCCTGCGGTGCCCGGGCTTCAAGGGCATCGCCGACCTGGATCCGGTCATGCAGATGGGAGGACACCGACCCGTCGCGCTTGACGCTGATGCGCAGGAAATCGTCCGAAGGCGCGCTGGAAACGCTATAGGTCCGGATCACCGGGGCATCCTGCCCGTCCAGCCCGACCCGCACGGGCAGGTGCTGGCCGGCCTCGAAACGGGGCAAGCCGACACCGTCGGTGGCTTGCAGGTAGAACGAGCGGATGTTGTGGCTCTCGTCCACCACCCGGGCGACCTGCAATGCGCGCCAGCGGGTACGCAAGGCCTCGGCCTGCAGACGCTCATTGGCCTGTTCCCAGCTGCCGGTCATCAGCGAGTTGGGCGAGTCACCGTCGGCCTGCTCTTTCCAGCGCAGCGCGATGGCCGCCCGGCGCAGGACAACGCGCTGCGGCGTGAAGCGCCACAGCCGCTCGGCGCCCTGGAACGCGGCGATCTCGGGCGCATCCAGCAGGACCTCGGCGGTCCCGCTCATTTGCAAAAGGTCACCGGTGGAGAAATCGATGAACACCAGCCCCGCGCGCGGATTGACCAGGATATTGCCCAGTGTGTTGAAAAACAGGTTGCCGGAGAAATCCGGAATGGTCAGGGTCCCGGCTTCATCCATGTGCACGAAACCGGGTTTGCCGCCGCGGTGGGAAACATCGACCTGGCGTTCGCCGTCGCGCTCGACATAGGTGGCGACATGGAAAGAATCGGCTGACGTGACCAGGGTGCGCACCGCCGGATCCGCCACCGTCAGTTCGAGGGCCGCCGAAGGCCGCTCATCGACAAAGGAATACTGGCGCAGGTTGATGTAACGCGGGCAATTGCCATAGGCCTGGCGAACCGTGATGTCCACGCCGCGGTCGCGACGACGGGCGATGGTGCCGTTCATGCGGTTGCGTCGGCGAGTGTGCAACTCGATGCCCAGCAGGCCGATGGCGTCGCCCTCGTTCAGCCCGGCCTGGGCCGGATCTTCCGGTTGCGGGGTGAGGTCGATGTGCAGTGTCTGCGGATCGGGTGAGTGCATGAAGCCCGGTTGCCCCGTGCGCAGGGTGGCCCACGCATCGCCTTGGGGATCCACCGCACCGAGCACGACGAAAGGCAGTTGGGCATAGAACTCCCGATGCTGGTCCGGCATCCATGTCCGGGACATCTGCCGCTGGCCGACCCCGACCATCATTTCCACTGCGCCGACGGAGCGTTGCAGGGTCAGTTCACCTTCGTGCCAGGGGGAGACGGTTGATTTCGAGGCGTTGTCCATGGGTCTGTCCTCGCGGCCGCAGGGATGCCCGCTGCGGTGTGGGTGGGTTCGCGCCTCATGCAGAGGTGCCCGTTGTCGTGGGCTCATCTTCTGCCGTTCGCCGGCACGGCGGAATACGCACGAACCGCAATCCACCCTTTCATGAAATGCAATAGCGCCGCTCGGGAAGCCGCGCCATCGCAGGCAGCCATGGCCTACCAGAGCGTCATCGTATAGCTGACGATCAAGCGGTTCTCGTCCAGGTCGTTGCCGAAGTTCGAGCGTACCGAGGCGTTGCGCCACTTCAAGCCCAACCCCTTGAGCGTGCCGTCCTGCACCACATAGGCGATGTCCGTGTTGCGCTCCCACTCGCGACCCTCGCCCGGTGCGGCGCGTTGTACGTTGTCGCCACTGATGTAGCGCGTCATGAACGTCAGTCCAGGCACGCTAAGGCCGGCGAAGTTGTAGTCGTAGCGAGCCTGCCAGGAGCGCTCGTCGACGTTGGCGAAGTCACCGATCTGGACGAAGTTGACCAGGTAAGGGTCGCTGCGGCTGATGTACGGAAACGGATCGTCACCGCTCATGCGCTGGTAGCCCAGGCCCAGCGCATGCGCACCGAGGCTGTAGGTGAACAGCGCCCCGAATGCCTGGTTGTCGAGGTCGCGGAAACTGCCGTCTTCGGTGCTGCGCGAATAGCGCACGTCGCTCTTGAGCGCCTGGCCTGCCCCCAGGTCCAGGGTATGGACGAAGCCGAGGTAGTTCTGGCGATAGATGTCCTCCAGCTTCCCATAGCGATACTGCGCCGTGAGGTTCGGCAGGAACTGATAGTCCGCCCCGGCGAACTGGAACCGGTCGCTGGTGCCGCCGATACGGTTGGCGGTCAAGTCCTGGTAATCGGTGGAATCGACGAAGTTGATCCGGGTGAGCTGTCCACCGGTCAGTTTCAGCCGGTCGATTTCCTGCACGTTCACTTGGCCGCCCTTGAACGTCCCCGGTAGCAGGCGGGTGTCGTTGGAGTTGACCACCGGATCCTTGATTTGCAGCGTACCCAGCTTGAGGGTGCTGTTGGACAGACGCACCTTGGCGCTCACGCCCAGTTCGCCATAGCGGTCCTGGGAACCGCCCGACGAGTCGGCAGGCAGCAGATTGGTACCGGCCGTGCCACCACCTGAGTCCAGCTTGAAACCGGCCATGCCCAGGGCGTCCAGGCCGACCCCCAGGGTGCCGGCGGTATAGCCTGACTCGATGCGCAGCAAAAAGCCTTGCGCCCATTCCTCGGCCTTGTCCCGTGCACCTTCCTGGCGGAAATCGCGGTTGAAGTAGAAGTTGCGGGCTTCCAGGGTGCCCTTGCTGTCGGCGAGAAAATCGGCATGGGCGGTCGGCACGCCCATCAGGTTCAGGCCCAGCACGGTGCCGATGGGAAGGTGAAGTGGAATGAATCTGCAATAGCGCATGCGTGCTCCCTTTATCGGCGCGAGCGAACCCGCTCGGGGTGCGTTTGCGCGCGCCTCGTTATTGTTGTGTGAAGACGTGGTTCTGGGACTCGGCGCAGTGGGCTGCGTCGTGGGGCGGATTCTTCGCGGGGTGGTTTGCAGGCGTCAAACGGGAAAAAAGCCGGATCGGACATAAGAAAATTTGATGCCTGCCTGGCGCCGATCTGGAGTAACAATTGCAATGAACAAGAACGTCTGCGCCAAGAGAGCCGTCATGAACCTCAAGTTCCTCGAAACCTTCGTCTGGGTTGCCCGCCTGCAGAGCTTCAGCCTGACCGCCGAAAAGATGTTCAGCACCCAGGCAGCGATCTCCAGCCGGATCGCTTCCCTGGAGGATGAACTGGGCCTGCGCCTGTTCGTGCGCGACTCGCGCGGTGTCTCGCTGACCCCGGAAGGTTTCAAGGTGCTCACCTACGCCGAACAGATGCTGGAGGTCCAGCGTGCGTTGAAACAGTCGCTGGACGACACCAGTCCCCAGCAGGGCCTGGTGCGCATCGGCGTGATGGACACGGTGATTCACACCTGGCTCAGCCCGTTGATGTCGATGCTGATGCAGGCTTTCCCGGCGGTGGAAATCGAAATCACCGCGGACGCGGCGCGCAATCTCTGCGAACAATTGCAGAAAGGCTACCTGGACATCGCTTTCCAGACCGATACGGTACGCCACGAAAGCGTGCGCAACCTCGACCTGGCGCATTACCCCATGCACTGGATCGCTGCCAGCCAGTCGATCTACGCCCGCCCCTACGGATCGCTGGCGGAAATGGCCGGCGAGCGCATCATCACCTTCGTCAAGCATTCCCGACCGCACCAGGACGTGCTCAACCTGCTGTATGCCCATGGGGTGAATGCACCGCGGGTCAGTTGCGTCAATTCGGTGTCGGCGATGACCCGGCTGATCCGCGATGGCTTCGGCATCGGTGCCTTGCCGGCGGCGCTGGTGGCCAAGCCCCTGGCAAGCGGCGAGTTGATCCAGCTGGAGCCCGGTACATCCCTGCCCCAACTGGACGTGGTGGCCTCCTGGCGCGTGGGGGTGGGGCTGGAGCTGATCGAGAGCATCGTGCAGATGAGCCGTCAGGTGGTGGGACAATATGCCCTTGATGTCGGGCCGCAACGGATGGTGGCGGCACCCGGCCTGGCCAGCGCGACGCTGGAATAACTTTTCCTTGTCGGGGGGTAACAGGATTCCTTGTTGGACGTCGACACCCCGGGGCTCTTAGGGTCTGTACGCAATGTCTTGAGACGAAGGTCAGGCAGTTTTCAACGCAGCCTGAACGAGTTCAAGGCTTTTCCTACAGACCCGACTTGAACGTCCCGACGTGCCCATGGAGCCCCTTCGATGACCCATCCCACCCCATCCTTCGAGCAACTGCAGCGCTACGAGCCCCTCGCCCTGCGCCAAAGCATCGCCGCCGGTGCCTACCAGGGCCATACCAGCGGCCTGGGCCAGGGACGGGTGCAAGCCAACATCGTGATCCTGCCCCTGGACTGGGCCAATGAGTTCCTGCGCTACTGCACCCTCAACCGCCAGGCTTGTCCGGTACTGGACGTGACCGCACCCGGGGATCCGTTTTTCCGCAACCTGGGCACCGCCATCGATATCCGCCACGACGTCCCTCGCTACCGGGTCTACCGGCACGGCGAGCTGAGCGAAGAGCCGCTGGACATCGGGCACCTGTGGCAGGACGACATGGTCGCCTTCGCCATCGGCTGTTCGTTTTCCTTCGAGCAGCCGCTGCTGGAAGCCGGCATCCGACTCAGGCACATTGAACTGGGGCGAAATGTGGCGATGTTCCGTACCGACATCGACACCCGCCCCACTTCGCGGCTGTCCGGCAAGCTGGTGGTGAGCATGCGCCCCATGAAGGCCGCCGCGGCGATCCAGGCGATCCAGATCACTAGCCGCATGCCCGATGTCCATGGCGCCCCGGTGCACATCGGCGATCCATCGCTGATCGGTATCCATGCCCTGGATACCCCGGACTTCGGTGACGCCGTGCCAGTGGCGGCGGATGAGATCCCGGTGTTCTGGGCCTGTGGCGTGACCCCGCAAGCGGTCATCCAGGCTTCTCGCCCGCCACTGTGCATCACCCACGCGCCGGGTTGCATGCTGGTGACGGACCTGTGGAACAGCGCGTTGTAACCTTGAAAGCGGCCCCTACCTATGACAGGACACCCGATGACCACCGCACGGCAATCGATCCAGCGCTACATAGACGCCAAGGACGGCAACCGCCCGCACCTGCTGGCCCAGGCCTTCACGCCCGATGCCACGCTGGACATGGACATGCGCACCGACACCCTCTCGTTTCCGGCCCACACCGAGGGCCGCGACGGCATCGGCGACGTGCTGGTCCGCCGCTTTGGCCAGACCTTCGAAAACGTGTACACCTTCTGCCTGGAATCCGCGCCACCGGCAAATGTCGCCACCTTCCAGTGCAAATGGCTGGTGGCGATGTCGGACAAACACAGCGGCGAAGTCCGTGTCGGCTGCGGTGAATATGACTGGCGGTTCGAAGCCGAGTCGGGCCTGGTACAGCGCCTGGCGATCACCATCGAACACATGAAGACCCTGCCGGCCAGCGAACTGGCGGCGGTCATGGCCTGGATCTCGACGCTGGACTATCCCTGGTGCAGCCCGGCCGCCGCCGTCCGCCATGCTCCGGACTCAGGCGAGCTGGATGAAGTGATCCGCTACGTGACGGCCAGGCGCATTCAACCGCGCGCCGACGCGTTCGGATAACCTACGCTGGCAACAAGCCCCATGACATCGCCCTGCGTCATCGCACCAAGGAATCGATCCACGTGAACATCAAGTTTCTGGAAACTTTCGTCTGGGTCGCCCGCCTGAAGAGCTTTCGTCTCACCGCGGAAAAACTGTTCACCACCCAGGCGTCCATCTCCAGCCGGATTGCCGCGCTGGAGGATGAAATGGGCGTGCGCCTGTTCGTACGCGATTCCAAGGGCGTGTCGCTGACATCCGAAGGGCAGCGGGTGCTGGAATATGCCGAGCGCATCATGGACACCATGCAAAGCATGAAGGCGGTGATCAAGGATCCACGCCAGGTGCGCGGTCGGATCCGCATCGGCGCCATGGACACCGTGATCCACACCTGGCTCAGCCCGCTGGTGACCCGGCTGATGCAATGCTACCCGGCCCTGGAGATCGAACTGTCGGCCGATACCGCAAGCAACCTGTGCTCCCAGTTGGAAAAAGGCTACCAGGACATCATTTTCCAGACCGATATCCTGCGCCTGGACAGCGTACGCAACGCCCTGCTGACCCGCTACCCGATGCATTGGGTGGTCCGCACCGGCTCGGTCTACGATCGGCAATACGCATCGCTGGAGGAGCTGTCCCAGGAACGCATCGTGACTTTCTCGCGCAACTCCCGGCCTCACCAGGACATCCTCAACCTGCTGCACTCGGCGAACATCGTCTCGCCACGCATCAATTGCGTGAACTCCGCGTCCGCCATCACCCGCCTGGTTCGCGATGGCTTTGGCATCGGCGCCATGCCCGCGGCCCTGGTACAGGGCGAACTGGCCCAGGGCTCGCTGACGCTGCTGGACGGCGTTCCGCTGCCCTCGGTGATGGACATCGTCGCCAGCTGGCGCACCGGCGCCGGCATGGAACGGGTGGAAGATATCGTCAGTCTGACGCGGGATGTGGTGGGTGACTTCGTTGCGCAATTGCCGGGCGGGGACGGGCTCGAGCTGGACTAGCCCTCGCTCCTCCATCGAACCATTTTCCAGCGCCCGCGAATCCTGACGTCAGTTCTCTTCCATGACGATGCATTACCTCAAAATAAATGCATTGAAACTGCATTAATATGAATTTGTAACTCAGGGGGCCCGGGGGCAGACTGTGCATGTTCCTCACCCCCAACTGTTGGAACACTTAAAGGGCTTTCTGGGATTTTCCCGTAAGCCCATTTTTTTGTTCGTTTTTTGGATTTTTGCTGAATGCTTGCCCGCTGGTTCCCCGCTGCGATCAATACCCGTCCCACCGAATGGAGCCGCGCCGCCATCGGCATGGCGTTGGGAACGATGTTCAGTGTCTGGCTTTGCAGCCAGGTGTACGGCCTCGAAGTGGCGCAGCACCTGATCGGGCCGCTTGGCGCCTCGGCCGTGCTGCTGTTCGCGGTGTCCTCGGGCGCCCTTGCCCAGCCCTGGTCGATTTTTGGCGGATACCTGTGTGCCTCGGTCGTGGCGCTGCTGGTGGCTCATGTACTGGGACGCACGCTGGGCAGCGCCTGCCTGGCGGCCGGCACTGCGCTGGTATTGATGTGCTGGCTGCGGTGCGTGCATCCTCCAGCGGGTGCGCTGGCCGCGACCATGGTACTGGCCGACCCGTCCATCGTTGCCCTGGACTGGCAGGGCGTGGCCGCCGCCATGCTGGCCGGCTCCGGCCTGCTGGCCAGCGCGCTGGCCTACAACAACCTGACGCAGGTGCGCTACCCCAAGCGCGCCAGTGAGCCGGTGGCGGTCATCCCGGCCGATCATCCCCCGGTCGATCGACATGCCATCACCGCCGAAGACTTGAAGCTGGCGTTGGCGGAAATGGAAGCATTCTTCGACGTAACCCCCGAAGATCTCGAACAATTGATCCACGCCAGCGAGCGAAATGCCCGGCGCCGCAGCATCACGGAGGTGCTGTCGGGTCGCGGCTGATCCTGTGGCTGCTATAAATATGCAGAAAGGACCTGCACGTATGCCGGTTGTGCGATGCAAATTTGCACTGTTACGATCCCGACCGGGTACGCGCGACATCATTCATAAAGAACAATAAAAGCAGGGAGTTAGCGATGACAGCTCAGGTTTCATCCAAAGCCACAGGGACTGTAGAAGTGATGGCCTGTGACGTATTGGTCGATGTGCGCAACCACATCGGCCACGTGACCCTGAACCGGCCCGCTGGCCTCAATGCCCTGACCCTGGACATGGTGCGCAGCCTGCAGCGACAGCTCGACGCCTGGGCCCTCGATCCGCAGATCCGCGCGGTTGTCTTGCGCGGTGCCGGCGACAAGGCATTCTGCGCCGGCGGCGACATCCGTTCGCTGTACGACAGCTACAAACAGGGCGATTCCCTGCATGAAGACTTCTTCGTCGAGGAGTACGCCCTTGACCTGACGATCCACCATTACCGCAAGCCCATCGTGGCCCTGATGGACGGGTTCGTCCTGGGCGGCGGCATGGGCCTGGTGCAAGGCGCAGACCTGCGGGTGGTCACCGAACGAAGCCGACTGGGCATGCCGGAAACCGGCATCGGTTATTTCCCGGACGTGGGCGGCAGTTACTTCCTGCCGCGCATTCCCGGCGAGCTGGGTATCTATCTGGGGGTCAGCGGCGTGCAGATCCGGGCGGCCGACGCCCTGTACTGCCGGCTGGCCGACTGGTACCTGGAGAGCCGCAAGCTCGCCCAGCTCGACGAGCGTCTCGACCGCCTGGAGTGGAGCGACATGCCGCTCAAGGACCTGCAAAGCCTGCTGGCGAAACTCGCCGTGCAGCAACTGCCAGCCCCTCCCCTCGATGCCCTGCGCCCGGCCATCGATCATTTCTTCGCCCTGCCCGACGTACCGAGCATGGTCGAACAATTGCGCCAGGTGACGGTCGCCAACAGCCATGAATGGGCCCTGGAAACCGCCACCCTGCTGGAAACCCGTTCCCCCCTGGCCATGGGCGTGACGCTGCAGATGCTGCGCCGGGGCCGGCACCTGAGCCTGGAAAACTGCTTTGCCCTGGAGCTGCACCTGGACCGGCAATGGTTCGAGCGTGGCGACCTGATCGAAGGTGTACGCGCGCTGCTGATCGATAAAGACAAAAAACCGCGCTGGAACCCGCCCACCCTGGAGGCGCTGGACGCCGGCCACGTGGCGAGTTTCTTCGACGGCTTCGACGACCTCGGGAATTGAGTCCATGCACGACCTCGAACTGACAGAAGAACAAGTGATGATCCGCGACATGGCCCGGGACTTTGCCCGTGGTGAAATCGCGCCCCATGCCCAGGCCTGGGAAAAGGCCGGCTGGATCGACGACAGCGTCGTGGCAAAGATGGGCGAACTGGGACTGCTGGGCATGGTGGTGCCCGAAGAATGGGGCGGCACCTACGTCGACTACGTGGCTTATGCGTTGGCGGTGGAAGAGATTTCTGCAGGTGACGGCGCCGTCGGGGCACTGATGAGCATCCATAACTCGGTGGGCTGCGGGCCAGTACTCAATTACGGCAGCGACGAACAGAAACAGGCCTGGCTGGCCGAGCTCGCGAGCGGCCAGGCCATCGGTTGCTTCTGCCTGACCGAGCCCCAGGCCGGCTCCGAGGCCCACAACCTGCGCACCCGCGCCGAATTGCGAGACGGCCAGTGGGTCATCAACGGCGCCAAGCAGTTCGTCAGCAATGGCAAGCGGGCGAAGCTGGCGATCGTCTTCGCCGTGACGGATCCTGAACTGGGCAAGAAAGGGATCTCGGCGTTTCTGGTGCCGACCGATACGCCAGGCTTCATCGTGGATCGCACCGAGCACAAGATGGGCATTCGCGCTTCGGATACCTGCGCGGTCACCCTCAACGACTGCACCGTTGCCGAGGCCAGTCTGCTGGGCGCCCGGGGCAAGGGCCTGGCCATCGCCCTGTCCAACCTAGAAGGCGGTCGCATCGGCATCGCGGCCCAGGCCCTGGGCATCGCCCGGGCGGCGTTTGAAGCGGCCCTGGCCTACGCCCGGGACCGGACGCAGTTCGACAAGCCCATCATCGAGCACCAGAGCATCGCCAACCTGCTGGCCGACATGCACACCCGCCTGAACGCCGCCCGCCTGCTCATCCTCCATGCCGCCCGCCTGCGCAGCGCCGGCAAGCCCTGCCTGTCGGAAGCCTCTCAGGCCAAGCTGTTCGCCTCGGAAATGGCCGAGAAAGTCTGCTCCTCGGCGATCCAGATCCATGGCGGGTATGGGTATCTTGAAGATTATCCGGTGGAGCGCTACTACCGCGACGCGCGGATCACCCAGATCTATGAGGGGTCGAGCGAGATCCAGCGGATGGTCATCGCCCGGGAACTCAAGCACTACCTGGTTTAACAGCAGGAGAAGCATTGCGAGCAAGCTTGCGATGCAGGGGTGCAGTTGATGAAGACGTCGACTGCGCCGCCGCTCATCTGGAAAACTCGCTACCTGTAAGCTCCTACAGTAGCCACCTCCCGCCATCCAGGTCCTAATGATTTCGTCGCTGCATCAGTCCGTCCCTGCTCGGCTTCGGTCGCCGGCTGGACGGGCCTGTCCAGCCTTGGCCGAACAGGAGCCGAATCATGACAGACCAAGCAGGAGATGTACTTGTCGAGAACCACCGAGGCGTGGATATCTGGCGAAGACAATACGACCCTTATGGCGGTCCAGCAAATTACTTTTATGTTTACAGAGGCCGCCAGAGCCCGATGTATAGCGACCCGGGCACGCTGAAAAAGGACCTGGATATTGAAATTGACAAGGACCTAACCGCAAAAAAATAGAAACCGCTTGCCCGGCTGAACGGCCCCCGCCCATCGCGAGCAAGCTCGCGATGGCGTCAGTCAGGGTTACGGTTATTTGTCCTGGAACTGGGGCGCGCGCTTGTCCACGAACGCCGCCATGCCTTCTTTCTGATCCTGCGTGGCGAACGCCGCGTGGAACACCCGGCGCTCGAAACGCACGCCTTCGGACAGGCTCACTTCAAAGGCGCGGTTGACGCTTTCCTTGACCATCATGCTGACAGGCACCGACTTGGACGCGATCAGGGCGGCGGTCTTCAGGGCGTCATCCAGCAGTTCGTCGGCCGGTACGATCCGCGCCACGATGCCGCAACGCTCGGCCTCGACCGCGTCGATGAAACGTCCGGTCAGGCACATCTCCATGGCCTTGGCCTTGCCCACCGCGCGAGTCAGGCGCTGGGTGCCGCCCATGCCTGGCAACACGCCCAGGTTGATTTCCGGCTGGCCGAACTTGGCGTTGTCGCCCGCCAGGATGAAATCGCACATCAACGCCAGCTCACAGCCGCCCCCCAGGGCGAAACCGTTAACCGCCGCGATGATCGGCTTGCGCCGGTTGGCCACGCGGTCGCTGTCGCTGAACAGGTCGTCGAGGTAGATCTGCGGATAGGTCAGCTCGGCCATTTCCTTGATATCGGCACCGGCGGCGAACGCCTTCTTCGAACCGGTCAGTACGATGCAGCCGATCCTGGGGTCCGCTTCCAGGCTGTCCAGGGCGTGGTTCAGTTCGCTGACGATCTGCGCGTTCAAGGCGTTCAAGGCCTGGGGACGGTTGAGGGTGATCAGGCCGACGCGGTCCTGGATCTCCAATAGAATCGTTTCGTAGTTCATGCAGCACTCCTGTTCAAAGATTGCGCGAAATGACCATGCGCTGAATGTCGCTGGTGCCTTCGTAGATCTGGCAGACCCGTACGTCGCGGTAGATGCGTTCCAGCGGGAAGTCGTTGAGGTAACCGTATCCACCCAGGGTTTGCAATGCCATGGAGCAGACTTTCTCGGCCATTTCCGAGGCGAACAGCTTGGCCATGGACGCTTCCACCAGCGCTGGCTGGTCGTTGTCCCGCAAGGTTGCGGCGTAATGGACCATTTGCCGGGCCACGGCGATCTGGGTCGCCATGTCCGCCAGGCGGAACGCCACGGCCTGATGCTCGATGATCGGCTTGCCGAAACTCTGCCGTTCGCGGGCATAGTCCCGGGCCGCTTCGAACGCGGCCCGGGCCATGCCCACCGCCTGGGCGGCAATACCGACGCGTCCGCCTTCCAGGTTCGCCAGGGCGATGCGATAGCCTTCACCCTCCTCCCCCAAGCGATTGGCCAGCGGCACCTTCACGTCCTCGAAAAGGATCTGGCATGTGTCGGATGCGTGCTGGCCGAGCTTGTCCTCGACCCGCGCCACGCTGTAGCCCGGCGAGTCGGTGGGCACGATAAAGGCACTGATGCCGCGCTTGCCGGCGCTCGGATCGGTCACCGCGAACACGATCACCACCCCGGCATTCTGCCCCGAGGTGATGAACTGCTTGCTGCCGTTGAGCACGTAATGGTCGCCCTCGAGGCGCGCCCGGGTCTTCAGGCTGCTGGCGTCGGAACCGGCCTGAGGCTCGGTCAGGGCGAAGGCGCCGAGCATCGCGCCGCTGGCCAGGGGAGCCAGGAACCGGGCCTTTTGCTCATCGGTGCCGAACTTGAGGATCGGCACGCAGCCCACCGAGTTATGCACGCTCATGATGGTCGAGCAGGCCCCATCGCCCGCGGCGATTTCTTCCAGGGCCATGGCATAGGCCAGGTAACCGGTGTCGCAACCGCCCCACTGTTCCGGCACCAGCATGCCGAAGAAACCCAGTTCGGCCATCTCGGCGATGGCCTCCCTGGGAAAACGGTGCTCGCGGTCCCAGTCGGCGGCAAATGGTTTCAGGCGTTCCTGGGCGAACTGCCGGGCCATGTCGCGGATTTGCGTCTGTTCTTCAGTGGCAAGCATGGTCATTCCTTAATACAGGCATTCGACAGCCATGGCCGTGGCTTCGCCGCCACCGATGCAGATGGCCGCGACGCCGCGCTTGAGGCCTTTCTGGCGCAGGGCCGAAAGCAGGGTCACCAGGATCCGCGCGCCGGACGCACCGATCGGATGCCCCAATGCGCACGCACCGCCATGGACGTTGACTTTGTCGTGGGGGATTTCCAGCTTGCCCATGGTCACCAGCCCTACCACCGCAAAGGCTTCGTTGACCTCGAACAGG
Source organism: Pseudomonas sp. 7SR1 (assembly GCF_900156465.1). Classification (NCBI taxonomy): domain Bacteria; kingdom Pseudomonadati; phylum Pseudomonadota; class Gammaproteobacteria; order Pseudomonadales; family Pseudomonadaceae; genus Pseudomonas; species Pseudomonas sp. 7SR1. The sequence goes on from NZ_LT707064.1 coordinate 4,724,965, forward strand.
TCGACTTCATCCAGCGACCAGCCGGTTTTCTTCATCAGCTTCTTCACCGCACCGACCGGTGCCGTGGGAAACAGGCTCGGGGTGTCGGCGAATGCCGCATGCCCATGGATCACCGCCAACGGCTTCAAGCCGCGCTGTACAGCCTGGCTCTGGCGCATCAGCACCAGCGCGGCGGCACCGTCGGAAATGGAACTGGCATTGGCCGCCGTCACGGTACCGCCTTCGCGGAAAGCCGGTTTGAGGGAGGCGATCTTGTCGATCCGCGCCTTGGGCGGCTGCTCGTCATGGCGCACGGTCACCTGCTCCTTGCCGACCATCACCTGCAACGGCACGATCTCGGCATCGAAACTGCCGTCCTTGATTGCTTGCTGGGCACGGGTGGTGGACGCAATGGCGAAGGCATCCTGGGCCTCACGACTGAAGCCGTTGGCTTGGGCACAGTCTTCGGCGAAGGTTCCCATCAGGCGCCCCTTGTCGTAGGCATCCTCCAGGCCATCGAGGAACATATGGTCGAGCACCTTGCCGTGGCCCATGCGCAAGCCGCTGCGAGCGCGATCGAGCAGGTACGGCGCGTTGGACATGCTCTCCATGCCGCCGGCCACGACCACATCGGCGCTGCCGGCCACGAGCATGTCATGGGCCAGGATCGCCGCCTCCATGCCCGAACCACACATCTTGTTGAGGGTGGTGCAGCGGGTCGACTTGTCGAGCCCCGCCCCCAATGCCGCCTGGCGTGCCGGCGCCTGGCCCTGGCCGGCGGCGAGCACGCAACCGAACAGCACTTCCTCGACCGCGTCCGGCGCGATACCGGCACGTTCAACGGCGGCCTTGATGGCGGCAGCCCCCAACTGTGGCGCGGTCAGGCTTTTCAGTTCGCCCTGGAAGCCGCCCATGGGGGTGCGGACAGCGCTGACGATGACAATCGGATCGTTGGACATGGAAAACCTCCTATTTGGCTGCCATGCGCAAGGCACCGTCGAGACGGATCACCTCGCCATTGAGCATGCTGTTTTCAATGATATGCCGGACCAGCGCGGCGTACTCGGTCGGTTTGCCCAGCCGCTGCGGGAATGGCACGCCGGCGGCGAGGGACTGGCGCACTTCGGGGGTCATACCGGCCATCATCGGTGTTTCGAAAATACCGGGGGCGATGGTCATCACCCGGATGCCGAAGCGCGCCAGCTCCCGGGCTGCCGGCAGGGTCAGGCTGGCGATGGCGCCTTTGGAGGCAGCATAGGCCGCCTGGCCGATCTGGCCGTCGAAGGCAGCCACCGAAGCGGTGTTGATGATCACGCCACGCTCGCCGTCGGCATTGGCCTGCGTTTCGGCAATGACAGCCGCGGCCAGGCGCAGCAGGTTGAAGCTGCCGATCAGGTTGACGTTGATCACCTGGCTGAAACTGGCCAGGGCATGCGGACCGTTCTTGCCGAGGACTTTCTCTGCGCGCACGATGCCTGCGCAGTTCACCAGCCCGTTCAGGCCGCCAAAGGCATCCACCGTGGCCTTGACCGCCGCTTCGGCCGCGGCCTCGTCGCTGATGTCCGCCACCACACTGTGGCAACCGAGTGCCTGGGCCTGGGCGGCCACGGCGTCGGCATTGAGGTCCACCAGCATCACCTTGGCACCGGCCTTGACCAGCATTTCGCCGGTGGCCGCGCCGAGGCCGGACGCACCGCCGCTGACGAGGAAAATCTTGTTGTCGATCTGCATCATGGTTTCCTTTGGTTCAAGCTGTAACGTTCTGCGCCGCGGCCCAGGGGGTGTTCTCAGTTGCTTTCCCCATCGCGTTGTCGCCTTAAAGCGGGCCAGGCAAGGCGCAGGCCGCCGGGAATGGTTGTTCCCTTCCCAAGGCCTGCCACGAAGCCTGGCCCGCTTTAAGGCACAACCCGAAGGGCTGGCCCGCTTTAAGGCACAACCCGAAGGGCTGGCGCGGTGGGGGAACTAACTGAGAACACCCCCTAGAGCCTTGGCAATCTCTTGGTTGCGCAAGATAAAGCGCTGCAACTTGCCGCTCGGGGTCTTCGGCAAATCACTGACAAATTCGATTTCACGAGGATAGGCGTGCGCCGCCAGGCGCTTGCGCACGTACTGGCGCAACTCTTCGGCCAGTTCCGGCGCGGCACGGTACTGGGCGCCCAGCACCACGAAAGCCTTCACCAGTTCGGTCCGCTCCGGGTCGGGCTTGCCGATCACGGCCGCCTCCACCACCGCCGGGTGCTCGATCAACGCGCTTTCCACGTCGAACGGGCCGACGCGGTAGCCGGACGTGGTGATGACGTCGTCGCTGCGTCCGACGAAACTGATGCTGCCGTCGGCGTTGAACTCCACCGTGTCGCCGCTCAGGTAGTAGTCGCCAACGAAGGACTTGGTGGGACCGCCCTCGTAACCGGCGAACCAGCACATCGGCGACTGGCTGCGGTCGATGGCGAGGATGCCTGGCTGCCCCACCCCCAGTTCCCGCTGGTTTTCATCCAGCACCACGATCCGGTGGCCCGGCGAGGCGAAGCCGGCCGCCCCCAGGTGCACCGGATGCTCCAGCCCGTGGTGGTTGCACAGCACCATGCCCAGCTCGGTCTGGCCGTAGTGGTCATGGATCACCACATCGAGGTGATCGGCGAACCAGCGGATCACTTCCGGGTTCAGCGGCTCGCCGGCACTGCTGACGACCCGCAGACGGCCCTTGATCGAACGTGCGAACTGCTCGCCTCCGGCAATCAACAGGCGATAGGCCGTGGGCGAGCCCGTCAGGTTGGTGATGCCGTACTTGTTGATCACCCGGCAGGTGCTTTCCAGGGTGAACGGGCCGTCGTAGAAGGTGATCGGATGCCCCATGGCCAGCGGCCCGGTCACACCGAAATAGATGCCATAGGCCCAGCCCGGATCGGCGACATTCCAGAAAGCGTCCTCGGGGCGCAGGTCCACGGCGTCACGGGTGTAGCTCTGGAAGGCCACGATGGCCTTGAGCGGCACGGACAAGGCCTTGGCCGGCCCGGTGGTGCCGGAGGTGAACATCATCAGGAACGGGTCTTCGCCGGTGAGCATCACCGGTTCGCACTGGCTGGAATGGTTGTCCACTTCGGCCCAGAAACTGTAGTCGCCACGCACAATGCCCCGGCCTTTCTCGCCGCCCACCGTCACCACCGTGGGACAGCCATCGACGTCAGCGAGCTTGGGACGGTTGACCGCGTCGGTGACCACCATGCGTGCCCCCGAGCTCCCGAGGCGGTGCTCGATGGCCTTGGGGCCGAACGCGGTGAATAGCGGTTGATAGACGGCACCGATACGCCAGGTGGCAAGCACCACGATCAGCAATTCGGCGGTGCGCGGCAGCAGCCCGGCCACCTTGTCGCCCTTGCCCACGCCCTGGGCCAGCAGGAAATTGGCGAAACGCGCGGCGTTGTCCTGCAGGTCTCGGTAGGTCCAGGTCGCGTCGCTGCCGTCGCGTCCCTCCCAGAACAAGGCGATGCGTCCCGGCAAGGCATGCCGGTCGCAACATTCGACGCAAGCGTTCATTGCTTCGAGCGAGCCGTGCAACGCGGCATTGACGGTGTTCAGGTAATCGAACTGCGACGTGGCGGACGAGTAATCGCGCATGACCAGAATCCCTCTGTACTTTTTATTGGTGGGGGAACCGTAAACAGGCAAATACTCGCGCCGAAGGGAGGGGGCGGCAATGGTCAAAGCCATCAAGTTGCATGACTGGTTTGGCCATGGTCCGGATCGCCAGCACGGGCGCACCGCAAGAACGCCCTGGGGTAAGCGGATTCAATGCGTCCAGGCCGATAGTCGCGGGATCGACGATCAGTGAGGTTCGTTGAGGATCAGGCTTCGATAATGCCCGGGGTTGGACCCGGACCACTTGCGAAACGCCTTGTAGAACGAACTGGCATCGGCAAACCCCAGGCGCGCGGCGATCTCCACGAAACTGATGGAAGGCTCGGCCAGCCAGGCAATCGCCAGTTCCTTGCGCACGCTGTCCTTGAGGCCCTGGTAGGTCTGCCCTTCCTCCGCCAGGCGTCGACGCAGGGTCGAGGCGGAAACGCAGAGCTGCTGGGCCAGGGCCTCGGTTTCCGGCCACTGTTCGGCGGGCAGCTGGCGCAGGTCGTGCCTGATACGGCTGGCGAGGCTTTGCGGGTCGCGGTATTTGACCAGGATATTGGCCGGGGCGCGGGCGAGAAAGCGCTTGAGCTCATCGGCATTGCGCCGGATGGGCTGGTCCAGGCATTCGGCGGCAAAGATCATCCGGGTCCGTGGCCGGTCAAAGCGCAGGTTCTGGGAAAACATCACACGGTAGTCGTCGCAGAAATCCGGCGCCGGGCAACGCAGTTCGATGGAAAGAATCGGGATGCGCCGCCCGGCCAGCCAGCAGGTCACACCATGGACGATCATCCAGTACGTGAAATAGGTGAAGGCCCGGCGTGGCTCCCGGTCGTCCTCCAGCAGGACGATTTCCGCCAGGCTCTGCTGGCGGGTCCACTGCGCCGGCAAGTGTTCGAGCATCAGCGACAGGAACCCCAGCCCCGCCGTCAACCCGGCGGCCAGGGTGGGCTGGGCCATGGCGCACTGGCAGAGAAAGGCCAGGCTGCCGGACTTGAGCCGGCGCGGGTCCATGCCGAAGAACTCGTCGTCGAGTCGCCTGGCCAGCAACCGCCAGAGCCGCGCATAGGCATCGGCCGGGACCCGGGCCTGGGGATCGTCCAGCGACATGGGCTCGATGCCGACCTTGTTCAGCACTTCATCCATAGCCGCTCCGGGGGCGCAGCTTTGCAGCAGCGCTTCGCGCACCAACTGGATGGAGATGGTGTCTTTTTCGGACATGGCGCCAGTGTTCACAGGATCCGGTAGAGCAGCCGTTCTATCCGCACACGGCTGACCCGCTTGAGGAACTTGGCCACCGCCGCCGGGTAATCCGGCAAGGCTTCCAGGTCCAGGTAGCGCTCGATCCGATGAGTGTGCCGGTAGATCTGTTCGAGTTCGGCCTGGCGTGGTGCCAGCAGCTCGCCCTTGGGATCGTCCAGTAGCAAGGCGTTTTCCAGGTCCAGGCGAAAGGCCCGGGGGTTGAGGTTGTTGCCGGTCAGCAAGGTATAGCGCTCGTCGACCCACATGCCCTTGAGGTGATAGCTGTTGTCGCCATCGCGCCACAGGTGCAGGTTCAACAGGCCGCTGTCGATGTAGCGCTGGTGCCGCCTGGCGAAGCGCCGCAGGCTGATCTCATACAGGTAGGGCAACGCGGCGATGATCTTGAACGGCTCGCTCGGCGGGATGAAGAAGTCGTTGGCGGTCTTGTCGCCGACGATGATGTCGATCCTGACGCCACGGGCCAGGGCTCGGTTGATCTCGCGGGTCAGCCCCAGGGGCAGGTTGAAGTACGGGGTACAGATCGTCAGTTGGCGACGACTGCTGGCGATCAGCTCGACGATGACCCGGCTCAACGGATTGTTCTTGCCCACCCCCAGCAACGGACTGACCGACAGGCCGTGCCTGTCGAGGCTGCCGGCGCTGGTGTCGTAGGCCGCGTGCTTGAGCCGGCTGCGCAGGTCGCCGATGTCATTGCGCAGGCTGCGGGTGCTGGGCAGGTTCGGCAGGTCCAGGCGGTGCACGGCCTTAGACGCGATCAGGCCGTGCTGCACCAGATGGTGCATCGAGTCGGCCAGGGCGGCGTTGTGCAGCAGGTGATAGCGGTCGTAGCGATACTTGTCGAACTTGTGCAGGTACACATTGTTCAGGCTCGCGCCGCTGTAGAGCACGCAATCGTCGATCACGAACCCCTTGAGGTGCAGCACCCCGAACAGCTCGCGGGTCTGCACCGGCACGCCGTAGATCGGCACTTCACTGGCATGGGTGCGCGTCTGCTCCTGGTACCACGCCGAGTTGCCCGGCTGTTTCTTGGCGCCGATCAGCCCGCGCTGGGCCCGCAGCCAGTCCACCACCACGACCACTTCCAGTTCGGGACGCGCGGCCTTGGCGGCATGCAGGGCATCGAGGATTTCCTGGCCGGCCTCATCCTGTTGCAGGTACAGGGCGACGATGTAGATGCGCCGGGTAGCCTGGGCGATCTTCTCCAGCAGGCAGCGGCGGAATTCGGCCGGGCCATCGAGGATGGCCACGGCATCGGCAGTCAGTGCAAAGCTGCGCAGCTTGGGCAGCAAGGGGCGTTTGAAAAGCGACGGCATAGGGCTCGCAATAAGATCGATTCCAAAGAACGGATGAGCTTACACCATGGACGAGGCCCGGTCTTCCCGTCGTCATGAAAAAAACATTTGACCAAGGAGAACGATCGTTCTACTGTCTATCCCATGAATGAAATCATTAGCAATGACACACGAGACATCATCCTCGATGTCGCCGAAAAGTTGATCTATAAAAGTGGCATCGCGGCCACCGGCATGGATCTGCTGGTGAAAACCGCCGGCGTCTCCAGGAAAAGCGTTTATCGCTACTTCGCCAACAAGGACGACCTGATCGTGGCCGCCCTCAAGCGACGGGACGAACGCTGGATGCACTGGTTCAGCACCGAGGTCGACAAGGCCCCGACCCCGGCCGCACGCCTGTCCAACCTGTTCACCGTGCTCAAGGCCTGGTTCCAGAGCGAGGGCTTTCGCGGCTGTGCGTTCATCAATACCAGCGGCGAAACCGGCGACCCGCAAGACCCGGTCCGCCTGGTGGCGAAGCTGCATAAACAGAAACTGCTCGACTACGTCACCCGACTTTGCACCGAACAAGGCGTCGAGCACCCGGACGCCCTGGCCCGGCAGCTGCTGATCCTGATTGATGGCGCCATTACGGTCGCGCTGGTCATGGGCGATCACAGTGCCGCCGATGATGCCCAGGACATGCTGCACACGTTGTTGTTGGAAAAGAAGCAATAAACCTGCCCCGTTGAACTTTGTGAACTTGATTCATCACCCCACTGGAGATTTGCCATGTCATCTTGCGCTGAAGTTCGTCCACCGTTGCCGCCCTTTACCCGTGAATCGGCCATCGAGAAAGTCCGCCTGGCCGAGGATGGCTGGAATTCCCGTGACCCGCAGCGGGTATCCCTGGCCTATACCCTGGATACCCAATGGCGCAACCGCGCCGAGTTCGCCCATAACCGGGAAGAAGCCAAGGCATTCCTGACGCGCAAATGGGACAAGGAACTGGATTACCGCCTGATCAAGGAACTCTGGGCCTTTACCGACAACCGCATCGCCGTGCGCTACGCCTACGAATGGCACGACGATTCGGGCAACTGGTTCCGCTCCTATGGCAATGAGAACTGGGAATTCGATGAACAGGGCCTGATGAGCAACCGGTATGCCTGCATCAACGACATGCCGATCAAGGAAAGCGAGCGCAAGTTCCACTGGCCGCTGGGACGCCGCCCGGACGATCATCCGGGCCTGTCCGAGCTGGGGCTGTAGTCCTTAAACGCTGCTGCGAGGGACCGTTGCTCGCGGGCAACGGTCCCTGGCGGCCGGCCAGGAAGCCAGCAACGTAGCGGCTGGCGGCACACGCCTCGACGCCGCCCCCACCATCAGTTCGTTGCCGTGGATATACTCGATGGGGGGCGCAATGCAGCCGCCCATGCCGAGATACTGGGGTCGCTGCCGCGCAAGGATTCGCTCGAATCGAGGCAGAAACAGACGAGCGGATCGTACCCGGCGACAGACAAGCGGCCTGATGACGGGGTTGACCCCGATACCATCAGGCATCACATTGCCTGGGCCGCCGGCAGATCCGGCGGCAGTTGCATTGTGTCGCAGAGTTTGTGGAGCCCATGACCGCGTCGATTCCGATCCGTCCCCCCTGCCCGCCCGGCGTTTGCGATTGCGGCCGCGATGCGTTGCTGGAAACGCCCGGCGCAGACTTGCGCATCCTTTGCCTGAACCGCCAGGAAGAAAAGCGCCTGCTCGAACGCCTGGAAAGCATCCAGGACCTGGCCGAGCTGGAACGGTTGCAGCAGCGCCTGTATGAGAATCTCGGGGTACGCCTGACCATAGAGCCGGGCTACAACGAAGTCAGGACCATGCGCGGCATCGTCATCGAATTCCAGCCGCAACCGGGGCTGTGCCGCAAGATTCGCCAGTCGATCCCCGCTGCCATTCGCCGCGCGCTGGAGAAACGTCCGCAAATCGCCTGGCGACTGCTGGACGCCCACGACCTGTTCCGCGACACCTGATTGACGGGGTGCCTGGCGGGCCTGTTTCACGCCGCGACCGAACAGCCCTCCCCCCCCATGCTGACGCCTGGAAATGGCTCCCTCCCTGGAGCTCTACGACGGGTCAGAAATCGACGGTCGCTGACAGCAGGTAGGTGCGCGGCGTCGACAGCGTCAAGCCTGGTTCGCTGTCGTCCGAGGCACCGGCCGAGCTCCAGTAGCGTTTGTCCGCCACGTTCTCGATGTTGGCGCGCAAGGTGATGTTCTTCTCGTCGACCTTGAATGTATAGCGGGCGCCCACGTCGAAACGGAACCAGGAGTCGATTTCCTTGACGTTGGACTGGTCCAGGTATTGCGAGCTGGAATAGATGCCGCGACTGGTCAGGGTCAGGCCCTGCATCGTCGGCACGTCCCACTCGGCTCCTAGGTTGACGTTGTATTTGGGGGTGGCCGGGGCCCGGTTGCCATCGAAAGCGCCGCCCGTGGTATCGGTCAGCTCGCTGTCGATGTACATCACACCTCCGAGCAGGCGGGTGCCCTTGATCGGCTCACCGAAGACACTCAGTTCCACGCCGCTGTTCTCGCGCTTGCCATTGGGTCCGAAGACACGGGTGGTGGCATCGGTGGCATAGGCCGGCTGCTTGATCCGGAACAGCGCCGCCGTCAAGGCGAATGGACCTGCGTCATACTTGGCCCCCACTTCGACCTGGCGACTGATGAACGGCGGGAAAATCTCGTCCTCGTTTATCGAGGTCGACGGTGCGATCTTGCCCTGGCTCAGGCCTTCCATGTAGTTGGCATACAAAGACAGTCTGTCGGTGGCCTTGAACAGGAGGCCACCCGACGGCGAGACCTTCTCTTCATCGTAGGCCGTGTCGCCTTTGACATGGTTGGTCCAGTCATCCACCTCCACCCGCTGCCACCGGGCACCGAGGGTCAACAACAGCCGGTCATCGAAGAAGCCCAGGGTGTCGGACAATGCCACGCCGCTGAAGTGGTTCTCGGTGTAGACCTTGTCGTCCTGTCGCGTAGGCCTGCTGGGGGTCGGGGTCTGTACCGGGTCGTACAGGTTGCTGCGGCCGTTGGCATAGCGGGCGCCGCCATTGGTGAAGTCCATGTAGAAATAACTGGCGGCCAGGTTGACCTCATGGCTCACCGGCCCGGTGTGGAACCAGTTGCGAACCCCGGCCGTGGCCGTCCGGACATTTTCGTCCCGGGTGAAATCCCGTGGCTGAACGGTGAAGTCGCCGGCGTCATTGCTCACCGAGACGTTATGGCGAAGGAAGTCATGGTTGCTTTTACGCGCTCCGACACCGCCATACAGCATCACGGCATCGTTGACATCGAATTCGGCGTTCACCGTACCGAAGGTGTCTTTGGTCCGCGCCTTGGTCCAGGGCTGCGCATAGTTGTCGCGCACGTCGCTGGCATGGGGAACCTGGGCATTGGCGCCCACTTGTACGCGCTCCTGCGGTGCATCCGTATCGCGCTCGGTATGACCAATGTCGGTGGACAGACGCAGGCGTTCGCCGCGGAAGTCCAGGCCCAGCACGGCCATCTCCCGATCCACGCTCTGGTGGTCCCACTCGGTGTCGCCGGACTGCTTGACGCCGTTGAAGCGGATGCCGAACTTGTTGTCTTCGCCGAACCGCCGACCGACGTCCACCGCACCGCCCAGTTGGTTGTTGGAGGCGTAGTTGCCGGTGAACGAGGTGATGGGCTTGTCGCTCGCGCGCTTGGGCACCACGTTGATGCCGCCGCCCACGCTGCCACGTGGCGAGATTCCGTTGATCAGTTGGGTCGGGCCCTTGAGGATATCGACCCGGTCGGCCATTTCCATGTCGATGGTGTATGTCGGCAAGACACCGTAGAGACCGTTGTAGGCCACATCACTGTTGAACAGACTGAAACCACGGATGGTGAATTGCTCATAGCGGCCACCCGCCGGGTTGGTGGAACGAACCGAGGGGTCGCTGGCGATCAGGTCGCCCAGGGTCCGCGCCTGTTGGTTCTTTACCGTCTCGCTGGTGTAGGTGGTCATGCTGAACGGCGTTTCCATGAAATCCCGCGAGCCCAGCAAGCCCTGTGAGCCACGACGCGCCACCTGGCCGCCGGCATACACGTCGCCTCCCGAGGTAGCACCGGCTCCGAGAATCGAGGTGGGCGCCAGTTGCAGGCTGCTGCCTTCCGGCGCGGGCACCAGGACATAGGCCTGTTCACCCACCGGTTGCAATTGCAGGCCGGAGCCCTGCAGCAGACGGGCAAAGCCCTCCTCAACACCGTATTCGCCCGCGAGGCCGGGGCTGTTGCGGCCGCTGACCAGGGACGGATCCACCGACAGGTTGACCCCCGCCAGACCGGCGAACCGGGTCAGTGCGGCGCTGAGGCTGCCGGCCGGCACCTGGTAGCTGCGCCGGGACGCATCCTCGGCCTGGCTGGTGGCGATGAAGAATGGGCTGGCACTCAGGCTCAGCATCAGGCTCAGGTTCAACAGCGGACGCCAGCCGGCAACGGCCGGGCGAAAACGCAAAGGTACTGCTACGGACATTGGAGGGAGCTCTCGTTTTTGTTCACTTGCCTTGAATGACAAGCGAGACAAAAAAAGGGGACAGGCTTCAGGCGATATTTTTACGAGGGACCAGCGTGACCCAGTACCGGGTGCGCATTTGCACATCCAACGGCAGGCTGGCCGCCAGCAGCGCAAGGATCCGATCGGTGTTTTCCAGGCGAAAGCTCCCGGTCACCCGTAGCGACTCCAGGCTCTGGTCCCAACGCAACACGCCCGGACGATAACGGTCCAGCTCTCGCAGAAAATCCCCCAACGGCTGGTTCTGCGCCACCAGCACGCCGTCGCGCCAGCCCAACTGAGCCACATCGAAGGCACTCACAGGCCCTGCGCCGGCGGCCTGTAAACTGACCTGCTGGCCTTTCTCCAACGTCAGCGACAGCCCATGCAGCGGCTGCAGTTGCGCTGAACCGCTGAGCAACGACACCTGGCAACTGCCCTGGCTCAACCGCACGCAGACTTCGCCATCCCTGAGGGTGATCGTCCCATAAGGTGCCTGGACGGTCAGCGGCATATCGCCCGCGACCTTAAGGGCCATCTCGCCTTGGACCAGAAGCACTCGCCGTGCCTTGAGATCCAGGTCCACGGCGCTGTCGGTGTTCAACTGCAATACGCTGCCATCCACCAGCGACCAGCGCCGCTGTTCTCCGGTGGCGGTGTGCAAGTCGGCCCGCAAGGCTTGCAGCGGCAGCTCTCGTCCCAGCATCCAGGCGGCCGGCACCAGTGCAGCGACGCCCAAGGCCCGCTTGAGTACATCGCGCCGAGGCAGGGATGGCCGATCCAGGGTCGCCATGCCCAACTCAGGAGGCACACCGGCGAATCGCTGACGCAATCGCAGGGCCTTCTGCCAGGCCGCCTCATGCTGGGCACAGCTGTCCCGCCAACGCTGCAGGCCGGCGGAATCGAATTTACCGTCACCAACGTCCATCATGGCCAACCAGCGAGCCGCCGCCCGGGCCACTTCCCGGGCTTCGGGGCAAGGAGCCGGGTTCATCAGAAGTCCACCAGCAGGCAATGCTCGTAGGCCTGGGCCATGTAGCGCTTGATGGTGCGCTCGGACACCTGCATGCGCTCGGCGATTTCCCGGTAGCCCAGCCCTTCGAGCTGGCTCCATAAAAAGGCCCGCCGCACCAGGGGCGGCAGGCCATCGAGCAACTCATCCAGGGCGTGCAGGGTTTCGAGCAGCAACCAACGTTGTTCGGGAGACGGCACGCACGCTTCGGGCAAGCTCGCCAATGCGTCGAGATAAGCCTGCTCTAGGTTGCGCCGGGTGTAGAAATTGCTCAGCAGCCGCTTGCCGATCGTCAGCAGATAGGCGCGAGGCTCGTGCAGGTCGGCCAGGGGCTGGGCGCTGGACAGCACTCGCAGGAAGGTATCCTGGCGCAGGTCCGCGGCATCCCAGGCGTTGCCCATGCGCCGCCTCAGCCAGCCTTCCAGCCAGCTGCCGTGATCACGGTACAACGTATGTAGGGACTGCTCCGCCGGCGTAGCTGCATCAAACATGTCAAGAGGCCCTGCGCATGGAATGTCTCAAATGAGACTGATTCTAATTAATATTCATGCGCTAATCCAAGTCCTTTATGCCCCATGAATGCATAAAGCCCTGCTCGCCGGGCGATGACTCGGCCTTGCCGAGAAACGACAACGCCCTTGCAAGCAAGGGCGCGGGTGCGGCAAGACGGGTCAGTGGCTGGCGTGCAGGACTTTCGGCACCTCCGGCATGGCCGAAGAGTGATGGTTGATGATCTTCCACTGCCCATCCAGGCGTTCGTAGAGGAAGGTATAGCGGGCCTGGACATCCCGCTTGCTGCCGTCGGCGCTGGTGAGCGTGAAGGTGTAGACCCCACTGTCCATGGCCGCATCGGGGCCCATATGACGGATCTCCCGGTAATTGATCGTTCCCTCCGGCTTGCCGGTCAGGAAGTGATCGAAGTAGTCCTGGATCTGTGCCGGTGTGGTGCGCACCTTGTTGGACAGCGTCGGCTGCAGGATGGCGTCCGGCGCATAAAGGCTGGTCATTGCCCTGGCACTGCCGGTCTTCAGCGTGGTGTTCCACTGGTCGAAGAGCGCAGCGATTTCGCGATCACCCACGTCTTTCGGCTGTTCGGCCACGGTGCGATACACGTAAGGCGTGGCATCGGCCGCATGGACCAACGGCGAGGTCAGCACAAAAAAGGCGGCAAGGGCGAAGGTTTTCATTTTCATCGTGGGGCTCCTTTGGGTTTCAATGACCCCACTTTGCCGGCCGCCCGCACCGCCGCCATCGGCCAACCGGTGCCGATCGACTATGCCGTTCGGCAGATGGGCCCCGCCACCGACACGCTCTAGGCTGTACATGCAAAGCCAACGATTGACGACCAGGCAAGGCGGTTTTCAACGCAGCCTGATCGTCGCGCAGGTACTTTTCATGCAAGGCTTGATACCGCCTCGCGACCGAATCGGTCCCTTTGATACCGGAGCCCCCATGCAAAGCCCTCCCCATGATCCCGGCAGCGCCCTGGCCATTCGGACCCAGTATCGCCAGTCGCAAAGCCGTGCCGCGCGCCTGGGCCTGCTGCTGGGCACCGGCCATGAACTGACCCGGCTGCCGCTGGCCCAGATGCGCCAGCGCGTGGTGCAACGGGCCTGTGCGTTCATGGCCATGGATCACGGCCTGCTGTTGGAGTGGACGGCGGATGATCCGCTGCGCACCCTCGCCAGCCATGGCAGCGGCGAGCGCCTGGAACGGCTCGCCAGCCTCGCCCATTCGCCTTCGGCCGACCCGCAATGGCTGGAGTGCCCCGGCAGTGTCCTGCCGCAAGTGCTGCGCGTGCCCTTGCGCACCTCCGACGGCGCGGTATCCCGAGTCTTGCTGCTGGGCAACAGCGTGACCATCACGGCGCCGGACAACGAAGACATCGACTCGCTGCAACTGCTGGCGACACTGTTGGCCGCGCATCTGGAGAACCATCGGCTGCTCGAAGCGCTCCAGGCCCGGGAGCGCACCATGTCGGAGCTGGTCCATCGCCTGTTCAGTGCCCAGGAGGACGAGCGCAAGCGCGTGGCCTACGACCTGCACGACGGCCTGGCGCAGAATCTGGCCGGCCTGCATCAACGCTTGCAGGGCTTCGCCGGGCGCTGCCCCTCCCTGCCTCCGGAGCTGGCGAACGAGTTGCAGACCATCCTGGCCCTGGCCAAGGGCTGCGTCGGTGAAGGCCGGCAATTGATCGGCGGCCTGCGCCCCCATGTGCTGGATGACTTTGGCCTGTACAAGGCTGTCGACAAGGAAGCCGATCGCCTGCGCGAGGCGGGACTGGCGGTGAGCTGGGACGATCACAGCGCCGCCCGCCTGCCCGGCGCGGTAGAGATCGCCCTGTTCCGCATCGCGCAGGAGGGCATCAACAATATCCTCAAGCACGCCCAGGCCAGCCATGCGCGCCTGGGCCTGTCGGTGAGCGACGGCCAGGCCTGCCTGCGGGTCGAGGACGACGGCCGTGGCTTCGCCCTGCGGCAACCTGTCGAAACCAATGGCCGCTGCCACCTGGGGCTTGCCGCGATGCAAGAGCGCGCCAGCCTTCTGGGAGGGCAATTGAGCTGTTCGAGCGCCCCCCTGGGCGGGACCCGGCTGCTGATCCGCGTACCACTGCCCGCCCATGGAGAGCAGCCATGACCGCGCCCATACGCCTGTTGCTGGCCGACGATCATGAAGTCACCCGCACCGGGTTCATCGCCATGCTGGCCGCAAGCGAAGGTTTCGAGGTGGTCGGCCAGGCCCGAGATGGCCAGGAAGCCCTGGACCTGTGCGAGCGGCTGCACCCGGACATCGCCATCCTCGACATCCGCATGCCGGTGCTCAACGGCCTGGGCGCGGCGCGCCTCCTGCGACAACGCCAGCCCTTCATCAAAGTCATGATCTTCACCATGGACGACAGCCCCGACCACCTGGAAGCAGCCATCGATGCCGGTGCCGTTGGCTACCTGCTCAAGGACGCCAGCCGCGAGGAAGTGCTGGATGCCCTCCGGCGGGTGGCCCGGGGCGAAGAGACCTTGAACAGCGCCGTCAGCGCCCGCTTGCTGCGGCGCATGGCCGAGCGCGGAGGCAGCGCCGCCGCTCAATTGCAGGCCCTCACGACCCGGGAACGCCAGGTGCTGGGCCTGGTGGCGGGCGGTTTCAGCAACCGGGAAATCGGCGAAAAGCTCGGCATCGCCCCCGGCACCGCCAAGGCCCATGTGGAGCGGGTCATCGGCAAGCTGGGCGCCGCCGACCGGACCCAGGCCGCGGTGCGCGGCATCGCCCTGGGCCTGGTGGCGCAACCCGCCGGGCAATGGCCATGAAGCTGCGGATCACGCGTCGCTGGGACGACCTGCCCCTGCGAGGCAAGGCCCTGGTGGTGATTTCCCTGCCGCTGGTGGTGCTGTTGCTGTCGCTGGTGCTGATCTACTTCACCGAACGCCAGACTGCCCGCGCCGAGGAGGACGTTCGCCGGGTGTTGCGGGTCCAGGGTGATATCCAGGCGGTCCATACCCTGCTGGCCGAAGCAGCGGCCAGCGTGAGGGGCTACCTGTTGACCCGCCGCGAGGACTTCCTGCCCGGCTACGAAAAGGCCACGTCGCTGATCCAGGCCGCCCTGCAACGCCTGGACCACAACATCCGCGACGCCAGCGTGCGCGATCATCTGCAGACCATCACGCCGCTGATCGAGGAGAAACTCGACGGATTGGCGGCGCTGCGCAACGGCAGGGCCGATGACACCGAGGCCATCACGGCGATCCTGATCGAAAACAAGCAGGTGCTGGACGTGCTGCGCGAACAGATCAACGCCATGCGCATCCGTGAGGACGCCCTGCTCGACGAACGCAGCGCCGCCGCCTCGGCCACCCGCATGCGCCTGCTGTTCGCCACGTTGCTGGCGGCGGTGTGCGGTCTGTTCGGTGCGATAGTCGCGGTGCTGTTCCTGTCCAAGGGCATCGTTGCCCGGGTGCAGCAGGTGCAAGGCAACGCCCAGCGCCTGGCCCTGGGCCAACCCTTGCTGCCGCAACCACCGGAACAGGACGAGATCGGGCAGTTGGGCACCCGCCTGGTGGAGGCCGGGCAACTGCTGGCCGAGCGCGAGCGGGCGCTGCGGGACAACGAGGAACGGCTGCGGCTGATCATCGACGGCGTGAAGGACTACGGGATCTTCGCGCTGGATGCCCAGGGCCACGTGATCACCTGGAATGCCGGCGCCGAGCGGATCAAGGGCTATACCGAACAGGAAATCCTCGGTCGGCATTTTTCCCTGTTCTACCTGGCCGAGGAATGCCCGGCACATCCGGACATGGCCCTGCGCGAAGCCACCCGCGACGGCCATTACATGGAAGAAGGCTGGCGCTGTCGCAAGGATGGCAGTCGCTTCTGGGCCAGCGTGGTCATCACGGCCCAATACGACGCCACCGGCGCCCTGCGCGGTTTCTCCAAGATCACCCGGGACATCACCGACCGGCGTGCCGCCGAGATCGCCCTGGGCACTGCCCGCGAAGAAGCGGAAAGCGCCAGCCGGGCCAAGAGCGAGTTTCTGTCGCGCATGAGCCATGAGTTGCGCACGCCCCTCAATGCCATCCTCGGCTTCGCGCAGTTGCTGGACATGGACTCCACGGCCGGGCAGCGCCCCCAGGTCAGCCATATCCTGCGCGCCGGCCAGCACCTGCTGGCGCTGATCAACGAGGTGCTGGACATCGCCCGCATCGAGGCCGGCCGCCTGCCGCTGAATATCGAGCCCATCGCTCTGTCGGCGGTCCTGCACGAGGCCCTGACGCTGGTTTCGCCCATGGCCGCCGACGCCGGCATTCGTCTCGTCGAACTGCCGCCGCTTCCGGAGGGCACTGGTGTGCGGGCCGACCGTCAGCGCCTGGTCCAGGTGCTGCTCAACCTGCTGTCCAACGCCATCAAGTACAACCGTCCCGGCGGCGAGGTGCGCATCGAAGTGACCGCCCAGGCCCATCAGGTCAGCATCGCCGTCAGCGATACCGGGCACGGCATTGCCCTCGATCAACTGGCGCAGTTGTTCAAGCCGTTCGAACGCCTGGACGCCGATCCCCAGGTCGAGGGCACCGGCCTCGGACTGTCCCTGAGCAAGAGCCTGCTGGAAATGATGCAGGGCAGCCTCCAGGTGCACAGCGTGCCGCAACAGGGTTGCTGCTTTACCCTGCTGTTGCCGGCCGCCCAGGTGAGCGACAGCCATTCGGCGCCCATCGCGCCCCTGGCGGTGGCCCGCCCACCCGTCCAGTACCACGGCAAGGTCCTGTGCATCGAAGACAACCTTTCGAGCCTCGCGCTGATCGAGACCCTGATGCAACGCCGTCCGGGCATCCAGCTGCTGTCGAGCATGCAGGGCCAGATAGGCCTGGACCTGGCGCGCCAGCACGCGCCGCAACTGATCCTGCTGGACGTGACCCTGCCGGACCTGGAGGGCCTGGAAGTCTTGCGTCGCTTGCGCCAGTCCCCCGCCACTGCCGCGACGCCGGTGCTGATGATCACCGCCGACGCCAGCGACCTGACCCACCGAGCCCTGCAGGATGCCGGCGCCACGGCGATCCTGACCAAACCCATTCACATCCAGGCCTTCCTGGCCCATCTTGAGCACTATCTGCCGGAGCCCGCATGAACCGCGACCTGCGCATCCTGATCGTCGACGATCAGCGCCCCAACCTGGACCTGATGGAGCAATTGCTGGCCCGCGAAGGCCTGCATAATGTGCTGAGCAGCACAGAACCGCTGCGCACCCTCGACCTGTTCAACAGCTTCGAGCCGGACCTGGTGATCCTTGACCTGCACATGCCCGCCTTCGACGGCTTCGCCGTACTGGAACAGCTCAACCGCCGCATACCGGCCAACGACTACCTGCCGATCCTGGTCCTGACCGCCGACGCGACCCGGGACACCCGTCTGCGGGCGCTGGCCCTGGGCGCGCGGGACTTCATCAGCAAGCCCCTGGATGCGCTGGAAACCATGCTACGCATCTGGAACCTGCTGGAGACCCGCGCGCTGTACAAGGCGTTGCGCACCTTGATCCCATCCCAGCAGATCGAACTGCTGCGCCAGCATCGGCCCGCCGACCCGGCCTAGGCGCTGTACCGCGAACCTTGCGTGGACGGTTGTCCGCAGCTCATTTGATCCGATAGTGGAAGGTATTGCGCACCGCCGGCACGGTCACCGCCTTGCCATCGATGATCCGGGGCTGATAACGAAAGCCCTGGGCCGCGGCCAGGGACGGACGGATGAACAGTGGATGGCAACCGTCGAGTACCTTGGGATTATCGATGCGCCCATCCGGCGTCACGCTGTATTCCACGGTGCAGTCGCCTTCCAGGCCTTTGTCCAGGGCACGCTGCGGATAATCCGGGGCCTGCTTGCTCAACGGCTGGTAGCTGCGGCTGTCGGCGGCAGCCAGGCGGGCCTGCTCGGCCTGGTGTTGCCGGGCCAGTTCATCGGCCTGCCTGGCCTGGCGTTGTTGTTCGGCGGCCTGCTGGGCTTCCTGCAAGTGCCGCTCATGCTCCGCACGCCGCTCGTTCTCTACGCGCTCGCGTTGCTGTCGGGCCTGTTGCTCGCGTTTGTGCTCCTCTACCCGTTTGCGCGCCAAGGCTGCCTGTTCCAGTTTTCGCGCCTGGAGGCTCGGGTCCGGGATGGGCTTGGCCGTTTCGGGCCGGGGCATCTCGGCCGGCGCCGGGACGGACTCCACCGGTTGCGCTGCCACAGGTTCCAGCGGGGCCGGGGCGGCCGCCTCGGGCGCGGGGGCCAGCATCACCCATTGCGTGCGTAGCACCCGGGCTGCCTCCGCGGCAGGCTTTTCCACGCTCCAACCCAGTACCAGCAAGGCCGCCACGGCAGCGTGCAGGGCCACGGCGAGCCCGGCCGCCAGGCTGTTTTGCCAGAAACGGTGGCTGGCCGCTACCGGCAGGTTCATGGAAGAACTGTGCATGATCATCGCCGTCATTGCGGCGCCTCGGTCACCAGTCCCAGGTTGCTCACGCCGCCCTGCTGCAAGGCGGCCATGGCGGCGACGACCCGGCCGTAATCGGCATGATCGTCGGCCCGGATATACACCTGGGTGTCGCTGCGCTCGGCAACCACCTGGGCCACCTTGGCCCGCATCTGCTCAAGGTCCACGGCGCTGTCGGTCTGGTGTCGGGTGTCCAGTTCGTCGCCCAGGTTCCAGTAGTAGCCGCCTTCGGCCTTGACCGACAGGGTCAGGATCCGCTGGCGACTGTCGTTGGCCAGTGCCTCGCTCGCGACCTTGGGCAGTTCTATCTTCACACCCTGGGTCAGCATGGGCGCGGTGACCATGAAAATCACCAGCAGCACCAACATCACGTCGATGTAAGGCACCACGTTCATTTCGGCCTTGGGCCCGTGCTTGCGTTGTGGCTTGACTAGCATCTGCCCTCTCCTTTCAAGCGACCGAAGCCAGGTTCACCGGGGCGCCGTGCAGCTTGCGATGCAGACGGGCCTGCAACTCGTTGCCGAAGGCGTAGTAGCAGGTCAGCAGGGTCTGGCCACGGGCGGCGAACCGGTTGTACGCGATCACCGCCGGGATTGCGGCGAACAGGCCGATGGCCGTGGCGATCAGCGCTTCGGCGATGCCCGGCGCTACCGTGGAGAGGCTGGCCTGCTGTACCTGGGACAGGCCGAGGAATGCGTTCATGATCCCCCAGACGGTGCCGAACAGACCGATGTAGGGGCTGACCGAACCGACGGTGGCGAGCAATTGCAGGCCCTTTTCCAGTTGCACTTCCTGCTCGCTGATCGCCACTTGCAGCGAACGCTCCACCCCTTCGAGCACCACCTCGGGTTGGCAGGAAGGCTGGTGGAACTGAGTGAAGGCCAGCAGGCCTGCCTGGAAAATCGGCGTGATGCCGCCGTCCACGTCCCTGGCCTGGGCACTTTCGCGGTACAGGGGCAACAGGTCCTGGCTGCTGCGAAAACGCTGCATGAAACCCTTGAGCTGTCGCTCGTTGCGTTGCAGCACCGTGCTGCGCTGGATGATCAGGTACCAGCTCGACAGCGACGCCAGCAACAGCGTGAGCATGACCGCCTTGACCAGCAGACTCGCGTCGCCGATAAGGCCCCAGATCGTCATGTGTTCCAAAGTGGCTTGCATGGGTAGAACTCCTGTCTGGCTGCTATTCGATGAAATGTTCGTGACCGGTTGATGACAGCGTCGCTCAAGGCAGGCGCAGCGCCCTGGCGATATCGGCCCAGGGCACGAACTTGAAGTTCTGGGCCTGTTCGGGCATGCGCTTGCGTCCGTCCTGGACCACCAGCATCCCCTGGCTCCAGGGCCCGCCGAGGTTGACCGAAGTGACTTCCAGGCCGTCGGTTTCCGAGGCGCCGTCGATACCCGCCGCCGCATTCAAGCCGACCCGGAAAGCACCGCGTACGGCGAAAGGCGGCGCGGCATCGAGCACCAGGTAGCTGTCGTTGCCCTGGCTGGACACCACCAGGTAATCGCCGCCGTCGCCTCGGTACAGGGCCATGCCTTCGACGTCGGCGTGCAGTTGCGGGCCGACTTCGATCACGCGGGTCAAGGTGGCCGGCTGGTCGGCCCGGGCATCCACGGCCCAGACGCCGACGTCTTCCTCCCCCAGGAACAACCGCTGATGGCGCTCATCGGCCACGCAGCCTTCAGGCTGGCTATCGACGCTGAACTGGCGCACCAACTCGCCCTTGACCAGCCCATCCGGGGCGCTGAGGCGATATTGCAGGTAGCGGCCGTCCTTGCCGTTGACGAAGGCATACAACTCGCCCTCGGCGGGCTGGAACAGGCAGATGCCGTAGATGTCCTCCAGCGGCGTGGGGACCTCGCCCGCTTCGCGCAGCTCGCCACTGGCGCGGTCGATGCTGAACAGGCTCAGGCTGTTGCGGTCGCGGTTACTGGCCACCGCCAGGTCGACGGTTTGCATGCCGAGTTTGAAATTGGCCCGCAAGTCGACGTTGTTCAGACGCCCCACCGACAGCTCCTGCAGCAATTTGCCTTGCAGGTCGTAGGCGAGCAGCCCTTGCTTCTTGTTGGTGCCCAGCACCCGGCTCGCCCCGGGCGTCGTCGGGTGCACCCAGATCGCCGGGTCATCCGCGGCGTCGCCCTGGCGAGCCACCGGTTCGCTCTGGGCGACGGCAGCCACGCTGGGCAACACCGGCGCCAGCGCTACCGGCGCCGGTTGCCAGCGGATTTCGCCCTGGTACAGCTGGCCGTTGTCGTCGTCCCGCAGTAGCACTTCGAGCGCGTCTTTTGTCAACCGTGCCGCCAGGCCTTCCGGCTCTTTCAGGCCTGCCAGGGCCAGGATGCCCTGGGACGTCCATCCCGCGTCCGTTTGCTGGTACAGATGCAATTGCGCGGCGTCGGGATCGAGGCCCAGCATGCCCCCCGGCATCACCGCCATGGCACCTGCCGTCTGCCGGATATCCCCGAACGGCGTGCGCATCGCCACGGGCATCCGCACGGTCTCGGCTTCAGCGGACGCCGGATAGGCCCACCAGCCGACCCGCTCTTCGTTGACGAACAACTGGCCGGCGGCGTCCTGCACCTGGCAGGTCTTGGCGTCCGGTGGCAATGGCAGACCGCGCACGCGCTGGGGCTTCGCACTCAATTGCCCGTCGGCGCCTACCAGCCATTGTTCGCCCTTGCCCTCTTCGCCCACCAGGAACACGAACAGGTTGCTCGCCTCATCGCGGTACAGGCACAGGCCGTTGACCGGAAAGTCCCGGGTGGGCAGGTACACCGGCGCCCCCCATCGGCGGCCCTTGGGGTCGAGGTTGACCAGTACCGCCTGCTGGCGCGTGCTGTCGAGGCTGGCGACCAGCACGTCGGTGCCGAGGGTGCGGCTGTCGAGGCCTTCGAAACGACCCTTCAGGCGCGCCAGTTCGCGACCTCGGGCATCGAGCAGCAGCAGCCCGTCGCGCCCGGCGGCCAGGCGTTCGCGGGTCTGCTCGCCGGGCAGGAACGTCAGCGCATCCAGGGAAAGTGCCTGGGTCGGCGCCCAGGGTTGCAGCGTCAGGCCGGGGCTGGCTGGAGCCGCCAGGGCCGGGCCGGTGGCCAGGCCGATCAACATTGCCAGCCAATAGTGCTTGGAAAAACCGATATTCATATCCAACGCAAAATCCTTGTCATCGAGCCGGGCTCAAAGTGGTTTTTATTTACCTTGTGGCGAGAGGGTTTCGCTGAGTCCCCTCGCCACAGAAAGATCAGCCCCGTCATTCAGAAATGCGTGAAGGTCAGCCCCAGCTTGTAGGTCGGGCCGTACTCCTCGTACTGGCCGTTGTAGGAGCGATGCCCGGTGTAGACGAAATACGGCTCGTCGGTGAGGTTCTGGGCCTCCAGGCTGACCTGCAGGTTCTTGGTCAGCGAATAGCGGGCGCTGAAGTCGACGAAGGTCTGGGCATCGACGTGCAGGTCGTGATCGCGGTCGCCGATGGACGCCAGTTCGAACAGATACGCCGACTTGTAGTTGGCCGACAGGCGCAGGCTCAGCTTGTCGTCTTCCCAGCCCAGCATCAGGTTGCCAACCGTGTCGGACTGGTTCGGCAGATCGATGCTGCGCTTGCGCTGGGTACCGCTGGCCTGGTCGAAGCCTTCGATTTCGGCATCCGAACGACTGAAGGTGGCATTGGCACCCAGCAGCAGGCCGTTCCAGGGCGCCGGCAGCCAGTCGAATTTTTGTGAGTAGGCCAGTTCCAGGCCATACAACTTGGCGCTGTCGCCGTTGGCATAGCTGTGGGCTTCGGCAAAATCCGTCCAGGCGCCGGTGCCGGCCAGGTCGGTGTTGTAGACGAAGTGCTTGATGTCCTTGTAGAACACGAAGGCCGAGACGGTGCCGGCATGGCCCATGAAATGCTCGATGCCCAGGTCCAGGTTGCTCGACTCCAGCGGCTTGAGGTCCGGGTTGCCGAAGGTTGCCTCGTCATCGTCGATGACGAAGCCCGGCGCCAGTTGCCCAAAGGTCGGACGCACCACGGATTTGGTCCAGGCCGCACGGACCTGGGTGTTCTTGTCCAGCTGGTAGCGCGCGTGCAGTCCTGGCAGCCAGTGGTGGTACTTGCGACGGGTCTGGGTGTCGGTGAATACGCCGTCGGTGGCGCCGGTGCCCTTGGCTTCGAATTCGGTGCCTTCGTAGCGCATGCCGGCGATGAAGCGCCAGTCGTCGATGTCGACGGTGTTCATCAGGTACGCGGCATTGATGTCTTCGCTCATCTTGAAGTCGTTGACCCGGGACTCCTGCTCGTCGAAAAACGCATCGCGATCCAGGCCGCCCAGCAATTGCTTGATGGCACCGGGGCTGATGCCCGGTCCGTAATGCCCGAGGCGGTAGTCCACATTGCCTTTCTGGAATTGCCCGAGGTTGAGCTGTTCGTCGGTGAAGCCCAGGTCATCGAAGTCTTCATAGACCCAGGCGTCCAGGTCGTTGTCCTTGTCGCGCCGGCTCACCTTGCCGCCGAACTTGACCTGGGAGGCATAGCCGCTCAAGTCATAGTCCCGGGCCAGGTCCAGGCGCAGGTTTTTCTCGGTGTCGGTGGTTTTCTGTTCCTCCCAGTCCACCTTGTCGAGGCTGAAGTTGGTCGGGTCGTAGAACCCCGGGCCGATGATCGGTCGCGGCTTGTCACTGTCGTAGAAACCACCGTCGAAACCGTCGATACCCTTGAAGGTGGCGCCGGCGATATGGCCCGGGCTGTCCTCGCTGGAGCGGCTGTAGCCGCCCTGGCCGCTGAGGGTCCAGAGGCCGAACATGCGCTCGCCACCCAGCACGTAGGACTGGATTTCCTGGGTTTCCTCCCGCTGCTTGAGTTTGCGCTCGCCTTCGGCAGCCCCCACCTCGCCCGGCGCTTGCGGGTCGTCGAAGGCAATGCTGGCGGCATTGCGCACTTCGCTGTCCTTGTAGCGGCTGTACAGGGTGCGCAGGTAATAGCTGCTGAAGTCGTCGGGCTTGTAGTCGAAGTTCAAACCGCCCCCGGCCCGTTCACGGCGGATGTCGTAGTCGCGCTGTTCGAACTCTTCGAGCCGCGAGCCTTGCTCGAAATCCCAGGCGCCCCCGGTTTCGACGTTGTCCGAACCGAAGTCGCGCTTCTGCCAGCTCAGCGCGGCGGCCACACCGAAGTTGTCGATGCCATCGCCCAGGCTGAAGCGGTCGCTGGCGGCACCAGAGAATTTCGGGCTGGTCTGGCCGGTGTTCTTGTCGTAGCTGGCTTCGCTGCTCCCGGTGTAGAACAGGCCCTTGTGGTCGAAGGCCGAGAGGCTTTTCACATCCACCGTGCCGCCGAGGGAGTTGGCGTCCATGTCTGGCGTCAGGGTCTTGATCACCGACAGCGACTGCACCAGCTCCGATGGCAATACGTCCAGCGCCACGGCCCGTCGTTCGCTTTCCGGGGCCGGCACCAGCGTGCCGTTGATGGTCACACTGTTGAGGTCCGGCCCCAGGCCCCGCACGCTGACAAACCGTCCCTCGCCCTGGTCGCGCTCCACGGCGACACCGGGCAGGCGCTGCACCGCCTCGGCGACGTTCTCGTCCGGCAACTGCGCCACGCCGTCGGCATGCACCACGCTCTTGATGCTGTCGGCGCTGCGCTGTTCCTTGAGGGCCTGATCGATACTGGCCGCCTGCCCCACCACTTCAACGTGTTCCGTGGCGCCGGCGGACTGCTCTGCGGCGTTCAGTCGTTCACTGGCGATGGCCATCGCCAACGCGGTGAACGTGAAGCCCACGAGCCCGGCAGTGCTTGTGCGGTGATGCATGATGGTCCTCCCCGGAATCCGAATCCGCCAGGCAATGGCCCGGCAACTGGGAGGGCACGCTAGGGCCGGGCAATGACGGTTCTGTGACAGCGGGGCCGAGCCAGAGGACGATATCGGCGATTCAGACGGGTTGGTCGGCCGAAGTGAGCTGAAATGACCTCTTCCCTGCGGCCCGATGAAGCTGAAGACGCTGACCTCGTGGCGAGGGGATCGATCCCCGTTGGGCTGCACAGCAGCCCTGTAGCGCTGATTGCATGGTGCGACAGGTATGCCGGCCGGGAGCGCATCGCCTCCCAACGGGGATCAATCCCCGCGCCACAATGGGAGAGATGCGGCCTCCCTGCAGCAAAAAAAACCGGACAACCGATGAGCTGATTCGACCTCCCCCAGGCATTCGCCCGTCGTCACCGCACTGTCACATTCATCTGCTGTGCTGGGCCGCATTCCACTTCTGGCAAAGGATTCCGGCCATGTTCTGCGTGCTCGGCCCGCATCGTTTCAAACTCGCCCTGCTGCTCTTGGCCGCCAACCTCGGGTTGATCCTGCACCTGGCCTGTGGCGAGCTCAAACCCGTCGCACAATGGGTCTGGCTGGACATCCTGGGCGAAGGCGGCTCGGCGCTGCTGGCACTGGTCTGGCTGGGCCTGGTGCTCAAGAGCCGGCCGGCCGGACGAGTGACCAACTACCTGATCCTGGGCCTGGGCTGCATCTTCTTTTCCTGGTGGATCGACAGCCTCGACGAGTTCATCCATCTGCCCGACAGCATCACCTGGGATCATTGGCTGGAATCCGGCCCGATGCCGGTGGGCATGATCCTGCTGACCCTCGGCATCTACCACTGGCACCGCGAGCAACTGGCAATCAATGGCCAGATGGAAAAGCGCGAACGACTGTTCCGCGAGCACCGCTTGTTCGACAAGCTCACGCCCCTGGGCGGCGCGGACTTCCTCAAGCACGAATTGTCCGCCTGCCTGGAAGACAGCCGGCGCCGCCAGCAACCGCTGTCGCTGCTGGCCCTGGACCTGGACAACTTCACCGCCATCAACCAGCGTTTCGGCCACGGCGAGGGCGATGCAGTGCTCCAGGCCGTCAGCCAGTTGGTGGTGCTGAACCTGCGCCGCCAGGACCTGCTGTGCCGGCTGGCTGGCGATCGTTTCGTGGTGCTGTTGCCCGACACCGGCGAAAGCCAGGCCCGGCGCCTGGCCGCAGAGTTGCAGGACGCGGTGCGCAGCCTGGCTCACAAGACCCGGCAACACGGCGAACGCCTGCAACTGCTGGCCAGTGCGGCGGTGGTGATGGCGTTCGACGAATCCCCCGAGGCCCTGCTCAAACGTCTCAACCTGGCGCTGGCCCAATCCCGGCCCAGCCTGGCGAAAAGCGCCTGAGGCTGCGCCATGACCATCAAGACCTGCTGGTACGAGACCGACTGCCGCTTCATTCCGGGGCACTATCAGCCTGCCGCGCTGATCGACCTGGCGCTGTCGCGGGACATCGACAGCCATCGCCTGCTGCGCGGCACCGGGTTGTTCCATGACGATATCCTGGCCGGCCGCAGCCGCATCAGCCCGCAGCAGTTTCTTGGCCTGATCGAGAACAGTCGGCGCCTGCTGGATGCCAGCGACAGCAGTTTCCTCTTAGGCCAGCGGCTGTTACCTGGGCACTATGGGCCGGCCAGCCATGCCTTGCGCCATGCGCCGAACCTGCACCAGGCCCTGCAGACCCTGATCGAGCAACAGGCGCTGCTCAGTCCGCTGGCCGCACCACGCCTGCTGCTGGATGAGCATTACGCCTACGTCCACTGGCTGGACAGCTGCGGCGCCCATGACCAGTGGCGCTTCGTGCTGGAAGCGAGCATGACCTCGATGATCGCGATGAGCACCTGGCTGAGCGGCGAACGCCTGCCGTGGCAATGCAGCTTTCGCCACAGCGAGCCGCGTTATGTGGAGCAATACTGGGTACATCTGGGGGAACAGACACAGTTCGACCGGCCCCTGGACCTGATGCGCCTGCCCCGCCACTGCCTGGCCCAGCCCTGGCCCGACGCTTCGGCCACCGCCGGCCAGGTGGCACGGATCGAAGCCCGGGAACAGCTCGATCACCTGGGCTTCACCGCCAGTTTCCTCGACTGCGTCTACGAGTACCTGCGTGCCCATGTGCGCCAGACCCCGAGCCTGGAGCAGACCGCCCAAGCGTTTGCCATGAGCCCGGCCACCCTCAAGCGCAAGTTGCACAAGCACCACACCGGGTTTCAGCAACAGGTGGACCGGGTGCATACCCATGTGGCCTTGTACCTGTATCAGGTCAAGGGCTTCAGCAATGAAGAGGTGGCGCAGTACCTGAGCTTCAATGACACCGCGAACTTCCGGCGCTCGTTCAAGCGCTGGACCGGCAGCACGCCCAACCTGATTCGCCAACTGCTGATGCTGGGCTGACACCTATTGGTTGCCAAGGTCGGAGCGACCTGTGGCAAGGAGCTTCATCCCCTTGCCACAGAGGTGATGCCGGACGGTGCCGGCAATGATTGTGCGAGCCTCAGTGCCCGCGGATGTAGTGTTCCAACTGCCGGATCAGATCGGCCTGTTCGACGATGGCCTCTTTCACCAGGTCGCCGATGGACAACAGCCCGATCAACTGCCCATTGTCCAGCACCGGCAGGTGCCGCAGATGGCTGTCGGTCATGACCTCCATGCAGCGATCGATGCTTTGCTGGCTATCGGCGGTGATCACCGGCGCACTCATGATCGTGCGCACCGGCGTGCCTACCGAGGAGCGTCCCTGCAGCACCATCTTGCGTGCATAGTCCCGTTCGCTGAACACGCCCACCACCTGGCCGTCTTCGATCACCGGCAGCGCACCGACATTTTTCTCGGCCATGATCCGCAGCGCCTCAAGCACCGTCTGCTCCGGCGCGATGCTATGGACCTGCTGGTTCTGCACGCTCTTGAGTCTTACCAGTTGAGCTGCGGTTTTCATTGCTTCCCCCCGACCTGCGGCTTGGTACGTTCGCTTAAGGGCCCTTGTGGCGAGGGAGCAGGCGCCCTCGCCACAAGAGCGGATCAGTGCTCGCCAATCTCCACCACGTCGCCGTTGAGTCGCACCGGCCATACCCGCAGGCGTTGTTCCGGGTACTCCAGGCAATGGCCGTCCTCCAGACGGAAATGCTGCTTGTACATGGGCGATGCGATCACCAGTTCACCCTTGATACTGCCCAGCAAGCCGCGACCGATGACGTTCGCGCCGGACTTGGGGTCGCGGTTGTCGATGGCGTAGAGCGGCCGGTCCACCTGCTCCGGCAAGTACAGCAGCGCCACCTGGCTGCCGTCGTGCCAGGCGACCACGCCGGAATTGGGCACCAGGTCCTGGCGACTGCACAGGGGCCGCCACTGCACCGGGGTCTGGGCGACGGGAATACGGACGACATTTGACTGGCTCATCAGAGCACCTCCTCGGTGACGGGAATCAGGTGAAGTTCGCCGGCATGAACCGGCCGGCGCTGGCCGCGTTCCCTGACGAAATGGACATCCGGGTCGCCGCGGCCATCGTTGACGAAGGTACGGAAACGCTTGAGCTTTTCCGGGTCTTTCAGGGCATTGGCCCACTCGCATTCGTAGCGGTCGACCACCAGTTGCATCTGGGCTTCGAGCTCGGTGCCCAGGCCCAGGCTGTCATGGATGATCACGTCCTTGAGGTAGTCCAGGCCGCCCTCCAGGCTTTCGCGCCAGACCGATGTGCGCTGCAGCTTGTCGGCGGTGCGGATGTAGAACATCAGGAAGCGGTCGATGTAGCGGATCAGGGCTTCGTCGTCCAGGTCGGTGGCGAACAGCTCCGCATGCCGTGGACGCATACCCCCATTACCGGCCACGTAGAGGTTCCAGCCCTTCTCGGTGGCGATCACGCCGACGTCCTTGCTCTGGGCCTCGGCGCACTCGCGGGTGCAACCGGATACGGCGAACTTGAGCTTGTGAGGCGAACGCAGGCCCTTGTAGCGATCTTCGATAGTCAGGGCCATCTGCACGCTGTCCTGCACACCGTAGCGGCACCAGGTGCTGCCGACGCAGGATTTCACCGTACGGGTGGATTTGCCGTAGGCATGCCCGGTTTCGAAGCCGGCCTCGATCAGCTCGGCCCAGATGTCCGGCAGCTGGTGCAACTGGGCGCCGAACAGGTCGATGCGCTGGCCACCGGTGATCTTGGTGTAAAGGTCATATTTCTTGGCGACCACGCCGATGGCGATCAGCTTGTCAGCGGTGATCTCGCCACCGGCGATCCGGGGCACCACCGAATAGGTACCGTTCTTCTGCATGTTCGCCATGAAGGTGTCGTTGGTGTCCTGCAACGGCACCAGTGACGGGTCCATGATCGGCTGGTTCCAGCAGGAGGCCAGGATCGAGCCAACCGCCGGCTTGCAGAGGTCGCAGCCGGTGTGCCCGCGACCGTGCTTGGCCAGCAGCTCCTCGAAACTGATGATGCCTTCCACCCGCACCAGCGCGTACAGCTCCTGCCGGGTGTAGGCGAAATGTTCGCACAGGCTCTTGTCGACGCTGACGCCACGGGCGACCAGCTCGTGTTCGAACACCTGCTTGACCAACGCGGCACAGCCGCCGCAACCGGTGCCGGCCTTGGTGTCGCACTTCAGTTGTCCGAGATCGGTGCAACCGCTGTCGATGGCCGAGCAGATCGACCCCTTGGTGACGTTGTGGCACGAGCAGATCGTGGCGGTTTCGGGCAACGCCGCCGGGCCCAGTGTCGGAGCGCCGGCAGACGACGGCAGGATCAGGCTGGCGGCATCCTTGGGCAGCGCGATGCCGTTCTGCATGTATTGCAACAGCGTGTCGTAGTAACTGTTGTCACCCACCAGCACCGCGCCGATCACTCGCTTGCCGGCGGCGTCCACCACCAGTCGCCGATAGCTGGCGCTGGTTTCGTCGATGAACTGGAAGCTGCGCGAGCCTGGGGTGTTGCCATGGGCATCACCGATGGAACCGACGTCCACGCCAAGCAGTTTCAGCTTGGTGGACATGTCGGCACCGGTGAACGGCTCGGCATTTTCACCGCACAGTCGTGCCGCGACACTGCGGGCCATCTGGTAACCCGGAGCGACCAGGCCGAAGATGCTGCCGTTCCAGGCGGCGCATTCGCCGATGGCGTAGATGTCCGGATCGCAGGTCATGCACTGGTCATCGATGACCACGCCACCGCGTGGGCCGATGGGCAATCCGCTCTGGCGCGCCAGGGCGTCCTGGGCACGGATACCGGCGGAGAACACGATGAAATCGGTTTCCAGGAAATCATCGTCACCGAAATTCATCCGGTAGCGATACTGCTCACCGGCGGTAATGGACTGGGTTCCCTTGGACAGGTGCACACCGACACCCAGCATCTCGATACGGGCCTTGAGCGCCAGGCCGCCCCGCTCGTCCAGTTGCACCGGCATCAACCGTGGCGCGAACTCCACCACATGGGCTTCCAGGCCGAGGGTCTTGAGGGCATTGGCCGCTTCCAGGCCCAACAGGCCGCCACCGACCACCACGCCGCGACGGGCATTGCCGGCAGCGGCGCGAATGGCATCGAGGTCCTCGAGGGTGCGATAGACCAGGCAGGCATCGCCTTGGGCACCCTGGATCGGTGGCACGAACGGGTAGGACCCGGTGGCGAGTACCAACTTGTCGTAGCTGATGCGATCCCCGGCAATCACCACCTGGCGCGCCTGGCGATCGATCTCCTGGACAGGTACGCCCAGGTGCAGGGTGACGCCTGGCGTCTGGTACAGCGACGCTTCGCCGAGGGCCAGGGACTCGGCATCACGACCTGAAAAATACTCGGACAGGTGCACACGGTCATAGGCACGCATCGGCTCTTCGCTGAACACGTGCACGCGGTAATGGTTGAGGGCACCGCGCTCGATCAGTTGCTCGACGCAGTGATGGCCGACCATGCCATTGCCGATCACGATCAGCGTTTGCAGCTTGTTCAGGGAAGCGACGTTGGAATTCATATAAAGCACCCGACAAAAGCCCATCACGGTTTTTGAAAGCAAAAAAAAAAGACGCCTGAAACCTTGCGGTTCCAGGCGTCTTTGCCTGTTCTGTGCGGTATCGGCCCGGCGACTGCGCCTCGACCTACCGTTATTTCCCCGACCTGCTGGCGTTCGATCTTCGTTGACCGACGGGGCTGCCCACTCGATTGCATTCGCGGTGGGCCTGGTCACCCTCTTGCAGCGAGCGTGCCAAACCTTGCGTGCAACGCCTCGGTCATGCCCAGAGTGCCCAGCCGCCCCTTGTGGAATCGGGTCCTGCAGCGAACCTGTCGCCTTGGTGAGCCATGGCCAGGACCTGCGCCGCCACCGCCGACGCCTGCCTTCCCATGGTGCGAATCCTCACCTGCGGCTTCATAAAAGTGCAGCTATCCCTGCCTGGGCAAAAAATGCTGAACCATCGCCAACTCGGATTTTCACAATAGACAGGAGCCGGCCACGGCACTGCCCAGACCCAGCGCAGCCGCCAGGCCAGGTTACTGTCCAACCCGAAAGAGGAGATCAACGATGAAAGTCAATGAAATCATGAGTCGGGAAATTCGCACGGTTTCACCCGATACGCCGCTGCGCGAGATCGCACTGATCATGCGCCAGGCCGACATCGGCGCGCTGATCATCAACCAGGACGACCGCATGGCCGGGATGATCACCGACCGCGACCTGGTGATTCGCGCCATGGCCGACGGCATGGACCTGAACACCCCGGTCAGCCGGATCATGAGCGACGAGGTGCGCTACTGCTTCGAAGACGAAGAAGTCGACCATGTCGCCAAGAACATGGCCCAGCTGGAAAAACGTCGCCTGCCGGTGGTAAACCGCGACAAGCGGCTGGTGGGCATGGTGTCGCTGGCCAACGTCGCCAGCTGCAACGCCGACAAGCTCAGTGCCAACCTGCTGCGGGGCGTGGCGCGGCCTCACTGATGCTACCGCACCGGCCATCGGGCAGAGATCATTGAATTGGAAGAAACGCAATGGATGAGCCAAACCCGCCGGTGGTGGTGATCTGCGGCGGCAGCGCCGGTGTCGGTCGCGCGACGGCCCACCGGTTCGCCGCCGCCGGTTATCGGGTCGGCCTGCTGGCCCGGGGCGCCCAAGCCCTGGCCGACACCGAAGATGAACTGCAGCAGCGCGGCACGCGGACCCTGGGCATCGGCGTCGACGTGGCCGACGCCGCGGCCGTGCTCGAAGCGGCGCGACGCATCGAGCACGAGCTGGGCCCGGTGCAGGTCTGGATCAACTGCGCCATGACCACGGTGTTTTCCCCTGTCCGCCAACTCAGCGCCGAGGAAATCCAGCGGGTGACGTCGGTGACCTACCTGGGCACCGTCCACGGCACGATGGCGGCACTGGCGCTCATGGAGCCGCGTGATCGCGGGGTGATCATCCAGGTCGGCTCGGCACTGGCCTACCGCGCCATTCCGTTGCAGGCGGCGTATTGCGGGGCCAAGTTCGCCGTCCGCGGGTTTACCGACTCACTGCGCTGCGAACTGCTTCATGCCCGCAGCGGTATCCGCGTCTGCATGGTCCAGCTGCCCGCCATCAATACCCCACAGTTCGATTGGGCACGCAATAAACTCGACAAGCGCCCGCAACCGGTTCCGCCCATCCACGATCCGGACGTCGCCGCCCGGGCGATCCTCAGCGTGGTACGACGCACGCCCAGGGAACTGTGGTTGGGCGCGGCGTCGGTGAAGGCCATTGTCGGTACTTGCCTGATGCCCGGCCTGCTCGACCGCCTGCTTGCCCGCAGGGCCTGCACCGGCCAGATGACCCGGGAAGACGACGACGGGCAACGGCCGGACAATCTGTTCGAGTCGCAGCAATCGCTGCACCGGATCCAGGGCCGGTTCAGCGGGCAATCACGGGCAGACGCACTGGCCTTGAGCTCCACCCAAGTGTCCGCATTGCTACTGGTGGTCTGCGGTCTCCTGGCGGTCACCCTGCTGCTGTTCTGAGCCTGCGTAGCGAAACCAGCGATAACCATAGCCACAAAGACTCATGCTGGCACCCTCGGGCGCGGGATATGGGCTGTCTGAAACGATTTCCTCGAAGCCCTCCAGGTCCGTCTGCAAACGTACCTCGACAGTCTCTGGGCCGAGATTGGCCAGCATCACCGAAGTGGCCTGGCCGACATGGGCAATGGCGAACACGGCGCGA